>DASSUW010000457.1:0-28125 GCA_035706585.1 Solirubrobacteraceae bacterium | reverse complement strand
CGCTCGCCGACGATCTGATGCCGCTCGCGCTCGTCGGCCTCGCGGATCCGCCGTGCCCGGACGCGACGGATGCGCTCGCCCGGGCGCGCGCCGCCGGCATCGCCGTCCGGGTCGTCACCGGCGACCACGCCGCCGCGGCCGGAGCGACGGCCCGTGCGCTCGGCATCGCCGGGCGGGCGATCACCGGCAGCGAGCTTGCGGCGCTGAGCGCCGGCGACGCGCGGCGCGAGCTCGCGACCGTCGGGGTGATCGCGCGCGCGGACTGGGAGCACGAGCTGCGGCTCGTCGAGGCGCTCACGAGCGGCGGCCTCGTCGTCGCCGCGACCGGCCACCGCATCGCCGACGCGCCGGCGCTCGCGGCGGCCGACGCCGGCATCGCGACGGCTCCCGGGGTCGCGGCCGAGGCGGCAGCGATCGTCACCGCCGACGGCCGCGCGTCGACGATCGTGCGGGCGCTCGCGTCGGCGCGCGGCCTGCGCGAGAACGTCGACGGCGCGGTGCGGTTCCAGCTCGGCGCCGCCGCCGCGCTGATCCTCACGTTCCTGGGAGCGAGCGTGCTCGACGTCGCCGGCGGGCTGCCGCTGGAGCCGCTGCAGGTCCTCTACCTGAGCTTCACGGCGATGCTGTTCCAGACGATCGGCCTCGGCTACGGCGCGTCGGCCGCCGGCATGCGCGCGACGGCCGCGATCGCGGCCGTCCAGGCAGCCGCCACGCTCGTGGCGATCGCGATCGCCGAGCACGAGGACACGGTCGCGACCGCGCGCACGACCGGGCTGGTCACGTTCGGCGTCCTCACCGTGCTCGCCTCGCTGGCGCTGCGCCGCGACCGCCCGCTGCTGCTCGCGAGCGCGGCGTCACTCGCCGCCCTCGTCCTCGTCGCCTAGCGCTATACCACGAGGGATTATCCCAAACAGGATACGTGGCGACTAACGGGTTTGCGCTCGGATCCAGTCGGCCAGGAAGGGCTCTGAGATCGCGACGAACCCGTCGTGCTTGGCGACGAGCTCCTGCTGCATGAGCGCGTTGACCGTCTTCTGCGTCGTCGAGGAGCCGCGGAGGCCATGGCGAGTCTGGTAGTCCCTCGTCTGCGGACGCCCCGGCTCATCGGCGAGCGCGGACAGGAGGAGCCGCTGGTTGCCTGTCGCCCGATCCCAGAGGTCGCTGAAGTGCGTGTGCTCCGAGACGAGGAGCCGTGAGAGCGCGGCTTCCAGGCGCTCGTCGTCGGCACCGGCTCCCTCCGGTGTCTCCGCCCACAGGAAGTAACACAACTGCTGCGTGGCGTACGGGTGGCCGCCGGTGATCTCGAGCACGCGGTCGACAACCTCGTCCGTGATGTCGCGGTCGGTCGCGCGGAACCGTGCGCGGATGAACGGCTTGAAATCGGCGGCGGGAATGGGGCCGAGCTCGATGCGCTTGGCGCTGCGCCAGAACGGCTCGTTCTGGTCGTTGAAGATGCGCTCCATCAGATGGCGCTTGCTGCCGAGGTAGATGTGGGCCACCTCGGGCTGCTCCTGGAAGACCGAGCGCATCAGCTTCGTCAGTCCGGGATCGATCACGACGATCTCCTGGAACTCGTCGAGAATCAGCACCACGGGCCGGTTCCGCGACGCCGCGGTCTCTCCCAGCATCCGCAGCAGTCGCTCGAGGGTCTCGTCGACGTCCGCGACGCTGTGGCCGGCCGCGAAGCTGAATGCGAACGAGCCATCGTCCTCGACGGTCACGATCGGCCTGATGCGCAGGCTTCCGAAGACTCGCGCGATCTCCCTGGCCTTGGCGGAGATACCGAGGATGTCGGCGATCTCGCGAGCCAGCCGGGCCGCGAGCTTCTCCTTGGTCGGAGTGACCCACAGGTCGACCTCGGCGACGAGGGCCTTCTCGGTCGTCAGCCGCTGCGCGGTGCGGTGCACGAGCGAGGTCTTGCCGAGCCGCCGCGGGGCGAAGAGAACAACGTCTTGGCCGTTGAGAGCGTCGGCGGCGAGTTCGTCGATCTCGGCATCGCGATCGGTGAGGAGTCATCAAGCGCGATCGGCTCACCCGATTCAGGCGATGCGATGGCGCGTGCGCGGTCGTAGCGTCGGCCCATGGAGACTCAGGACCCCCAGTCACGCTCGCCCATCGTCGCCGCCTTCTCGCCCGCGACGGCCGCGCGCGAGCCGCTCGAGTTCGGGCTCGCGGCCAGTCGCGTCACCGGTGCTCCGCTCGTGATCGTGGCGGTGAGACATGGGGGTCCGGTGATGCACCGCATGGGCGGTGACGTGCCGGAGGGCGACGAGGACCGCACGATCGAGCACCTGCGCAGCGGCCTCAGCCGCCGCGGGCTGCACGACGTCGAGGTGCGCGTGTTCGAGGACACGACGGCGGCGCGCGGGCTCGCCCGCGCGGTCGACGAGCTCGACCCGGAGCTGATCGTTCTCGGCTCGACGCGCCGCGGCACGATGGGAGCGGCCCTGCTGGGCACGACGGCCGAGCGCGTGATCCACTCCAGCTCGTGCCCGGTGGCGGTGGTCCCGAACGGCTACGAGAAGCCCGCCGAAGGGGTCCAGACGATCGGGGCGGCGTACAGCGACAGCGAGGAGGGCCGCGAGGCGCTCCATGCGGCGGCGAGCCTGGCCCGCGCCGGCGGCGTGAAGCTGCGCGCGATCACCGTGCTCGACCCCGAGCACGCGAGCGAGTCGGCGGGCGGCCTGCTGTCCGAGCGCCACCAGGACATCTCGCCGACCGAGAGCGAGGCGGCGCGCGGGCGGCTGTCCGACGAGCGGAAGCTGCGCGACGCGGTCGCCGAGGTCGCCGGGGATCTCGACGCGGAGGTCGACGTCCTGGTCAACGATGCGGCCGACGGGTTGATCGCCGCGTCCGGACAGGTCGACCTGCTCGTGATGGGGTCGCGTGGGCTCGGGCCCAAGCGCGCGGTCGTGCTCGGATCCGTGTCACGCAAGGTCGTCGACCACGCCGCCTGCCCGGTCCTCGTGCTGCCGCGCGGCGCGTCGGCCAAGACCGACGCGCTGCTGGCGGACGCCGAGGCTCAGGCCGGCACGCGCGGCTGAAGGATCCGCGCCTTCTCCGCGCGCAGCTCCGCGTCGTCGAGGATGCCCGCGGCTCGCAGCTGAGCCAGTCGCTCGAGCTGCTCGAGCCGCGCCTCCTCGGGCGAGACCTCGCTCGTGTACTGCGTCACCGTCGGCTCGCGCCGGGTCGCCAGCGCGCTCGACGCCGAGTGGGCGGTACGCGAGGCGGCGGCGCCGATCGCCTCGCCGCGGCGCCGGCTCGCCGCCGCGAAGTTCGCCCAGCGCTCGCGGTAGCGGCGCTTGGCGGCATCGCGCGTGGCGTCGGGGAACTCGCGGATGACCTGCCGCCGCAGCCCCTCGACGCCGGCGATCAGCAGCCCGACGAGGATCAGCAGCATCGGGCCGTTGCGCCACGCGGGCGTGGGCGCCCACCAGACCATGATCGCCACGACGATCGCCAGCCCGGAGTACGCGAAGCCGGGCTCGCGCAGGTACGGCGCGAGCGAGCGCCGGACCGCGGTCGCGGCGGCCATCGGGCCGGCGAGCCAGGCGGCGGCGACCATCACGACGCCGTAGATGATCGCCGCGGTCGCGACGTCGACGAGCAGGCTCGTCGCGATGTCCCAGACCTCGGCGACCGCGGGTTCCGCCGCGGCCGTCGACGCCAGCGAGTTCACGAACGCGTCGCCGGCGACCGAGCGGATCAGCAGCGCGCCGGCGCCCGCGGCGATCAGCCCGAAGCCGAACCCCCGCACGGCGCGCCGCCGCCATCCCGGGGCGACGATCAGGGCGATCGCCAGCAGGCCGACCGAGATCAGCAGCAGCACGACCGGCAGCGGACGCAGCACCTTCACCACGTCCTGCGCGGTCGAGAGCTCGCCCGACCGGAACAGGCGGATCTCGGTCGCGCTGGCGGGCAGCACCTTGCGCAGGCGGCCGCCGACGCCGGTCTGCTCCTGCAGCTTCGCCAGCAGGTCCTTCAGGTTGAGCGTGACCTCGCCGTTCGCGGTCTGCACGGTGGTGCCGCCGCCCTCGAGGACATCCATCAGCTGCGCGTGTGCGACCGCGTTGGCATTCACCCACAGCTGCTGCACCTCGGGCCGCTGCAGCGCCTTGTTCGCCTGCTTCTCGACCTGTGTGCGCAGCGCGTTCGCGGCCGGCCCGGCGAGCGGCTCGGCGCGCGGCGGCAGCACGTCGGCGAGCGCCGCCTCGACGTCGACGCTCGCGAACAGCTCGTCGGTCAGCCGCGCCGCGACGCGCTGCTGGATCACCGGCTGCTCGAGCAGCTCGCTGCTGGTCTTCGCCCAGTTGTCGGTGTTCAGCGCCTGCCGGTTCAGCCAGATCGCGAGGATCGCGAGCAGCGCGACGATCGACGCGAGGACGATGCAGCCGATCGCGACGGTCCGGCGGGCCATCTCATCGATCCA
This sequence comes from Solirubrobacteraceae bacterium, assembly GCA_035706585.1. Classification (GTDB taxonomy): domain Bacteria; phylum Actinomycetota; class Thermoleophilia; order Solirubrobacterales; family Solirubrobacteraceae; genus DASSUW01. The sequence goes on along the minus strand of DASSUW010000457.1, from coordinate 23,696 downwards.
TCGCGGCGCGCGCCTCGGACCACCGGGCCGTGAGCGCGTAGATCACGAAGATGTCGAGCGCGATGACGATCGTGGACCAGATCGGATAGGCCGACAGGAACCCGATCTGCAGGATCACGCCGACGAACGCGAGGAAGATCGAGAACACACGCGCCCAGCCGCTCCCGTAGGCGAGCGCGACGCCGGTGCCGGCGAGCAGCAGGCCCCAGATCAGCATCACGACGCCCCAGACGTCGATGTCCATGAGCACCAGGTCGTCCTTGCTGGCGGTGACCATCACGCCCTCGTCGAACAGCGCGACGAGGCCCTGGATGAGATGCAGGCAGCCGATCAGGACCAGCATCGTGGCCGCGAACACGACCCAGCCCGCCCAGCCCTGCGACGGCCGCGTATAGGAGGAGCTCTCGGTTTCGTGCAACTGCGCCATGGCGACTCCCGGAGGACGGGGACTGTGAGCCGACCCTAGGCCCGGCCCGAGACGCGGGCAATGACGCTCGCCTCCCGGCGCGAGGTGGTGCCCGCATCCTTGTGCGGGTGCGCCGCCGGGCGGGATCGTCGCACCATGGCGACAACCGCAGCCGGGCCGGCCCCTGCCACCACGGCCACCGCGTGGCACGTGCTCTCGCGCGACGACGCGCTGCACGAGCTCCAGGTCGAGCCCGACCGCGGGCTGAGCAGCCAGGAGGCGGCCGAGCGGCTCGCGCGCCACGGCCCCAACAAGTTCGCCGAGGCTAAGGCCGAGTCGCGCCTGCACGCGTTCCTGCGCCAGTACCGGGACCCGATGCAGATCGTGCTGCTCGTCGCCGGAATCATCTCGCTCTACCCGGTCAAGCAGTACGGCACGGGCGTCGTGATCCTGCTGCTGACGCTGGTCAATGCGGCGCTCGGGCTCAGCCAGGAGGGCAAGGCGGCGGCCGCCGTGGCCGCGCTCGCGAAGATGATGATCGTCAGGGCGCGCGTGCGGCGCGACGGCGAGCTCTCGCTCGTGCCGGCCGAGCAGCTCGTGCCCGGCGACGTCGTGGAGATCGAGGCCGGTGACGTGGTGCCGGCCGACGGCCGGGTGCTGGCGGCGGCCACGCTCGAGGTCGCGGAGGCGGCGCTGACCGGGGAGAGCCTGCCGGTCGGCAAGACGCCCGCGGCCGTCGACGGCGCCGACGCGCCGCTCGGCGACCGGACCGACATGGTCTACATGAACACGAACGTCACGCGCGGGACCGGCGAGTTCGTCGTGACGTCGACCGGGATGGCGACCGAGGTCGGCCACATCTCCGGGATGCTGCAGCGCCAGGACGAGTCCAAGTCGCCGCTCACCCGCCAGCTCGACAAGCTCACCAAGCAGCTGGTCACGATCGCCGGCCTGGCGCTCGTCGCCTCCGTCGTGATCAACATGGCGCGCGGGCAGACGTTCACCGAGGTGTTCACCGTCGCCGTGGCGTTCGCGATCGCCGCGATCCCGACCGGGCTGCCCGCCGTGGTGACGACGATCCTGTCGAGCGGCACGCGCATGCTGGCCGCCGCCAACGCGATCGTCAAGCGGCTGCGCTCGACCGAGACGCTCGGCGCCACGTCGGCGATCTGCTCCGACAAGACCGGCACGCTGACGCTCAACCAGATGACCGCCGTCGAGCTGACGATCCCGGGCCGTCGCTACACGATCTCCGGCACCGGCTACTCGTCCGCGGGGCATATCAAGCGCGTCGCCGGCGAGCCGGACATCCCGCTCGAGCCGTTCATGTTCCCGCTCGCCTTGGCCTGCGACGCGGTCGTGACGCCGGCAGGGGAGATGATCGGCGACCCGACCGAGGGCGCCCTGGTCGTGCTGGCCGAGAAGGGCGGGGTGGACCCCGTGATCACGCGCGAGCGCTACCCGCGCGTGGCCGAGCTGCCGTTCGACACCGCCTACAAGCTGATGGCGACGTTCCACCGGATGGACGACGAGGCCGGGCGCGAGGTGATCCGCTGCTTCGTCAAGGGCGCGCCCGACCAGCTGCTGGCGCGCGCGGGCTCGCACCTGGATCCCGCGCTGGCGGTCGCCGGCGTCGACGACGCGTTCAAGCAGCGCTACCTCGATGAGAACGAGCGGCTCGCCAAACAGGGTCTGCGCGTGATGGCGACCGCGCGCAAGGACTTCCACCCCGCGGCGTTCGACCCCGGCGCCGACCTGCTCGAGGGCATGCAGGACCTGACGCTGCTCGCCCTGGTCGGGATCGTCGATCCGCCGCGGCCCGCGGCGAAGGCGGCGATCGCGACCGCGCACGAGGCCGGTATCCAGGTGCGCATGATCACGGGCGACCACGCCGTCACCGCCGAGGCGATCGCCCACGAGCTCGGCATCGAGGGCCGCGCGATCACCGGCGCGCAGTTCGCCGAGCTCAGCGACGAGCAGGCCGACCGGGAGATCGACGGGATCGGCGTGATCGCGCGCGTGACGCCCGAGCAGAAGGTGCGGCTGGTCGACATCCTCAAGCGCAAGGGCCACGTCGTCGGCATGACCGGCGACGGCGTCAACGACGCGCCGGCGCTCAAGCAGGCCGACATCGGGATCGCGATGGGCATCACCGGCACCGAGGTCTCCAAGGAGGCCGCGGCGATGATCCTCACCGACGACAACTTCGCGACGATCGTCAAGGCGGTCGAGCTCGGCCGCGGGCTCTACGACAACCTCGTCAAGTACATCCGCTTCCAGATGGGCGTGCTGGCGGGGATGATCATCACGTTCCTCGGCGCGAGCATCCTCAACATCGCCAGCGGGGTCCCGTTCACGCCGCTGCAGACGCTGTGGGTGAACTTCACGACGCAGGTCTTCCAGTCGGTCGGGCTCGGCTACGGCGAGCCGACGCAGGGCCTCATGAAGCGCCGGCCCCGCAAGCCCGAGCAGCCGCTGCTCACGCGCTCGGACACGCGCTGGTTCGTCATCGCCGGCCTGGTGATGGCCGTCGCCGCGCTCGGCGTGGCGGCGGGCGCCGAGGACGCCGAGGGCGCCGGGCTGGCGCGCACGATGGCGGTCACGACGTTCGCGATCTCCAACCTCGCGTTCTCGTTCACCGCCCGCGACGAGCTGCGGTCGGTGTTCAGCCTCGACACGTTCGGCGACCGGCGCTTCATCGTCACGTCGCTGATGTCGGCCGCGGCGATCATCTTCGCGACCGAGCTGCGGTTCTTCCAGCGCATCCTCGACACCGTCGAGCTGACCGGCAACCAGTGGCTGATCTGCATCGGTGCCGGCCTGCTCGTGGTGCTGGCGTCCGAGATCCGCAAGGTCCTGCTGCGCCGCCGGGAGGTCACCGCATGACGCTGCTCGCCTCGCTCACCGTGGCACCGGGTGAGCGGGCAGAGCTCAGCCGTCGCGACACGGGATGGGGTGGCGACGAGCTCAAGCAGGAGGCGAAGGAGTCGCTCGCGAAGAACATCGAGCGGCTGTCCGACGCCCAGGAGCTCTTATGGGCGAGCGACCAGTACGCGCTGCTGATCGTGCTGCAGGCGATGGACGCCGCGGGCAAGGACTCGGCGATCGAGCACGTGATGTCGGGCGTGAACCCGCAGGGCGTCCAGGTCGTCTCGTTCAAGAAGCCGTCGCCGGAGGAGCTCGACCACAACTTCCTCTGGCGCACCGCGAAGGCCGTGCCCGAACGCGGGCGGATCGGGATCTTCAACCGCTCGCACTACGAGGAGGTCGTCGCGCTGCGCGTGCACCCGGAGTGGCTCGAGGCGCAGCGGCTGCCGCCCGGCGAACGCGACGAGACGTTCTGGCAGGAGCGCTACGAGGACATCAACGCGTTCGAGCGGCACCTCGAACGCAACGGCACCAGGATCGTCAAGTTCTTCCTGCACGTCTCCAAGGAGGTGCAGAAGGAGCGCTTCTTCGCGCGCCTGGACCGCCCCGGCAAGGAGTGGAAGTTCAACGCCGCCGACGTGGCCGAGCGCGAGCGCTGGGACGACTACATGGCCGCGTTCGAGGCGGCGCTGTCGGCGACGTCGACGCCGTGGGCGCCGTGGTACGTGATCCCCGCCGACCACAAGTGGCTCACGCAGGCGCTCGTGGCGGGCGTGATCGTCGAGACGCTGGAGGGCCTCGACCTGCGCTGGCCCGAGGTCACGCCGGAGGAGCACGCGGCCAACCTCGAGGCCCGCAAGCGGCTCGAGGCCGAAGCGTGACGGCGACCGACGCCCAGGCGCAGCCGGCCGAGAGCGCGACGACCGGTCGGCTCGCGCTGCTGCTCGCGATGGCGATGTTCGTGCTCGTCGTCGACACGTCGTTCATGAACGTGTCGATCTCGGCGGTGGTGCGGGACCTCGGCACGACGGTCAGCAGCGTGCAGTCCGCGATCGCGCTCGAGGCGCTCGTGTCGGCCGCGTTCATCCTGATCGGCGGCAAGGTCGGCGACCTGTTCGGCCGCAAGCGCGCGTACGTGCTCGGGCTGCTCGGCTACGCGATCGGCGGCGTGGCGATGACCGTCGCGCAGACCGTGACGGCGGTCATCGTCTTCTGGGCGATCGTCGGCGGGATCGGCGCGGCGCTGCTGCTGCCCGCGATGCAGTCGCTCATCCACGGCAACTTCGACGGCGCGGCGCGCACGAAGGTGTACGCGCTGGTCGGCGCCTCGGCGGCGATCGCCACCGCGGTCGGGCCGCTGCTCGGCGGGTTCATCACGACGTACCTGTCGTGGCGCGTCGCGTTCGCGCTCGAGGTCCTGGTCATCGCCGTCGTCCTGTCCGGCATCAAGCTGGTCCGCGACGTGCCCTACACCGGCTCGCGCGGCGTCGACGCTGTCGGCGCGCTGCTGTCCGTGCTCGGGATGGGCGGCGTCGTGCTGGGGATCCTGGTCTGGCAGGAGGGCGGGGAGTACGTCGGCGCGCTGATCGCGATCGGCGCGGTGGCGCTTGTGGGCCTCTTCCGGTGGCTGCGGCGGCGCAAGCGCGACGGCAAGCCGGCCCTGCTCGACATCGAGCTCTTCGGCTCGCCGTTCTTCCGGCTCGGCGTGTCCCAGCAGATGACGCAGCAGATCGCGCTCGGCGGCGCGATCATCGCGCTGCCGATCTACCTGCAGATGGTGCTCGAGTACAACGCGATGGAGGCCGGCCTGTCGCTCGCGCCGCTGTCGCTGAGCATGTTCGCGATGGCGCTGCTGGCCGGGCGCCGGGGCGGCGGCCGGCGGCCCGCCGCTCTCGTACGCGCCGGCTTCGCGCTCGTCACCGTGGGCTTCGGGCTGTTGCTGCCGATCGTGCCGCGCGCCGATTCCGGCTGGGCGCTCGCGATCCCGCTGATCATCGCCGGCTCCGGCCTCGGCCTGCTCGTGTCGCAGCTCAACAACTACACGCTGTCGCCGGTCACGGAGGAGCGGGCGAGCGAGGCCGCCGGCGTCAACTCGGCCGGGGGCTCGTTCGGGCTGTCGTTCGGGCTCGCGTTCGGCGGCGCGATCCTGCTCGCCACGCTCGCGATCGCGTTCACGAACAAGGCGGAGGCGAGCAGCGTGCTGCCGCCGGCCGAGCAGGAGCACGTCGCGAACGTGCTCGAGGACGACGCGGAGGTCATGAGCAACACCCAGCTCGAGGAGCTGCTCGCCGACCAGCCCGAGGAGATCCGGGCCGAGATCGTGCGCATCAACACCGACGCGCGCCCGCTCGCGCTGCAGGTGGCGCTGCTCGTCCCGCTGCTCGCCGGCCTGATCGGCCTGCTCAACTCGTTCAGGATGCTGCGGCTGCCGGATCCGGAGCCGTCGGCGGCGGCCGAAGCCGCGCTGGGCGGATGAGGACCGGCGGCCGGGGCCTACGGGTACGGATCGTGCTTGGAGTCTCCGCCCGAGAGCGTGTGGTACTCGCCGTTGCCGCAGCTCGGGCACGGCGGCAGGTGGGTCGTCGAGCTGACGCTCATCTCGTTGCCGCAGTTCGTGCACTTGTAGGTGCCGGCGGACACGTCGCTGCCGGCGGGGACGGGCTCAGCCATCTCACTGCCTCCTGAGGGTCGTCGTCCGACGGGTGCTACCCAGCGGCGACGACGTACAGGCGCGCGGCGTCCGGCGCCGCGTCACCCGGCCGGCTCGAACACGAAGATCTCGTACGCGAGCGCCTTGTCGGGATCGAGGGCGCTGACGAACGAATGGACCTTGCGGCCGACGATCTCCTCGATCCGCGCGGTGAAGCGGTCGGCGGTCGCGACCTGCATGAACAGCCGTGCGTCGCGCACGCGCTGCTGCTCGCCCATGTCCACGAGCGCCTGCTCGGCCGGCAGGAGCGCGTCCTCGAGCAGGCAGATCAGCGTGTCCGGGCCGGCGAAGTAGGCGCGCGCGGCGGTCGGCCCGCGACCGAACTGCTCCTTGTGCAGTCCGACCAGCGCGTTGCCGACGGCAGTCATCAGACGGCCCGTTGGCTGTCCTCGAGGCTCCTGGATCCGGTCGACTCTAGCCCATCGCAGAGCGGCAGAAGCCCCGCCAGGCCGGCGATGTCGAAGACCCGCCGGACGTTGCCCGGCGGACAGATGATCACGAGCCTGCCGTCGTAGCGATCGTTCGCCTGGCAGAGCACGTTCAGGCCGGTGGAGTCGATGAACGTCAGCGCCGTGAGGTCGATGCACAGCTCGTCGGGCCGCGATCCCATCGCCAGCGCGACGACCGCCGACAGCTGCGGTGCCGTGGCGATGTCGAGCTCGCCCGACGCGCTCACGACAGCGCGCGGACCGCGCCGCTTCGCGGCAACTTCAAACTGAGGTACTGGCACGAGCGCTCCTGGGACGGGTGCTGGAGTCCGGATCCGAACGGCGCCCGGCCCCATGGCCCGGGAACCTCTCCCTCCGGCATGTGTCTTCCGTCCCGACCGTCCGCCTCGGCAGACGTCGAGCGCAGCACCCACCGTAGCGGGTGGCGACGCACGTGTCGGGCGCCAGCGAGCTCTACGACCTGCGCCGCGACCCGGCGCGAGCTGCCTGCGGTGGCAGCGACTGTTCGCGGCCGCCGATCGAGCCGGCCGCTCCCGCGCCGGGGGATGGCGCCGAGCGCGTCAGCGCTCTAGCGTTTCCGGCATGGCCGGCGAGAACCGCCCCGTCCCCGAGCTGACGTTCGCGCGGGACCTGCCGCTCGCGCAGCAGGCAGTCGAGCTCGCGGTCGAGCTGCACGCCGGCCAGCTGCGCGACTCCGACGGCGCGTCGTTCGTCATGCACCCGATCGAGGTGGCGTCGCTGCTCGACCGCACGCACTACCCCGACCACGTCGTCGCCGCCGCGGTCCTGCACGACGTGCTCGAGAAGACCGACGAGCAGCTCGACGACCTCGAGGCCCGCTTCGGGCCGGACGTCGCCGGTCTCGTCGCGATGGTGACGGACGACCCGTCGATCCCGGACGTGGAGGCGCGCAAGCACGACGTCCGCGAGCGCGTGCGGACCGCCGGCGGAGACGCCGCCGCCGTCTACGCCGCCGACAAGGTCTCCAAGGTGCGCGAGATCCGCACCGCGCTGGCCGCCGGCACCCCGTGGGCGGAGCTCGAGCACAAGCTCGAGCGCCACCGCACGTCGCTGGCGATGCTCGAGCGGACGATCCCGGGCAGCCCGCTCGTCGCGCTGCTGCGCTCCGAGATCGAGGCGCTGGACGAGCGCTAGATCGGGATCTCGGCCCGCAGGAGCGTGGTGCCGTCGGGCAGCGAGCCCGTCTGCAGCTGTCCGCCGACCGCCGCCACGCGGTCGGCGAGCGCGGGGAGCGCGTCAGCGGGCGCGACCTCGACGAACAGGCGGTCCCCGCGGTCGGAGACGGTCACCGCGACGTCGTCGCGCGTGGCGGCCAGCGACTCGGCGACGACGAAGTAGGCGGTCGCCTCGGCGAGCGGATCGAAGCGGCCCTTGGGCAGCTCACGAAGGTGGACTCCGGTGGCGGCGCGCGCGGCGAGCGCCTGCACCGCGACCGCGAGCCCGCGCTCGGAGAGGACGATCGGGTACAGGTCGCGCGCGAGCTCGCGCAGCGTCGTGTTGGCGACGTCGGCCTCCGCGAGCGCGTCGTCGATCAGCCGGGCCAGCTCGGACCCGTCGTCGGCGCGCCCGCGCGCGAGGCGCAGCTTGAGCGTGAGCGCGAGCAGGTGCTGCTGGGCGCCTTCGTGCAGCGCGCGCTCGAGCTGACGGCGGCTCTCGTCGGCGGCGTCGACCAGCCGCCGCCGCGAGGCATTTGCTCGCTGCCGCCGCTCGCCGACGGCGAGCGCGACCGCGACGAGCTCGGCGAACGGGACGAGCCGGTGCTCGCTGCCGGTCGGCAGCGGCTGCGCACGCGAGGTCGACGCGGCGACCGTGCCCCAGACCTCCTGGCCGAGCAGGACCGGCGCCGCGACGGTCGATCGCAGGTCGTGCGAGCGCATGAGCAGCGGCAGCTCGCCGGTGAGCTCCGCGTAGCTGTCCACGCGCGTCGGCCGGCCGCTGCTGCGCACGCGCCCGGACGCGCTGTTGGTGCGGTCGAAGTCGAGCTCGGCGTTGACCGGGAAGCCGCGGCCGCCGTCCTCGCGCCAGGAGCCGACGACGACGGCACGCTCGTCGCCGACGTAGCGCGCCACCACGGCCGCCTCCGCGCCGACGTGGGCGGCGGCGTGCTCGGACACCGTCGCGAACACGAGGTCCTCGGGCGCCTCGCGCGCGATCAGCGTGGCGATCTCGAGCAGAGCGCCCGCGCTTGCCTCGGCCACCGGCGTCGCCATGGGGCGAGTGTCGCACCTGTGACGGCGTTCGTGCGAAAGACTGGCGCCGTGGACATCGCCACGACCGACTACCACACGGCCGGCGAGCCGTTCCGGATCGTCCGCGAAGGCGTGCTCGACATTCCGGGCGCGACCGTCGCCGAGCGCCGCGAGCACGCGGCGCGCACCGACGCGATCGACCGCGTCCGCCGGCTCCTGTGTCACGAGCCGCGCGGGCACGCCGACATGTACGGCGGGTTCCTCGTACCGCCCGACGACGACGGCGCCGACCTCGGCGTGCTGTTCTGGCACAAGGACGGCTATTCGACCGCGTGCGGGCACGGGACGATCGCGCTCGGCGCGTGGGCGGTGGAGTCGGGCCGCGTCGCCGCCCCGCGCGACGGCGAGGTGCACGTCACGATCGACGTGCCGTCCGGCCGCGTCGGCGCTCGCGTGCGCTGCGCCGCCGGGGCGGTCACGAGCGTCGCGTTCCGCAACGTCCCGGCGTACGTGATCGATCGCGGCGTGGACGCCGCCGGCGCGAGCGTCGACGTCGCGTACGGCGGCGCGATCTACGCGTTCGCCGCCGCCGAGCAGTTCGGGCTGCGCGTCGTGCCCCAGGACCTCCCTGCGCTGATCGCGCGCGGGCGCGAGATCAAGGCCGCGCTCGCCGGCAGCGAGGTCGCCCGCCACGCCGAGGACGACCGGCTGTCCGGTATCTACGGCACGGTCTTCCACGAGGACGTCGGCCCGCGCCATCAGCGCAACGTGGCGATCTTCGCCGACGGCGAGGTCGACCGCTCGCCGACCGGCTCGGCGACCAGCGCGCGGACCGCGCTGCTCGACCTCGGCGACGGCGTCACGTGGCGCAACGACTCGATCGTCGGGACGACGTTCCATGCGCGCGCGCTCGGCCAGGTCGACGGCGGCGTGCTGACCGAGGTCGAGGGGACGGCGTTCCGCACCGGCGAGCACCGCTTCGTGCTCGACCCGCGCGATCCGCTCGGCACCGGCTTCGTCATCCGATGAGAGTCATCGCCGAGACCCGCCTCGGCGCGGCGGAGGCGGCCGACGCGCTCGAACGGGCGCTCCTCGACGGCTTGGACCCGGAGCGCGACCCGCCGCGTCAGACGCTCGAGCTCGAGCGCGGCCAGCTGCTGGTCATGCCGTCCGCGGCGGCCGGCGCGCCGGTCGTCAAGCTCCTCACGCTCGGCGGCGAGCCGCGCGTCCAGGGCGTCTGCGTCGTCTTCGACGGCGCGACGCTCGCTCCCCGCGCGCTCGTGGACGGGATCGCGCTCACCAACCTGCGCACCGCCGCGGTCTCCGCGCTCGCCGTGCGGCACCTGGCGGCGCCGGGCGCCCGCCGGCTGCTGATCTTCGGCCGCGGCCCGCAGGCGCATGCGCACGCGGCTGCGCTGCGCGCCGTCCGCCCGATCGACCGCGTCGACATGATCGGGCGCGAGCACGCGGACGTCGACGCGCTGGTCGCCGCCGCCGACATCGTCTGCTGCTGCACGACCGCGCGCGAGCCGCTGTTCGACGGGGCCCTGGTGGCCGAGGACGCGACGGTCGTGGCGATCGGGTCGCACGAGCCGGCAGCGCGCGAGACCGACGACGCGCTGGCCGCGCGCGCCACGATCGTCGTCGAGTCGCGCACGTCGGCGCTGCGCGAGGCCGGCGACGTGATTGCCGCGATCGCCGCCGGTGCCGCCACCGCCGACGGCCTCGTCACGCTCGCCGCGCTTGTGCGCGGCGAGGCAACGCCCGACCCAGGACGCCCCCGGCTCTTCAAGAGCACGGGGATGTCCTGGGAGGACGCGGTCGTCGCCGCGGCCCTGGTCTAGGGCGCGGTGGTGGACAGCGTGAACGTCAGCGTCTTGCTGTCGGTGCGGGCGCGCAGCGGGTCGGTGGCCCCGATCGGACCCCCGCGGAGCAACTCCGGGCGGCCAGAGGTGTCTTAACCGGCTCATGCGGACACCCAGAGTCACCATGCGCCGCCTCGTCGTCGCCACCGTGCTGATCCTGTGCGCCCTGCCCGTGAGCGCGAACGCGGCGAAGCGGCCGCGGGTCGGGATCGGCGACAACCATCCCGAGGCGTTCCAGAACCACCACATGCGCAAGCTGCACGCGCTCAAGACGGCGCGGCTCGTGATCCCGTGGGACTGGTACCGCAGCCCGTACGAGATCTTCCGGGCCGACACGTGGATGACCAGCGTCCGCCAGGCGCACATGCGGCCGCTCGTCTCGTTCAACCGCAACTGGGGCCGCAAGGGCCGCCGGCATGTCCCGTCCCTGAAGGCGTACAGGAAGGGCTTCAAGGCGTTCCGCAAGCGCTACCCGCACGTGCGCGAGTTCTCGGCGTGGAACGAGCCGAACGCGGTCGAGCAGCCGTTCTACCGCAAGCCGCGCAGGGCGGCGAAGCTCTTCAACGCGCTCCGGCGCGCCTGCCGGCGCTGCACGATCGTCGCCGGCGACGTCAAGGACGGCAAGACGATGGTGCCGTACCTGCGCAAGTACAAGAAGACGGTCCGCGGCGCCAAGATCTGGGCGCTCCACAACTACAAGGACGCGACGCGCAAGCGCGGCGGGACCGCCGACTTCATGCACACCGTGCGCGGCGCCGTGTGGCTGACCGAGACCGGTGGCCTGCGCAACCGCGGCGGCCTCAAGGGCCAGAAGAAGGCGGTCAAGCGCATCTTCAAGCTCGCCAAGCACTCCCGGCGCATCAAGCGCCTGTACTTCTACCAGTGGCTGTACGACCCCGGGAGCCACTGGGACTCGGCGTTCATCGCCCGCAACGGCAAGCGCCGGCCCGCGTACTACGCGCTGCGCAGCGGCCTGCGCAAGCGCTAGCGTCCGCGCACGAACGTCAACGCCGGGCGTTTGGGGGGCGCCGGCTACGGCGCGCCGGCCGCGGCCAGCGCCTCGGCGCGCGAGGCGTGCAGCGCGAGCACGTGCGACACGCCCGCGCGGCGCAGGATCTCGTGGATCGGCCCGCCGCGGACCACCACGAGCCGCAGCCGGGTCGCCAGTCCGCGCTGGGCCGCCATCAACGTGGCGACGCCGCTTTCGTCCAGCGTGTCGGCCTCGGTGAGGTCGAGCACGACGGGGCGCCCGCCGCGCACGGCCTGCTGCAGGCACTCGGCCAGCGCGTCGTGCGACCCGGCGACGATCGCGCCGCGCGCCTCGAGCGCCAGCACGCCGCCGATCGCGTCGACGGCGAGAGCGAATCCCGGCTGCCGCATACTCCCGCCCAAGCAATGCCTCCTCACGAGCACCGATACCCCGCATCGCGGTCGCAAAACGAGTCCTCGCGCGTCCCGTTCCGGCGCGTCGCGCTGGTCGTCCACCCAACCCGCCAGATCGACCGCGTGATCGACACGCTGCAGCGCTGGACCGAGGCGGAGGGGCTCGAGCTCGTGCAGCTCGGCGCCGAAGGCTCGCGGCGCGTCGTGGCCCCGGCCGGGGCGGTCACCGGGGCCGACCTGGTGGTCGCGCTCGGCGGCGACGGCACCGTCCTGGCGGCGCTGCGGCAGGCCGCCGACACGCGCACGCCGGTGCTCGGCGTGGCGTGCGGGAGCCTCGGCGCGCTCAGCGCCGTGACCGCCTCCGAGCTCGACGGCGCGCTCGACCGCTTCCGCTCCGGCGACTGGATCACGCACGCGCTGCCGGCGCTGGAGATGACGTCGGAGGCCGGCGCGGACTGGGCGATCAACGACGTCGTGCTCGTGCGCGGAGGAGCCGGCCAGATCGCCGCCGACGTGATGATCGACGACGAGCTGTACGTGCGCCTGGCCGGCGACGGCGTCATCGTGGCCACCCCGCTCGGCTCCAGCGCCTACTCGCTGGCGGCCGGCGGCGCGATCCTGCCCACCGGCACCCAGGCGTTCCTGTGCACGCCGCTGGCGATGCACGCCGGCAGCGCGCCGCCGCTCGTGGTGCCGGCCGGCGCGACGCTGTGCATCGACGTCGACCCCGGCTACGCGGGCTTCGACGTCGAGATCGACGGCCAGCGCCGCCACCTCGAAGGCACGCGCTTCAGCTTCGTGCTGCACGAGGACCGCGTCAACCTCGTCGGGCTCGCGACGGCGGGCCGCGGCCTCGCCGGGCTGCGCCGGCGGGGCATCGTCGCGGACAGCCCGCGGATCGCGATCCGGGACTCGAGGTCCAAGCCCGATTGCGACCGATGAATTCACGCGATCGGGGAGGTCTCTACCGCCATGAGCGATAGAAAAGTGATCCTCAAGATGGTCATGTCTCTCGACGGCTTTGTCACCAGCCCCGACGGGACCCACGAATGGATGTTCGAGTGGTTCGGCGACGACTCGGGTGAGTGGACCCGGCGCGCCCTCGACGAGGCCGGCGTACATGCGATGGGCCGCCGCAGCTACGAGATCATGGGCCCGCACTGGGCTGCCTCCGAGGGGCCGATCGCAACCTCCATGAACGAGAAGCCGAAGGCCGTCTTCTCCCACACCCTCGAGAAGGCGGAATGGGGACCCGTCGAGATCTTCGGCGGGGACCTGGGCGCGGCGATCGCGGACCTGAAGGCTCGGGACGACGACGGAACGATCCTGGTCCACGGCGGCCCCGGCTTCGCCAAGTCGCTGACCCGCCTGGGCCTCGTCGACGAGTACCAGCTGACGACCGTCCCGATCGCCATCGGCGCGGGCCGCAGCCCGTTCGCCGACCTGGAAGAGCACCTGAAGCTGGACGTCGTCGACGAGCAGCGCTTCGCGAGCGGGGCCCTTGCGCAGGTCCTGGTGCCGAGGCGATAGGTCCGTCGTGTCCCGCGCGCGCGGTCAGGCGCGCGCGGAACCCGATCGGTGGATCGAGGCTAGGCGGTAGCCGCCTGCACGGCGCCGGCGGCCGCCTCGGCCTCCTGCTCGGCCGGCACGTGCGGGCGCCCGTCGCGCAGCAGCGCCCAGGCCAGCAGCGCGCCGGCCAGCGCCGCCACGGCGCTCACCGTCAGCCCGGCGCTCAGCGCGTCGACGAACGCGTTGCCGGCCGCCGACTGGACCGCCGCCGGGGCATGCTCGAGCCCGGCGCCCGAACCGAGACCGTCGACGAGCCGGTCACGCGCCGGCGCGGCGAGACCGGGCAGCGACCGCTCGAGGTCGTGCCGCCCGACCGCCGCGACCAGCGCGCCGAGCGCGGCGACGCCGAACGTGCCGCCGACCATGCGGCTCATCGACAGCGTGCCGGAGGCGACGCCCGCCTTGCTCCGGTCGACCGCGTTCATCGCGGCGGTGCTCATCGGCGACATCACGAGCCCGATCCCGGCGCCCAGGACGATGAACGCGGGCAGCAGGTAGCCGTAGCTCGTGTCGACCGTGATGCGCGACTGCCACAGCATCGACGCGGCGATCAGCAGCAGCCCGCCGGCGATCAGCCAGCGGGGGCCGAGGCGGTCGGTCAGCCGGCCGGCGATCGGCCCGGTGACCATCACGACGAGCGTGCTCGGCAGGAACAGCACGCCGGTCTCGAGCGGGCCGTAGCCGAGGATGTTCTGCAGGTACAGCGTCAGGAAGAAGAAGATCGCGAACATCGAGAACGTGACCATGAAGGCCACCGCGTTCGTCGCCACGAACTGGCGCGAGCGGAAGAACGCGAAGTCCACGACCGGTGTCGGCGAGCGCCGCTCGATCGCCGCGAACGCTGCCAGCGCGACGACGGAGCCGACGAGCAGCGCGATGATCTCGGGCGAGCCCCAGCCCCAGCGGTTGCCCTCGACGAGCGCGAGCACGAGCGCGGTCAGGCCGACGGTCAGCGTCGCGATGCCGGGGTAGTCGACGCGGTGGTCGACGGTCTCGTCGCGCGACTCGTGCGCCGCGAACAGCGTGACCGCCACGGCGGCGATCGCGACCGGCACGTTGAGGAAGAAGATCGCCCGCCACGAGACGTCCTCGGTCAGCCAGCCGCCGACGAGCGGGCCGATCGCAAGCGCGATCGCCGACACGCCGGCCCAGATGCCGATCGCCCGCCCGCGCTCCTGCGGCGGGAACGCGTTCGTGATGATCGAGAGCGTCGCCGGCATCATCAGCGCGGCGCCGACGCCCTGGAGCGCGCGCGAGGCGACGAGCCAGCCGTCGTCGGGCGCGAAGCCGATCGTGGCCGAGGCGAACGCGAACACGCCGACGCCGATCAGGAAGACGCGGCGGCGGCCGAAGATGTCGCCGAGCCGGCCGCCGGTGACCAGCAGGACGGCGAACGTGAGCGTGTAGGCGTTGACGGTCCACTCGAGGGCGGACAGCGAGGCGTCGAAGTCACGCTGGATGGACGGGAGGGCGACGTTGGTGACGGTGTTGTCGAGCATCACCATGAACAGCGCGAAGCACATCGCGCCCAGCGTCCACCAGCGGCGGTTCGACTCGGAGAGACGGAGTCGGTGCGTCACGGCGTGTGGATCCTTTCCACGATGGGGAGCAGCGTGGCGTGCAATCCGGCGCGCTCCTCGTCCGAGAGCGAGGCCGTGAACTCCTCGATCACGGACAGGCGCGTGCGCTCGATCGCGTCGAGCGCCTCCCGTCCGGCGGGGAGGAGCCGGACGAGCTTGGCGCGGCGGTCCCGATCGGACTCCCGCCGTTCGACGAGGCCGCGCTGGACGAGCCCGTCCAGCGCTCGCGACATCGCGGGGAGCGACAGGCCGAGGCGGTCGGCGACGTCCTTGACGTTGACGTCGTCGGCCTCGCGCAGCACGTGCAGCGCCTTGACCTGCGTGAACGAGAGCCCCAGCTCGCCGAGCATCCGGAACAGCTCTGGGGAGGAGGAACGGTGAAGGTGGAGCAACAGCCGTCCCAGAAGCTCGGCGAGCGCTTGCGGAGAAGCAATCATTGATTGCACGCATGCAAGTTTACATACGACACCGCGCGCCGGACGGTACGGCCACCCGGTGTATGCGGGATCATGCCGGCTCGTCGTTGCGGAAGACCGCGACGACGCGGCCGCCGACGAGCGCCACCCGCTGGATGGCGACCTCGAGCCCGCCGTCGAGCAGCTCGCCCGCGAGGACGGAGACGTTGGAGACGGCATGCAGGTGCAGCTCGGGGACCGCGCGGGCGAGCACCGCGGTGTCGACGTCGGCGACGTGGATCTCGTAGCGCCCGCCGGCCAGGCCGCGGCCGAACCGGCGCGTGCGCCGCTCGCGATCGGGATGCAGCGAGCGGCCGGCGGCGTCGAGCGCCAGCGCGGTGCTCAGGATCGCGGCGAGCTCGGCGTGCAGCTCCCAGTCGTGGGGCGACGAGCGCTCGTCGCGGGCGAGCTCCTCGATCGCGGCGTCGACGAACAGGCGCGCGGGGGGCTCGCCGGGTCGCGTGATGTACCAGCCCACCGCGCGCCGGGGGCGCGCGAGCCAGTGCAGCGTCGCGACCTGCTCACCGTCGTCGAAGAGGTCGTAGCTGTGCGGCCGCGGCTCGTCGCGTGGTTTTGGCTCGGACCACATCTCGGGTCCGGAAGCGCGTACCCCGAGCGCGTCATTGGCAGGCCTCACACTCCTCTCCCGAGCGCACCGCCTCGATCGAGCAGACCGTCGCCTTCTCGATCGCCGACGCGCCGAGCGTGCGCAGGTAGTACGTGGTCTTCAGGCCCGCGCGCCACGCTGCCCGGTACATGTGGCTCATCGCCTTCAGGTCGGGCGCGGCGAGGAACAGGTTCAGCGACTGGGACTGGTCGATCCACTTCTGGCGCCGCGCGGCCGCCGCGATCAGGTGGGCGCTGTCGATCTGGAACGCCGTGCGGTAGCGCTCGCGCAGCTCGTCCGGGATGCCCGCGACGGCGCTGATGTCGCCGTCGCGGCGCTTGATCTCCTCGGCCAGCGCCGGCGACCACAGCCCGAGGGCCTTGAGGTCGCGCACCAGGAACGGGTTGAGCACGACGAAGTCGCCGCCGATGTTCGACTTCGCGAACAGGTTCTTGTACAGCGGCTCGACGCACGGCGACGTGCCCATGATGTTCGCGATCGTCGCCGTCGGCGCGATCGCGAGCACGTTCGAGTTGCGCATGCCCTGGGCGGCGATCTTCGCGCGCAGCGGCGACCAGTCGAGCCGGCCCCCGCGCTCCACCTCGACCGGCTCGCCGCGCTCGGCCTCGAGCAGGTCGAGCGTGTCGTGCGGCAGCAAGCCGCGGTCCCACTTCGAGCCGGCGTAGGAGGAGTACGCCCCGCGTTCGGCGGCGAGGTCGCTCGACGCCTCGTAGGCGTAGTAGGCGATCGCCTCCGTGAGCTCGTCGCCGAACGCGATCGCCGCGTCGGAGCCGAACGCCAGGCCCTTGCGGTAGAGCGCGTACTGGAGGCCCATGATCCCGAGGCCGATCGGCCGGTGGCGCATGTT
This sequence comes from Solirubrobacteraceae bacterium, assembly GCA_035706585.1. Taxonomy (GTDB): domain Bacteria; phylum Actinomycetota; class Thermoleophilia; order Solirubrobacterales; family Solirubrobacteraceae; genus DASSUW01. The sequence continues at coordinate 6,726 of DASSUW010000457.1, read as the reverse complement.
CGCCGTCCGCGTCGGCGCGGTGGGATAGAACGTCACGTCGATCACGCAGTCCAGGGCCCGCACCGCGACGCGGACGGTGTCGCGCAGCTTCGCGTGGTCGATCTCGCCGCCGGCGGTCAGGTGCTGGTCGACGACGATCGAGCCGAGGTTGCACACGGCCGTCTCGTCGGGGCCGGTGTTGAGCGTGATCTCGGTGCAGAGGTTCGACGAGTGGATCACGCCCGCGTGGTCCTGCGGGCTGCGGACGTTGCACGGGTCCTTGAACGTGATCCACGGATGCCCGGTCTCGAACAGCATCCGCAGCATCTGCTTCCACAGCTCGATCGCCGGGATCCGCTCGCCCCACAGCTCGCCGGCGTCGACGCGCGCCTCATACTCGGCGTAGCGCGCCGCGAACGCCGTCCCGTAGAGGTCGTGCAGGTCGGGCACGTCGCTGCTGCGGAACAGGGTCCAGTCCGCGCGCGCCTCCATGCGCTGCATGAACAGGTCCGGCACCCAGCAGGCCGTGTTCATGTCGTGCGTGCGCCGCCGCTCGTCGCCGGTGTTGCGGCGCAGCTCGAGGAACTCGCGGATGTCGTTGTGCCAGACCTCCAGATAGGCGCAGCCGGCGCCGGCGCGCTTGCCGCCCTGGTTGACCGCGACGAGCTGGTCGTTGTGCATCTTCAGGAACGGCACGACGCCCTGGCTCTCGCCGTTGGTCGACTCGATGTGCGCGCCGGTGCCGCGCACCGCGGTCCACGAGCCGCCGAGGCCGCCCGCCCACTTCGAGCACATCGCGTTCTCGGCGATCCCGCGGCCGACGATCGCCGACAGCGTGTCCTCGATGGAGTACAGGAAGCACGAGGAGAGCTGGGGGTGGCGGGTGCCGGAGTTGAACAGCGTCGGCGTCGACGAGCAGAACCGGCGCTCCTTGTAGGCGGCGTAGAGGTCGAGCACGCGCGCCTCGCGGTCGGCGGCCGCCTCGCCGAGGCAGACGCCCATCGCCACGCGCATCCAGAACAGCTGCGGCGCCTCGATCCGCCGCGGCTGCGCGCCGGTCTTGTCGATCGTCAGGTAGCGGTCGTAGAGCGTCTGGAGGCCGAGGAAGTCGAAGTCGAGGTCGGCGGACGGGTCGAGCGCCGCGGCGAGCCGGTCGACGTCGTACTCGAGCAGCCGCTCGTCGATGCGCCGGATCGCGACGCCGCGCTCGAGCATCGCCCGCAGCGCCCGCCGGTGCGTCTCGCGCAGGGCGCCGAGGCCGTCGCGCACGACGTCCCAGCCGAGCGCCTCCTCGTAGACGTAGGTGAGCAGGATGCGGCCGGCGAACGGCGAGAAGTCGCTGTCGCGCTCCACCAGCGCCTTGGCGTTGAGGACGACGAGCCGGCGCAGGTCGGCGCGCTTGACGCCGGGCCGGATCGCGCGGCGCAGCTCGCGCTCGAGCTGTGCCGCGTCGAGCGGGAGCTCGAGCCCGATCGCGGCGAACGCGATCCGCTCGCGCAGGTCCGCGCCCGTCCACAGCGCCTCGCTGCCGTCCGCCTCGACGACGGGGACTGCCGGCGGGGCGTCGGGCGCCGCGGCCGCCCGCTGCTGCGCGCGCAGCAGCGCTCGCTCGGCGCGGTAGACGATGTAGCGCTCGGCGACCCGCATGTGCCCGCCGAGCACGAGCTCCTCCTGGACGATGTCCTGGACCGTCTCGATCGGCACGTAGCTGACCCCGAGCGAGTGCGCGCGGTCGGCCACCCGCGCGGCCAGCGCGGCGGCGGGCTCCGGGTCGGACTGCAGCGAGAGGAAGGCCGTGCGGACGGCGGCCTCGATCTTGGCGGTGCTCCACGCGACCACGTCGCCGCTGCGGCGGATCAGCCGCAGCGTGCCGGTCGGCGACCCGACCGGCGGCACGCGCTGGACGACGAGCGCCTTGGCGACCTCGTAGTGCCCGGACGCGATCAGCGCCGCCTCGACCAGCGCCGACAGGTCGGCGGTGGTGATCGCGGCGCGCTCGAGGCCAGCCAGGCGCTCGCCGACCTGGCGGGTAACGGCGCCGACGATGGCGCGGCCCGCGGCGGTGTCGGCCTCCGCGTCGCCCGCCGCGGCCGCGAGCGTGCTCAGCGCGTCGCCGACCAGCGCGCCGGCCAGCGCCGGCGTGTACGGCTGCTCGACGCCGTCGTCGTCGCGCACCGCGATCGCCGGCCCGACCGCCTCGCCGACGGCGGCGGCGACGTCGACCGGTGGCCGCTCGTCCGGGGCGAGCGCGGCGGCCCGCTTGAGCTCGAGGTCGTGCAGGATCTCGGCGAACTCGATCACCATGGCTAGAGCTCCTCGTCCGCGACGGCGGCCAGGGCCGACGCCTTCCGGTACTCGGTCACGCGCCCCTCGAAGAAGTTCTGCTCCTTGCGCAGGTCCATCAGCTCGGCGAGCCACGGGAGCGGGTTGCCGGCGCGGGGCGTGAGCGGCGCGAGGCCGACGCCCTCGAGCCGCCGGTCGGCGATGTAGTCGATGTACTGGGCGAAGTCCTCGCGCGAGAGCCCGACGCCCTCGACGGGCAGGCAGTCGGCGATGAACGCCTGCTCGAGCCGGACCGCCTCGCGCATCAGCTCGCGCAGCTCCTCGCGCAGGTCGGCGTCCCAGATCTCGGGGTTCTCCAGCGACAGCTCGAGCAGCAGCCGGCGGAAGACCTCGATGTGGTTGGACTCGTCCCGCAGCGTGTAGCGGAACATCGTCCCGATGCCGGGCAGCTTCCCCTGGCGGTACAGCGACAGGATCATCCCGAACAGGCCGTAGAACTGCGTCCCCTCCATGCACTGGCCGAACACGAACACGTTCCTGGCCAGCAGGCGCTTGCCGGCCGGGTCGTCGAGGTCGAGGTCGCGGCGGAGCTGCCTGGACGTCTCGGTGACGAACGCGTTCTTGGCGGCGATCGTCGGGATGTCCGCGAACATCGCCTCGCATTCGTGCGGGTCGATGCCGAGCGAGGAGATCATGTACAGCAGCGAGTCGGCGTGGATGTTCTCCTCGTGCGCGTGGCGGCCGAGCACGAGCTTGAGCTCGCTCGCCGTCACCAGCTCGCGGACGACGTGGATGATGTTGTCGCCGACGATCCCCTCGGCGGCCGAGAAGTAGCCGATGCCCATCCGCACGATCCAGCGGTCGATGTCCGAGAGCGCCGTGGACGATCGCCACTGCTCGATGTCCTTGGCCATCTGGACGTCCTCGGGTTCCCAGTGGTTGGCCTTCATGGTGCGGTACAGCTCGTAGGCCCAGCCGTACCGCAGCGGCAGCAGGTTGAACGTCATCGTCTCGCGGCCGCCGACGACCCGCTTGGCCGCGAGCGCCGCCTCGGCCTTGTCCTGGTCGAGGACGAAGGTCCGGCTGCCGAGCGTGTAGGTCTTCTGCATTGCTCCCTCCTAGAAGCGGTCGGAGGAAGGCGCCAACGTGCCGCCGGCTCGGCGTGCCGATTGGGTGTCCTTCGTCCGAGGACGTTCCAACGGGCGCGGGCAGTCGACCGGGCTCGTCCCCCTGAGGGGCTTCACCGTTGCGGGACAGCGCCGGGCTCACACCGGACTTCGCTGGCTCCGCGCCTCCCCGGTATTCCGGGGGCGAGGAAGCTAGACGCCGTGCCGGACGGAACCGACGCGACCGGCCGGGCCGGGCCGCTCTCGCCCGCGCTCAGCCCCGGTCAGGAGCTCGTGACGCGCTTGCGGCGGACCCGGGTGCCGTCGGCCTGACTCGGGACGGCGGCCTCGCTCAGCGGCAGCGCCTCGAACAGCAGCACCACGAGCCCGACGTCGGTCAGGTCGTGCTCGTCACCGGGCTTCTTCAGCCGCTTCTGGACGCCCGCCTCGATCTTCTCCACCTCGGCGAGCCACTTCTTGGAGGCGGCGGCGAGCTGCTGCCACCCGCGCTCGTCGAGCCGCAGCGACAGGCGCGAGATGTTCGCGTCGTCGCGGTCGAAGCCGCCGGCGGCGGCCGACGCGTTGGCGTACTCGCCGATCTGCCGCAGCATCGAGCCGAGCAGGCGCTGCTTGGCGACCGGCTCCATTGCGGCCCACGCCTCGTCGCTGAAGCTGGGGCGCGCGATCGTCGCGTACATGTGCTCGGTCGCGCCGCGGCGCTGGCGCGTCCCGACCAGCTTGAGCAGGTCGAGGTCGTGCAGCGTGCGGACGTGGTAGGCGACCACGCCGAGGCTCGCGCCCAGCCGGTCGGCGAGCTGCTTCGGGCTCGCAGGACCCTCGTCGAGCATCGCGAGGATCCTGACCCGCATGGGATGCGCGACCGCCTTCAGGTAGCGCGGGTCGTTGATCGTCGTGACCGGTTTCCGTCGTGCCAAGCGGAGGACGTTATCCGTTCGGGCCGATGAACGGCCGCCGGCCGGCGCGGCGAGACGCGCCGACCCCCGGCGACCGGCTCGGATCAGATGCTGCCGATCGACACGGGCATCACCCCCTCTCGCTGCCGGCGGCCAGATAGACCGCCTTGGTGTGGACGAGCTCGTCGAACACCGGCTCGAGCACCGCGCCCTCGTGCTGGCCGTGCACGGCCAGGACCTCGAGGCCGGCACGGGCCGCGACCGCGCGCACGACCGGCTGCGGCCAGTGGCGCTGGCGGTGCACGCTCGACCGCCGCTCCCACAGGCCGCCGGCGGCGGGCGCGAACACCTCGACGGTTGCCTGCGCTGGTCCGCCCGGCTCGAGCGACGGCGTTGTCTCGCCGCGCCAGGCGAGGAAGACGCCGTCGCGGTCGGTCGTGCGATCGCGCGCGAACGCCGCCCGGTACTGCGCGAGCGCGTTGAGGTCCCAGATCGCGATCCCGCGCGGCCGCAGGTTGTCGCGGATGCCGGCGAGCGCCGCCTCCAGCTCGTCCTCCTCGAGCAGGTAGTTGAGCGCGTCGTCGAGGCAGGTGACGAGGTCGAACTCGCCGAGCGCAGGCAGCGCGCGCATGTCGGCCTGGACAAGCTCGGCGGTCGGGGCCTTCGCCGCCGCCAGCGCGAGCATCGCGGGGGAGATGTCGCATCCCACCACGCGCCAGCCGCGCCGGAGCAGCGGCAGGAACGACTTGCCGGTCCCGCACGCGACGTCGAGCACGTCGCGGCCGTCCAGGCCGTGCGCGCGGGCCAGCGCCTCCAGCGCGGCGAGCCAGCGCTCGTACGGATACTCCGCGGTCAACAGGTCATAGTCGGGCGCGAGGTCGTCATACGCCTCGCGAGCTGTACCAACGGTCATGACCACTAGACCTGACTTATTGCTGTGCTGGTTTCATCAATCCGGCTCACACAGCAACGGGGAGCGGCTGGAACTGGCGCCACCTGCGGTCGATCGCGCTGCGCGAGACCCAGCGCACGCTCGGACCGACGCCGGCGGCCGACGACGCGGCGCAGGAGACCGTCCTGCGCGCCTGGCGCCACCAGGCGAAGTGCGCCACCGCCGACCGGCCCGAGGCGTGGCTGCGCACGATCGCGCGCCGCGAGGCGCTACGGGCACTCGCGACCGCCGAGCTGCCTGCGATCCGCCTGCCCGACGAGCCCGATCACGCCGACGCTGCTCTGGCGCGCGTCGACGTGGCGCGCGCCCTCAAGCGCCTGTCAGCACGCGAGCGCGAGGTCGTCGTGCGCCACTACTGGCGGGACATGTCGTGCGAGGAGATCGCCAGCGAGCTCGCCTGCCCGCTCGGCACGATCAAGGTGCGCCTGCACCGCGCCCGCCACAAGCTCGGCGACGCGCTGACGCCCTAAAGGGGTCTGACCCCTTTATCTGCGCTCGCGGCGCCAGACGACCTTCAGACCCGACCAGTCGTCATCGAGCGCTGCGACCTTCGTGTCGACGAGCCCGAGCGGCAGCACGACGTCGCGGATCCCGTTCTCGGTGATGTCGCTCTCGTGCCCGCCCGCCTTGCGCGGCCACGCGATCCACACCATCCCGTCGGGATAGATCGCCCGCCCGAGCTCCTCGATCCCGGCTTCGAGCTCGGCGGCGCTGCGGTGGAACGCGACCACCACGTCGGCGCCCTCGGGCGCGCCGGCCGTCACGCCGTCGGGGAGATCCGGCACCGCCCAGCCCGCGGGCGCGCCGACGAGCGCGAGCCGGTGCCCCGGTTTGATCCCGAGCTTCTTGGCGAGTGGCGTTCCCGAGTAGCCGGCCACGGCGAGAGCGTACGCGTCCCGGCGGTTCGCGTGGTCGCGCGCTCACGGATCGACTTCGGCGCCCGTGTCGGCGTCGAACAGGAGGATCGCGCCGGCCGGGCAGGCCCGCGCCGCCTCGAGGAGGCGGTCGTCGGGGGCGGTGCCGACGACGACGGCGAGGTCGTCCACCTGGAACGCGCCGGGCGCGACCGCCGCGCAGTCGCCGTGGCCGAGGCAGGCGTGGTCGTCGATGCGGGGGATGAGGGTCATGCGGCGGTCCTTTCGGGAACGGGGGAGTCGTCGGAGAGCCGGGCGCGGGCCGCACGCAGCGCGGACGGCGGCCGGCCGGCGAGGAGGACGGCGGTGAGCCGCCCGTCGCGGACGTGGTCGAGCTCGAACGCGGCGGAGGCAGGATCGGCAGGGTCGGCGACCGCGCCGGAGGCGCGGAGATCGCCGGCGGGGGCGAGGTCGCCGTACGCAACGACCTCGCGCGCCTCCCGTGGGTCGCCGACGCAGACGAGGCGGATGCCGTGCTGGTCGGTCCAGAACTGCGGCGGCGCGGGCGGGCGCGGCGGGCGCCCGAGCAGGGCGCCGGCGACGGCGGCGCCGCCCCGTGACGCCGCCTCCCAGTGGCC
>DASSUW010000456.1:0-3059 GCA_035706585.1 Solirubrobacteraceae bacterium | reverse complement strand
CAGCCGCCGCGACGGCGACTTCGCGATGGCGGCCGTCGCCGTCGCGCTCACGCTCGACGGCGGGACGATCCGCGATGCCCGCATCGGGCTCGGGGGCGTGGGTGGGCGGCCGACGCGCGCCCGCGAGGCCGAGGCGGCCCTCGCGGGCACCGAGCCCGCCGGCGCCGCGTTCCGCGACGCCGCAGCGCTGGCCGCCCGCCATGCCGATCCCGTCGCCGACATCCACGCGTCCGCCGAGCACCGGCGCCGGGTCATCGAGGTGCTCACGCGGCGCGCGCTCGAGGAGGCCTGCGGGCCGGAGGTGAACGGGCATGGCCCATGACGTGACGCTGACCGTCAACGGCGAGACGCACCGGCTCGCGGTCGAGGCGCGGGCCACGCTGGCCGACACGCTGCGCGAGGACCTCGGCCTGCACGGCACGCACCTGGGCTGCGAGCACGGCGTGTGCGGCGCCTGCACGGTCGCGGTCGACGGCGCGCCGGTGCGGGCGTGCCTGATCTTCGCGGTGCAGTGCGACGGCGCCGCCGTGCGGACCGTCGAGGGGCTCGCCGGGCCCGATGCCCTGCATCCGCTGCAGGCGGCGTTCAAGCGCCATCACGGCCTCCAGTGCGGCTTCTGCACGCCCGGGTTCCTGATGCTCGCGGCGACCGTGCTCGAGCGCGAGCCGGACATCTCCGACGAGGACCTGATGGAGGCGCTGGCGTCGAACCTGTGCCGTTGCACGGGCTACCAGAACATCGTGACCGCCGTGCGCGAGGCCGCCGACGAGATGGCGCACGCCATCCGCCCGGAGTAGGGAGGCCGCCGTGGTCGTCACCGAGCTGTCGTGGATCGGGTCGAGCATCGACCGTCCCGAGGACGACGATCTCCTGACCGGTACCGAGCCGTTCGTCGCCGACCTGCGGCTGCCCGGCCAGCTCAGCGCGGCGATCGTGCGGTCACCGGTCGCGCACGGCCGGATCGTCGGCATCGACGTGGCCGAGGCCGAGGCGGTCGACGGCGTGGTCGCCGTGCTCACGGCCGCCGACGTGATCGCCGACCTCGGCGCCGTCCCGGTCATCCCGTCGCGGTTGTCGTTCGACGACACGCTCGAGCCGTACCTGCAGCCCGCGATCGCGGCCGACCGCGTGCGCTTCGCCGGCGAGCCGGTCGCGATCGTCGTCGCCCGCGACCGCGCGACGGCCGAGGACGCGGCCGAGCTCGTGTTCCCGGACGTGGAGCCGCTCGCCGCGGTGCTGGACCCGACGGCGGCGGCCGACGCCGAGCCGCTGTTCGCCGGGCACTCGAACGTCTGCGCGCGGCTCGAGTCCTCCTACGGGGACGCCGCGGCCGCCGTCCGCGCGGCCGCCGTCGTCGTCGAGGCCGACCTGCGGGTCGGGCGCCACTCCGGCGTCCCGATGGAGTGCCGCGGGATCGTCGCCGACTACGACGCGGACAGCCGGACGCTGACCGTCCACGGCGCGACGAAGGTGCCGCACGAGAACCGGCGCCTGCTCGCCGCGATGCTCGGCGTCGACGAGGCGAGCGTCCGGATGCGCGAGCTGTCGGCGGGAGGCGGCTTCGGCATCAAGGGCGAGTTCTATCCCGAGGACTTCCTGGTTCCCTGGGCCGCGCGCCGGGTGCGGCGGCCGGTCGCGTGGATCGAGGACCGGCGCGAGCACCTGCTGACCGCCAACCATTCGCGCGACCAGGTGCACCACGCGGTCATCGCGGGCACCGCGGACGGCGACGTCACGGCGGTCACGACCCGCTTCTGGCTCGACGGCGGCGCGTACATCCGCACGGTCGGCACGCGCGTCGGCGACCTGACGATCAGCGCGCTGACCGGGCCGTACGACATCCCGAGCTTCGCCGCCACCGGCCACTACGCGCTGACCAACAAGACGCCGTGCGGGCCCTATCGCGGCCCCGGTCGCTTCGAGTCCTCGTTCGTGATGGAGCGGCTGCTCGACCTGTTCGCCGCCCGCGTCGGCCTCGATCCCGTCGCCGTCCGCCGCCGCAACCTGATCAAGCGCGACCAGATGCCGTACACGCGCCCGCTCTACACGGCCGGCAAGCCGGTCGTCCTCGAGGAGGCCGACTATGCCGGGCTGTTCGAGCGCGTCGTCGACGAGATCGACGCCGACGCGGTGGCGGCGCGGCGCGCGGCCGGCGAGACGCTCGGCGTCGGCGTCGGCGCGTTCCTGGAGAAGTCCGGCCTCGGGCCGTGGGAGACCGCGCGCGTCACCGTCTCGGCGACGGGCGCGGTGACGGTCTGGTCCGGCGCGACGTCGCTCGGCCAGGGCCTGCGCGCTGTCCTGACCCAGGTCGTGGCCGACGAGCTCGGCGTCGCGCCCGAGCAGGTCACCGCGGCGCGGCTGGACACGAACGAGATCGGCTCCGGCATCGGCTCGTACGCGAGCCGCTCGACGGTCATGGCCGGCAACGCGGCCCGCGAGGCGGCGCGGCTCGTGCTCGACCGCGCGCGGCCGCTCGCGGCCGCGGCGCTCGGAGCCGACGAGGACGCGCTGGTCGTCCGCGCGGGCGGCTTCGAGCACGACGGCGAGCGGATCTCGCTGGCCGCGATCGCCGCCGACCTCGACGACGGGCTGAGCGTCGAGCACACGTTCCACGTCGACCGCGTCACGTACGGCAGCGGGGCCGTCGCCGTCGTCGTGCGCGTGGACCCCGAGCTCGGCGGCGTGCGCGTCGAGCAGCTCGTGGTCGGCTACGACGTCGGCCGCGCCGTCAACCCGCGGCTGCTCGAGGGCCAGCTCGTCGGCGCGGCGATGCAGGCGATCGGCGGCACGCTGCTCGAGCAGTTCGTCTACGACGAGGACGGCAACCCGCTCGCCACGTCGTTCATGGACTACCTGATGCCGACGCTCGGCGACGCGCCACGGACGACCGTGATCATCGACGAGGTGCCCGCGACCACCAACGGCCTGGGCGTCAAGGGCGCCGGCGAGGCCAGCATCCAGGCGGTCGCCGGCGCGATCGCGAACGCCGTCGAGGACGCGCTCGGCGCGCCGGGCACGATCGATCGCGTGCCGCTGCGGCCCGAGGACGTCTGCGCCCT
>DASSUW010000455.1:0-20070 GCA_035706585.1 Solirubrobacteraceae bacterium | reverse complement strand
GCCGGCGACCACCGCGTTGGCGGCGACGTCCTTCGTCACCACCGACGACGTCCCGATGATCGCGTTGTCGCCGACCGTGGTCCCACGCAGGATGCAGGCGCCGTAGCCGATCCAGCAGTTGTTGCCGACGCGCACGTCGCGCTTGTAGATCCCCTGCAGGCGGATCGGGCGCTCGGTCTCCACCACGCCGTGGTCGAAGTCGATCAGCATCACGCGGTCGGCGACGATGCACTCGCGGCCGATCGAGACGTGCTGGAACGCCGAGATCGTGCACTCCTGCCCGAGCACCGACTTCGCGCCGATCGATGCCTCGCCCTCGTGCACGCGGATCTTCGTCCCGTGCCCGATCCATGACCAGCGGCCGAGCCGCAGCACCGCGTCGCGGCCGATCTCGAGCTTCACGCCCGGCCCGACGAAGCACAGCCCGTCGGTCTGCAGCCGGCCCCGCCAGCGCAGCCGCAGCCACGCCCAGCGGGCGATCAGGCGCGCGTACTTGAGGTTGAGCATCCCGTGCGCGCGCAGGAACCGCAGCATCGTCACCGGCCCACCGTGCAACGGCTCGGGCGCGCCGCGGACGTGAAGGGGAGTCGGCGGCTTGACAACCGTGGCCATCGGTCACTGATCGTATCCTCGTCCGCGACGATGGCCGACACCGACCGCAGCCTCGCCGAGCGGCTCCTGGCGGGCGACAAGCGCGCGCTGGCGCGTGGCATCTCGCTCGTCGAGGACGACGATGCCGAGGGCTGGGAGCTCGTGCGCGAGGTGTACCCGCACACGGGGAACGCGTCGGTGGTGGGCTTCACGGGCCCGCCGGGAGCCGGCAAGTCGACGCTGATCGGCGCCCTGATCCGGCTCCAGCGCGAGCGCGATCGCCAGGTCGCCGTGCTCTCGATCGACCCGAGCTCGCCGTTTCGCGGCGGCGCGCTGCTCGGTGATCGCATCCGGCTGTCCGAGCACTTCCTCGATCCCGGCGTCTTCATCCGTTCGATGGCCACGCGCGGCGCGCTCGGCGGGCTCGCCGAGGCGGCGCTGCAGGCCGCGCTGCTGATGGACGCCGCCGGCAAGGACGACGTCTTCCTGGAGACCGTCGGGGTCGGACAGGCCGAGGTCGACGTGATCGACCACGCGGACTCGATCGTGCTCGTGCTGATCCCCGGCTCCGGCGACTCGATCCAGGCGCTCAAGGCCGGGGTGATGGAGATCCCGGACATCATCGTCGTCAACAAGGCCGACCATCCGTTGACGGACACGATGGTGCGCGAGATCAAGGGCGTGCTGACGCTGGCGCCGCAGGAGGGCTGGCACGTGCCGATCGTCAAGACCGAGGCCGCCCGCGGCGAGGGCGTGGAGACGCTCGCCGAGAAGCTGGCCCAGCACCGCGCCTACGTCGAGGCCGAGGGGCAGCTGTCCGAGCGGCGGCGGCGGAACCTGCGCAACGAGGTGCTCGGCCTCGCGACGATGCGGCTGCGGCGCGCACTCGAGGCGTCGCTGCACGAGGACCCCGAGGTCGCCGAACTGCTCGACGCGGTCGTGGAGCGGCGGATCGATCCGGCGAGCGCCGCGAGCACGATCCTCGCCCGTGGCGCGATCGAGACCCGCGAGGCGGCGCGCTGAGACGCGGCGTCGCGCTGCTGGCGGCGACGCTGGCGCTCGGCGCCTGCGGCTCGTCCGATCAGCCGCCCGCGGCCGTCTCCACGCCGACGTCCACGCCCACGCCCACACCGACCGCGACCCCCACGCCGCGCCCGCGCCGCGACGTCCCACGCGCGCACTGCCCCGGCGACGTGCCAGGCTGCAAGACGGTGCGCGGCACGATCATCTACCGCGAGCTCGTCGACCCCGACGGTGACGGCGACCTGCACGTCGTCGTCGACGCCGGCTCGCTGACGCTGCCCGGCGTCACCGTGATCGACGTGGCCAAGGATCTGCGCCCCGAGCGCGATCCGCGGCTCGGCGACCGTGCCAGCGCCGCCGGTCCGCTCGCGACCGGCTCATACGGGCAGAAGCAGATCGAGGCCCTGGAGTTCCACGTCCGCCGGCGGTGACCGCGATGCCCGACACGCCCCACATCCTCCTGTTCGACATCGACGGCACGCTCGTGTCCACCGGCGGCGCCGGCGCGGTCGCGTGGCGGCGCGCGTTCGAGGATCTGTACGACATCCCGGCCGACATCGGCCGGTACACCGACGCGGGGATGACCGACCCCGACGTCGGCGCGAGGACGTTCGAGGCCGTGCTCGGCCGCTCGCCGTCGGCGCTCGAGCTCGCGCAGCTCGTCCAGCGCCGGCTCGAGTTCCTGCCCGAGGCGGTGGCCGACAGCACGAAGTACCGCGTGCTGCCCGGCGTGCCCGAGCGGCTGCGGCAGCTGAGCCGGGCCGGCCACCTGCTCGGCCTCATCACCGGCAACGGCGACGGGGCCGCGTTCATCAAGCTCTCGCGCGGCGACCTGATGCGCTGGTTCTCGTTCGGCGCCTATGCGAGCGCGGGCATCGATCGCGCGGGGATCGTGCGGCGCGCCGTCGCGCGCGGCGAGGCGATGTTCGGCGGGGACGTCCCGAACACCGAGATCTTCGTGGTCGGCGACACGCCGCTCGACATCGAGGCGGCGCACGCGGTCGGCTGCACCGCGATCGGCGTGGCGACCGGTCACTACGACGCCGACGCCCTGCGCGAGGCCGGCGCCGACCACGTGGTCGAGACGCTCGAGCAGGAGCTCCCGCTCAGCCCGTGACCCAGACCGACCTCGGCCTCGACGTCCGCGGCATCGTCCGCCGCGTCGCCTTCTTCGCGGTCGTGGTCGCGGTCGCCGTCGCCCTGCTGGCGACGTTGCCGGGCGTGGGGGAGGTGCGCGAGCGGCTGGCGTCCGCCCATCCCGCATGGATCGCGGTCATGGCCGGGTTCTCGCTGGCGTCGATGTTCGGCTTCGTGCGCGCGCTGTGGGCGGCGTTCGATCGGGTGATCCCGTGGCCGCGGGCGGTCGGACTGGGCTTCGCCGAGCAGGGCGCGAACGTGCTGCTGCCCGCCGGCGGGGCCGGCGGGCCGGCGCTCGGCGTGCTCGTGATGCGCCGCGCCGGCGTGCCGGCGGACCTCGCCGCCGAGCGCCACATCGTGCTGTTCCTCGCCACCAGCGCCGTGAGCTTCGTCGCGCTCGCGCTGGCCGGGATCGGGACCGCGATCTTCGGCGACGAGCCGGCGGTGGGCACGCTGCTGCCGGCCGGGATCGCGATCGCGGTGCTCGTCGCCGCCGCCGCGTTCGCGCGCTGGGACCCGCCGTCGCACACGCCGCGGGGGCGCGTCACCCGGGCGGTCTGGCGCGTCTGGCGGTTCCTCCACGGCGGCGTGCGGACCACGGTGCACGTGCTCACGCACGGCGACCGGCTGCTGATCGCCGGCGCGGTCGGCTACTACGCGTTCGACGTGGCGGCGCTCGCCGCCTCGTTCGCGGCGTTCGGCGGCGGGGCGCCCGGCCTCGGTACGTTCCTGCTCGCCTACACGATCGGCCACGCGGGCGCGCTGCTGCCGACGCCCGGCGGCGTCGGCGGCACCGAGGGCGGCCTGATCGGCATGTTCGTCCTCTACGGGGCGTCCGTGTCCCACGCGACGGCAGCCGTGCTCGGCTACCGCGTCTTTCAGCTCGGCCTGCCGGCGATCCTCGGCGTGATCAGCATGCTGCGCATCCGCAAGGTGCTGGCGGACGAGGAGCAGCGCGCGGCGATCGCCGCGCGCTGGGCGGCCACCCGCGAGTCGCACCGGATCTAGACCGACTCCGGTAGGCCGAACCGGTCGAACAGCGACGCGTCGAACGTCGTGATCTCGGCGACCTTGCCGTCGACCACGCGCAGCACGTCGATCTTGAACGCCCGGAACTCCGTGCCGCCGGGCTCGCGCAGGTAGCAGGCGGCGGCAGGCATCCGGTTCGCGCTCGTCGCCAGGACGCGCCAGTCGCCGGCGCCGGGCAGTCCCTCGGCGATCAGCGGCCGGACCTGCTCGACGCCGTCGTAGACGACCGGGTGCGGGGGCATCGTGACGCGGATGTCCTCGCGCGTGAGCGCGAGCGACGCCTGCACGTCGGCGCGCTGGTGCGCGTCGACGTAGCGCTCCAGCAGGTCCCGCTCGGCCTCGCTCAGCGCGCCCGTCGTGCTCGGCATCGGCTGATCCTCGAGCGTCGCGCGGGCGCGCTGCAGCGCGCTGTTGGCGGCGGCGACGCTGATCCCCAGCATGTCGGCGGTCTCCTTGGCCGACCACTCGAGCACGTCGCGGAGGATCAGCACCGCGCGCTGGCGCGGCGGCAGCAGCTGAATCACCGCCACGTAGGCGAGCGCGATCGTCTCGCGCGCGACGACGACCGCGTCCGGCTCGTCCTCCGGCGGCGCGATCTCGTCCAGCAGCCGGTCCGGATAGGGCTGCAGCCACGGGACGTCGGCGAACGACTGCAGCGCCGGCGCGCGTCGCGACCGCGCGCGGAGCGCGTCCAGGCAGACGTTCGTGGCGATCTTGTACAGCCACGCGCGCACGTTGTCGCCACCGGTGAGCGAGTCACGGCCGCGCCAGGCGCGCAGGAACACCTCCTGGACCGCATCCTCGGCCTCGTCGAACGAGCCGAGCATGCGGTAGCAGTGGACGTGCAGCTCGCGGCGGTGGTGGTCGAACGAAGTGTCGAGGTCAGCAGTCATGGCCGGTGTAACGACGGGGGCGAACCGAACTCATCGGCGGCCGCGCGTCTCGTAGCCTGCGGGGCGTGAGCGACCCCCGCGAACGGATCGACAGCCTGGCAGCCCGCCTCACCGAGCTGCGTGACGCCTACTACCGCGGCGACCCGCTCGTCGCCGACGCCGACTACGACGCGCTCGAGGACGAGCTGCGCGCCCTGATCGCCGCGCATCCTGACCTCACGCCCGACCCGAACCCGCTCGATCAGGTCGGCGCGCCCTCCGTCCTGCACGCGCCGGTGCGTCACAGCCGACCGATGCTGTCGCTCGAGAAGGCGACGAAGCCCGAGCAGGTGCAGGCGTTCTTCGATCGCTTCCCCGGCCAGCCGGTGATCGTCATGCCCAAGCTCGACGGCCTGTCGCTCGCGGTCGTCTACGAGGAGGGGCGGCTCGCGCGCGCGGTCACGCGCGGCGACGGAACGACCGGCGACGACGTGACCGTGCTCGTGCGCGCACTCGCCGACGGGGTGCCGGACACGATCGACGCCGGCGGCCGCATCGAGGTGCGCGGCGAGGCGGTGATGCTGCGCTCGACGTTTGCCGCGTACAACAGGCAGCACCCCGACAAGCCGCTGATCAACCCGCGCAACGCGGCCGCGGGCACGGTCCGCGCCAAGGACCCGGCCGCCGTCGCCGAGCGGCGGCTGCGGTTCTTCGCGTTCGACCTCGACACCACCGACGGCGCCCACGCCGACCTCGAGCACGCGCTCAAGACGCTCGGGTTCGAGGCGGCGGACATGCGCCACACCGAGGACGCCGCGGCCGCGCAGGAGGTGATCGCGGCGATCGAGACGCAGCGCAACGACCTCGACTACGACCTCGACGGCGCCGTGCTGCGGCTCGCCGACCGCAACGCGTACGCCGCCGCCGGCACGCGCGCGAACAGCCCGCGCGGCGCGCTCGCCTACAAGTTCGCCGCCGAGGAGAAGACCACCGTGCTGGCCGACGTGATCTGGGACGTCGGGAAGATCGGCAAGGTGGCGCCGGTCGCCGTGCTCGAGCCGGTGTTCGTCGGCGGCACGACGGTCACGCGGGCGACCCTGGCCAACCAGGAGGTGATCCGGGCGCGCGACGTGCGGATCGGCGACACGGTGCTCGTGCGCCGTGCCGGCGACGTGATCCCGTTCGTCGCCGGCGTGCTCGACGCATCGAAGCGGACCGGCGACGAGCGCGAGGTCGAGCCGCCGACCGAGTGCCCGTCGTGCGGGCAGCCGCTGACCGAGCAGGGCAACAGCCGCGAGCTGTACTGCACCAACGTCGCGTGCCCGGCGCAGACGGTGCGGCGGCTGATCCACTGGGCCTCGCGGGCGGCGGCGGACATCGACGCGATCGGCCCCGTGTGGATCGAGCGCCTCAACGAGGCCGGGCTGCTCGAGCGCCCGTCGGACTTCTACGCCCTCACGCGCGAGAAGCTGCTCGAGTTCGAGCGGATCGCGGACGTGTCGGCCGACCGCATGATCGAGTCGATCGACCGCTCGCGCGGCGTCGGGCTGCGGCGGGCGCTGATCGGGCTCGCGATCCCGATGGCGTCCGAGGGCACCGCCGCCAAGCTGTGCCGCGCCGGCTACGCGCGGCTGGAGGACATCGCGGACGCGGGCGAGGAGGAGCTGCAGCAGGTCGAGGACGTCGGGCCGAAGGTCGCCGCCTCGCTGTCGTCGCACCTGAACCGCGACACCACGCGCGCCGAGCTGGCGCGCCTGCGCGAGCTCGGCGTGAACCTCGACGTGCTCGAGGAGGACCTGCCACCCGCGGTCGCGGCCGACGCCCCGCTGGCGGGCAAGACGGTCGTGATCACCGGCGCGATCGCAGACCCGCGCAGCGGCGAGAAGGTCCCGCGGCCGGCGTTCGAGCGGCTGTGCGAGCGGGCCGGCGCCACCACCGCGTCGGCGGTGTCGTCCAACACCGACATGCTGATCACCGGCGCCAACGTCGGCGCGGCCAAGACCGCCAAGGCCGAGAAGCTCGGCGTCGCGGTCGTCGACCAGGCGGAGATCTGGCAGCTGCTGATCGACTCCAGTGTGGCCTAGACGCTCGCCGGCGGATCAGGCGTCGGCCAGCACCCACACCGTCGCGAGCACGCTGACGGCGCCGAGCGCGGCGGCGACGCGGGGCGCGTGGCGGCAGCTCCAGGCGATCAGCGCGCCGGCGGCCGGGAGCGCAGGCGCGAGGTAGCGGGCGGCGAACCAGTCGCCGTCGATCGCCGGCACGAGGAACGCGGCGACGAGCAGCTGGGCGGTGACGATCGCGAGCGCGAGCGTCGCCGCCGCCTCGGCGGTCGCGCGCTCGGCCAGCGCACGGGCCAGCCCGGCGCGGCGCGAGCGCCACAGCAGCCACGCGCCGACGAACGCCAGCGCGAAGATGGGCGCCCAGCGCAGCAGGCCGACGTCGGGGTCGACCCACAGCGTCAGCAGCCGCGGGACGCGCTCGACGTAGTCGGCGAGCGTGTCCGCCCCGGTGGCCGTGACGCCCGGGCGGGACGCCGACCACGGGGTCGGTCCGCCGTAGAGCCGCTCGTTGAGCGTCGCGTAGGTGACGAGCGAGGCGGCGCCGATCTCGACGCCGACCAGGCCGAGCAGCGGCCGCCGGCCGCGCCGGCACCAGCGGTAGAGCGCGACCGCGATCGGCACGGCCGGGATCACGTACAGCGGCCCGAGCCAGGGCAGCACCGCGAGCAGCGCGCCGCCGCCCACGACCGGCGCCACCCGCGGCGCTTCGTACGCCGGCAGGGCGCACACCGCCGCGCCCGCCAGCAGCGTCCCCGCCACGGCCTCCGGGTAGATCGCCGCGCCGTGGGCGACCGCGGGCGCCGACAGCCCCGCGAGCGCGGCGCCCGCGCTCGCGTACGGCTCCGGCACGATCCGCCGCGCGAGCAGCGCGCTGAAGACGAACCCGAGCGCCGCCAGCGCAGCGAGGAACAGCTCGACCGCGCGCGGGCCGCCGAGCTCGCGGGCGGGCGAGATCAGCAGCGCGAAGCCCACGCCGGCGGGCGTATCGACCACGCGGGCCTCGTGGATCAGCGCCTGCTCGATCCTCAGGTGGAGCAGCTCGTCGCCCGACCGCGCGTCAATCCCGACGCCCGCCGCGAAGACGGCGAACAGGACCGACCAGAGGGCGAGCAGCCGCAGGGCCCTCACGCGCCGAGCGCGCGGGCGATCACCATCTGCTGGATCTCGTCGGTGCCCTCGCCGATCGTGAGGATCTTGGCGTCGCGGTAGAAGCGGCACACGGGGTACTCCTCGATGTAGCCGTAGCCGCCGTGGATCTGCACGGCCTCCTCGGCGCAGCGCACGGCGAGGCGGCCCGTCTTGAGCTTCGCCTGCGCGGCGGTGAGCGTGAAGTTGCGCTCGGCGTCCTTGAGCCGCGCCGCCTTGTAGGTCAGCAGTCGCGCCGCCTCGATCTCGGTCGCCATGTCGGCGAGCTTGCCCTGGATCGCCTGGTAGGAGGAGATCGGCCTGCCGAACGCCTTGCGCTCCTTCGCGTACGCCAGCGCCTGGTCGAGCGCGCCCTGTGCGAGCCCGACACCCATCGCGGCCACGCCGATGCGCCCGATGTCGAGCACGCGCAGGAACTGCTTGAAGCCGCCGCCGCGCGGGCCGACGAGGTTCTCCTCCGGCACGCGGCAGTCGGTGAACGTGAGCGGCCGCGTGTCGGACGCGTTCCAGCCCATCTTGCGGTACGGCTCACCCTGCTCGTAGCCGGGCGTCCCGTTCGGGACGAGGAGGTTGGAGATCTCGTCGTCGCCGGTGCGCGCGGTGATGCAGACCATGCCGCTGATGTCGGTGCCGGCATTGGTGATGAACTGCTTCGCCCCGTTGACGACCCACTCGCCGTTGTCCAGCCTGGCGCGAGTGCGCACGTTGCCGGCGTCCGATCCCGCCTCCGGCTCGGTCAGCCCGAACGCGCCGAGCTTGCGCCCCGCGGTCAGCTCCGGCAGCCAGTCGCGTTTCTGCTCCTCGCTGCCGAACAGGTAGATCGGCTGCGTGCCGAGCGACGTGTGCGCGCACACCGTGATCGCCACCGACGAGTCGACGCGCGTGAGCTCCTCGACCGCGATCGCGTAGGCGAGCGTATCGGCACCCGCGCCGCCGTACTCCTCGGGGAACGGGATGCCCATCAGGCCCAGCTCGCCGAGCTTGGCGACGATCTCGTACGGGAACCGCTTCTCGCGGTCGAGCTCTTCGGCGACCGGCGCGACCTCCTGCTCGGCGAAGTCGCGGACGGTGCGGCGGATCAGCTCGTGGTCGGCGTCGAGATCGAAGTTCATGGACGACGATTCTGACGCGCCTGCTTCACTACACGACTTCATGACCCTGCTCGAGGCGCTCGCCGTCCTGGGCGCGGGGGCGGTGGCCGGCGGGGTGAACACGGTCGTCGGCTCCGGATCGCTGATCACGTTCCCGACGCTGCTCGCGGTCGGGTACTCGCCCGTGACCGCGAACGTCTCGAACTGCATCGGGCTCGTGCCCGGCGGGGTCAGCGGGTCGCTCGGATACCGGGCCGAGCTGCGCGGTCAGGGCCGGCGCACCGGGATCCTCGGGGTCGGCACCACGATCGGCGCCGTCATCGGCGGCGTGCTGCTGCTCGAGCTGCCGAGCGAGGTCTTCGACGCGGTCGTGCCGCTGCTGATCCTGCTGGCCGTCGGCCTGATGGCCATGCGCCCGTCGGCGAGCCTGCGCGAGCGCGGCGACAACATGCCGGGCGGGATCGTCGCCTCGTTCTTCGTCGGCATCTACGGCGGCTACTTCGGCGCGGCCCAGGGGATCATCCTGATGTCGCTCCTGCGCCGCTGCTTCCACGAGGACCTGCAGGTACTCAACGCGATCAAGAACGTGCTCGCGGCGATCGCCAACCTCGTCGCCGGCATCCTGTTCGTGATCGTCGCGCACGTCGCCTGGGGCGCGGCGGCGCTGATCGCGGTCGGCTCGACCGTCGGCGCCCAGGTCGGCGCCCACTACGGCCGGCGGCTGCCGCAGGAGATCCTGCGCTGGGTCGTGATCGTCTACGGGACGATCGTCGCGATCATCCTGATCGTCACGTAGCGCACCGCGATTGCGCGGCGCGCTCAGTGCAGGTCGGGTGCGCCCGCGTTGGCGCGCGCGAGCTCGACCAGCAATCTGACACCGAAGCCGGAGCCGCCCTTGGGCGTGTACGGCTTGCCGTTGTCGTTCGCCGTGCCGGCGATGTCGAGGTGCACCCACGGCACGTCACCGGTGAAGCGGCGCAGGAACTGCGCGGCGGTGATCGAGCCGGCCTTGCGGGCCTCGACCGCGTTGGCGATGTCCGCGTAGCTGCTCTTGATCAGCTCGTCGTACTCGGCGTGCAGCGGGAACCGCCACACGAGCTCGCCGGCGCGGCGGCCGGCATCCTCGATCTGCGTGGACCAGTCGTCGTCGGACCCGAACAGGCCGGCGTACGTGTTGCCGAGCGCGGTCACGATCGCACCGGTCAGCGTCGCCAGGTCGATCAGCCGCTCGGCGCCCTGGTCGATCGCGTGCGCGAGGCAGTCGGCCAGCACGAGCCGCCCCTCGGCGTCGGTGTTGAGGATCTCGATCGTCGTGCCGGTCTTGGCCCGCACGATGTCGCCGGGCTTGGTGGCGTGGCCGCTCGGCATGTTCTCGGTCGCCCCGATCACGGTCACGACCCGCACCGGCAGGCCGAGCCGCGCGATCGCGCCGGTCGCCTCGAGCACGGCGGCGGCGCCCGACATGTCGAACTTCATCTCGCTCATCTTCATCGCCGGCTTGATCGAGATGCCGCCGGTGTCGAACGTCACGCCCTTGCCGACGAAGCCGAGCACCGGGCCGGCGACGTCGGGCGGGTCGTAGCGGATCGTGATCAGCTGCGGCTCCTCGACGGTGCCGCGGGCGACGGCGGCGAACGCGCCCATGCCGGCGGCCTCGATCTGCTCGCGGCCCCAGACGGCGACCTCGACGCCCTCCAGCTCGCGCGCCCGCGCGGCGAGCCGCGACGGGGTCATCTCGTTCGACGGCGCGTTCTGCAGGTCGCGGCAGGCGTTGGCCGCCTCGGCGACCGCGGCCGCGTACCTGACGTCGTCGGTGACGTCGTGGTGCGCGGAGACGATCAGCTCGTCGATCCGGGGTCCGTCGTCGTCGCCCGTCTTGAAGGCCCGGTACTCGTACGCGGCCAGCAGCGTCCCCTCGACGAAGCCCGGCGCGTCGACGTGGTGCGGCAGCTCCCAGCACAGCGCACGCGTGCCGAGCTCCCTGGCGCGACCGGCGACCGCGGTGGCCGCGAGGCGCGCCGTCTCGGCGTCGAAGTCGTCGCGGGCGCCGAGGCCGGCGAGGATGTAGCGGCGCCCGCCGGCGTGGGTGACGGCGACCTTGCGGACACCCGGGCGAGCCTCGCCCGAGTCCACCATCGCCTGCAGGATCCCGTCGACGTCGTGAGCGATTCCCTCTCCCTCGAAGACGCCGACGGCGATCGTGTCAGCCCCCGTGTCCGGCGGCGCCTGAGTGGTCGAACTCACGCGCATGAGGCGCGAAAGATAGAGAGTGCGGCTTACTCGCACTCGCAAGCTCGCGCGAGCGCCTTGATTACATACCCCTATGCCACGCACCGTGATCCTCGGCGCCGCCCGCACCCCGATCGGCAAGCTGGGCGGCGGACTGTCGTCCCTGCACCCGACCGACCTCGGCGGAATCGCCATCAAGTCCGCGCTCGAGCGCGCGGACGTCGCCCCCGAGCAGGTCCAGCACGTCGTGATGGGGCACGTGCTGCAGGCGGGAGCGGGCCAGATCCCGTCGCGGCAGGCGCAGATCAAGGCCGGGATCCCCAAGGAGATCTCCTCCGAGACGATCAACAAGGTCTGCGCGTCCGGCATCCGGGCGGCCGGTCTGATCGACCAGGCGGTGCGGGCCGGCGACCTCGACGTGGCGGTCGGCGGCGGCATGGAGTCGATGTCGCAGGCGCCCTATCTGCTGCCGAAGGCGCGCTTCGGCTTCCGCATGGGCGATGTCCAGGCGCTCGACGCGATGGTCCAGGACGGGCTGCGCAACCCGTTCACCGGCAAGCAGATGTTCGAAGAGGCCACCGAGGTCGGCGAGCAGCTGGAGATGACGCGCGCGGACCTCGACAAGTGGGCGCTGCGCTCGCACGAGCGCACGATCGCCGCGACCGACGAGGGCCGGCTCCCCGAGGAGATCGTCCCCGTGACGGTGCCCGGCCGCAAGGGCGACACCGTGGTCGAGGTCGACGAGGCGCCGCGGCGGGACAGCAGCCTGGAGTCGCTCGCCAAGCTGCCCGGTCTCAGCGGCAAGGACGGATCCCACACCGCCGGCAACTCGCCCGGCGTCAACGACGGCGCCGGCGCACTCGTGTTCGCCTCCGAGGAATGGGCGGAGCGCGAGGGCAAGGAGATCCTCGGCACGATCATCGCTCAGGCGGCGGTGGCCGACGAGTTCGCCTGGCTCGCCCGCACGCCCGCCAACGCGTCGCTGAAGGCGCTCGAGAAGGCCGGCCTGCAGCCCGGCGACATCGACCTGTGGGAGATCAACGAGGCGTTCGCGTCGGTGACGCTGAACTCGGTGCGGATGCTCGGGATCGACGAGGACCGCGTGAACGTCAACGGCGGCGCGGTCGCGCTCGGGCATCCGATCGGCGCCTCGGGCGCCCGCATCCTCGGCACGCTGGTCCACGAGCTGCGGCGCCGCGGCGGCGGCTACGGCTGCGCGGCGATCTGCTCTGGCGGCGGCCAGGGCGACGCCGTAATAGTTCAGGTGTGACGCAGAAGCCGCACATCCTCGAACCGCGGGCGGGTGGGCCGTATTCGGGCGCGATCCGCCGCCCGGACGAGCGAGGCGCGGCCTTTTTCGACCTCGATCGCACGCTGATGGCCGGCTCGTCGGCCTACCAGTTCGGGCGCGCGGCGTTCAAGGCCGGGCTGATCAGCCGCCGCCGGCTCGCCGCCGACACGTGGGAGAACATCCGCTTCCGCATGCGCGGGTCGACCGACACCGGCATGGAGGCGATCAAGGACCGGATCTTCGCGCTGCTCGAGGGCGTGCGCGTGCGCGACATGCAGCGGCTGGCGCCGGACGTGCTGGCGGGCGTGCTCCCGCGCCTGTACCCGAAGATGCTCGCGATCGCCTACGAGCACCAGGACGCGGGCCGGCCGGTGTTCATCTGCACCGCCGCGTCGCAGGAGATGGCCGAGCTGATGGCCACGGTGCTGACGCTGGACGGCGCGGTCGGGACGATGTTCGAGGCCGTCGACGGCCACTACACCGGCCGCGGCGGCGGGCCGTTCAACTACCGCGAGGGGAAGGCGCAGGCGATCCGCGAGCTGGCCGAGCGCGAGGACATCGACCTGGCGGCGTCGTGGGCGTACAGCGACTCGGAGTCCGACCTGCCGATGCTCCGCCTGGTCGGCCATCCCGTGGCGGTGAACCCGGACGCCGAGCTGGCGCGGGTCGCTCGCGCCGAGGGCTGGGAGGTGCTGCGCTTCGAGCGGCTCGGCCGGCGCCTGCGGGTCGGACTCGCGGCGGCGGCGGTCGGCGGGATCGGCTCGGTCGCGCTGCAGAGGGCGCGCGCGTGAGCCTGCACGAGCTCACGGCCGAGCAGCAGGAGATCCGCTCGCTGGCGCGGCGGTTCGCCGACGAGAAGATCGCGCCGCACGCCGCCGAGTGGGATCGCGGCCACGTGTTCCCGCGCGAGCTGTACGCCGAGCTCGGCGAGCTCGGGCTGATGGGCGTGTGCGTGCCCGAGGAGGAGGGCGGCGCGGGCGCCGACTTCCTGTCCTACGTGCTGGTGCTGGAGGAGCTCTCGCGCGCCGACGCCGGTGTGGGAGTGACCGTCGCGGTGCACACGAGCGCCTGCACGCTGCCGCTGCTGGCGCACGGCTCGCCGTACGTCGGAGCGCTGGCGGCGGGAGAGGAGATCGGGGCGTTCGCGTTGACGGAGGCGGGGTCGGGCTCCGACGCTTCCGCGATGCGCACCCGGGCCGTCGACGGCCGCATCAGCGGCGCCAAGCAGTGGATCACCAACGGCTCGTACGCATCGACGTTCCTGGTGTTCGCGCGCGAGGACGACCGCATCAGCGCGTTCGTGGTGCGCGCCGGCGCCGACGGCTTCGCGGTGACGCGCGAGGAGGAGAAGATGGGCCTGAACTCCTCCTCGACGGCCGACCTGGCGTTCGACGGAACGCCGGGCGAGCGGCTCGGGGAGCCCGGGCAGGGCATGCGGATCGCGCTCTCGACGCTCGACGGCGGCCGGATCGGGATCGCCGCCCAGGCGGTCGGCATCGCACAGGCCGCGCTCGACACGGCGACGGGCTACGCCAAGGAGCGCAACGCGTTCGGCGGGCCGATCGCTCGCCTCGGCGCGATCCAGCAGAAGCTCGCCGACATGCAGACCGAGGTCGAGGCCGCCCGCGCGCTGGTGTGGCGCGCCGCGCGGCTGAAGGCGGCCGGCCGCCCGCACACGGTCGAGGGCGCCCAGGCCAAGCTGTTCGCGAGCGCGGTCGCCCGGCGCCAGACCGGCGAGGCGATCCAGATCCTCGGCGGCTACGGCTACACGAAGGAGTTCCCCGCCGAGCGCTATTACCGCGACGCGAAGGTCACCGAGATCTACGAGGGAACGAGCGAGATCCAGCGTCTCGTGATCGCCCGCGCGCTGCTGGGCGAGGCCGCACGGGGCGAGTGAGGCTGGCCTCCGTTCGCGGAGGCCAGGTATCCCGGTGGGAACCGGGGCGGCGTGGATCGATCATCCGTGCCATGGGCACGACCATCCGCACCGGCTCCGCGTGGCGCTCGCTGCTGCGGCCGCTGATCACCACGGGCGGGTGGACCGCCGTGACGCATCACCTGCTCGGCCTGCCACTGGGAATCGTCTACTTCACCTGGCTCGTCACCGGCCTCGCGACCGGCGTCGGGCTCGCTATCACGATCGTCGGCATCCCGCTGCTGACGGCCGTGCTCGCCTCCGTCCGGCCGCTGCTGGCGTTCGAGAGCGAGCTCTCCAACGCACTGCTGGGCACGCGCATCCCGCGCTCGAGCCTGGCGCCCGCGCCGCGCGCCGACGGCTGGTTCGCGCAGCTGAAGGCGTACTGGACCGATGGGCCGACCTGGCGCGGCGTGCTGTACCTGCTCGGGCGGCTCCCGGTCGGCACGTTCACGTTCACCGTCGCGCTCTCGACCTACGCCTCCGCGCTGTACCTGATCGCCGCACCGATCGTCGCGCCGTTCGACGCGGTCGAGCTCGGCTTCTGGCAGCCGGACACCTGGTACGAGGGCATGGCGCTGGTGCCGGTCGGCGTGGTGCTGCTGGTCATCTCCGGCTGGATCTCCGAGGCCCTGGCCGCGCTGTCGCGCGCGTTCGCCCGCTGGGGCACGCGCGACACGCCGCGGTATCTCTAGCCGTCGAGCACGTGGCCTGGGCGGCGGGAAACCCACCGCAAGGGCAGGGGCTTCGGCCGGTGCGGAACAAGGCGGTCTACGCCGCGGCGCGGCGCGGGGCCCGGCGCAGCACGAGCCGGACCCCGCGCAGGACACCGAAGGGGAGCCGGCGCGGCCGCGGACTGGGGACGGGCGCGGTGAGGAGGTCGTTGCGGCGCTCGTCCACGATCAGGTGAGAGACGGGATACACGCCGAGCATCGTCCCGCGGGCGGGTCATAACAGCAAATGATCTTTGGGCAAGACTGCTATACGCTTGGCGCATGCCTCTCGATGTCCGCCGCCTCAAGGTCCTGCGTGAGGTCGCCGCGCGCGGCTCGTTCTCCGCCGCCGCCGACGCGCTCGCGTTCACGCAGCCCGCGGTCTCCCGCCAGATCGCGACGCTCGAGGCCGAGGCGGGCACGCGGCTGGTGGACCGCACGGCCCGCGGCGTCCGTCTCACGCCCGCCGGCGAGCTGCTGGTCGAGCACGCCGAGGCGATCCTCGGCCGCCTCGCCGCCGCCGAGTCGCAGCTCGAGGCGCTCGCCGAGCTCGATACCGGGCGGCTGCGGCTCGGCGCGTTCCCGACCGCCAGCGCCACGCTCACCGCGCTGGCCATCGCCGCGTTCGCCGAGGCGCACCCCGCGGTCGAGCTGCGGCTCGTGGAGGGCCGCTCGAACGAGACGCTGCCGATGCTGGCGGCGGGCGAGCTCGACCTCGCCGTCGTCAGCGACGCGGGCGCGGACGTGCCGGCGGACGTCGAGCTCGAGCACGTCATGGACGACCCGTTCTACGTGGCGATGCCGCGCGACCACCCGCTCGCCGCCGAGCGCGAGCTGCGGATGGAGGAGCTCCGCGACGAGACGTGGATCGAGGGCCGCCACTGCGCCGACGCGCTGATGGCCGCCGCTCACGCGGCCGGGTTCGAGCCGCGGGTGGCGTTCGACTCCGCCGAGTGGCTCGGCAAGCAGGGGCTCGTCGCGGCCGGCGTCGGCATCACACTGATCCCGACGCTGGCGCTCGGGACGGTCCGCGACGAGCTCGTCCTGCGCTCGCTCGGGCCCGACGGCCCGCGCCGCCAGATCTATCTCGCCACGCACGCGTGGCTGTCGCCCGCGCCCGCCGTCGCACCGATGCAGGCGATCCTGCGCCGCACTGCCCGCGAGCACTGCTTTACCTGCGACGCATTGATCTCGGCCTAGACTCCTCGTATGGCGACCGAGGAGAGGCAGTGGACGGACGCCGAGCGCTGGTACCGCGAGCTGTACTCCGCCACGCCCGAGCGCCGCGCCCCGTTCACGACGCTGTCCGCTGAGCCGGTCAAACCGCTCTACACGCCCGACGACGTCGGTGCGTTCGACGAACGCATCGGCTTCCCCGGCGAGTATCCGTTCACGCGCGGCGTGTATCCGAGCATGTATCGCGGCCGGCTGTGGACGATGCGCCAGTTCGCCGGCTTCGGCACCGCCGAGGAGACCAACGAGCGCTTCCGGTACCTGCTCGACCACGGGCAGACCGGGCTCTCGACGGCGTTCGACATGCCGTCGTTGATGGGGCACGACTCCGATCACCCGCGCAGCCTCGGCGAGGTCGGCCGCGAGGGCGTGGCGATCGACACGCTCGACGACATGCAGACGCTGTTCGGCGGCATCGACCTCGGCGCCGTCACGGTGTCGATGACGATCAACGCGCCGGCGGCGATCATGATGGCCTTCTACGTCGTCGCCGCGGAGGAGCAAGGCGTGCCGGCCGACCGGCTCGGCGGCACGATCCAGGCCGACATCCTCAAGGAGTACATCGCGCAGAAGGAGTGGTGCTTCCCGGTCGATCCGGCGATGCGCCTGCTCGGCGATCTGATCGAGTGGTCGAGCCGCGAGATGCCGCGCTGGCACCCGGTCAGCATCTCGGGCTACCACATCCGCGAGGCGGGCTCGACCGCCGCGCAGGAGCTGGCGTTCACGCTCAAGGACGGCCTCACCTACGTCGAGCAGGCGATCGGCCGCGGTCTCGACGTCGACGACTTCGCGCCGCGGCTTTCCTTCTTCTTCAACGCGCAGATCGACTTCTTCGAGGAGATCGCCAAGTACCGTGCCGCCCGCCGGATCTGGGCGCGCGAGCTGCGCGAGACCTACGGCGCCCGCAAGGAGCGCAGCTGGCTGATGCGCTTCCACACGCAGACCGCGGGCGTGAGCCTGACCGCCCAGCAGCCGCTCAACAACATCGTCCGCACCGCGATCGAGGCGCTGGCCGGCGTCCTCGGCGGCACGCAGTCGCTGCACACGAACTCCTACGACGAGGCGCTCGCGCTGCCGAGCGAGGAGGCGGTGCGGATCGCGCTGCGCACGCAGCAGGTGATCGCCCACGAGACCGGTGTCGCCAACACGATCGACCCGCTCGGCGGCGCGTACTTCGTCGAGGCGCTCACGGACACGCTCGAGCAGCGCGCGTACGACTACTTCCACCGCATCGACGAGCTCGGCGGCATGGTCGAGGCCGTCAAGGCCGGCTTCCCGCAGCGCGAGATCGCGGAGGCGGCGTACGAGCACCAGCGCGAGATCGACCGCGGCGAGCGGATCATCGTCGGCGTCAACGACTACCGCGAGGGCGGCGACGGCGAGCTGGAGATCCTCCGCATCGACCCCGCGCTCGAGCGCAAGCAGATCGGCCGCGTGCAGGCCGTCCGCGCCCGCCGCGACGCGGCGGCCGTCGAGCGCGCGCTCGGCGAGCTCAAGTCCGCGGCCGCCGACGACTCCCGGAACCTGATGCCGAACCTGCTGGCATGCGCCCGCGTACACGCCTCAGAAGGTGAGATCGTCGAGGCCCTCCAAGAGGTCTTCGGCACGTACACGGAGACGCCGGTGTTCTGATGCGCAGATTGCTGATCCTCCCCATCCTCGTCGCCGCCGCCCTGCTCGTGGCCGCGTCGCCCGCGGCCGCCAAGACGCGCGGCATCAAAGTCGGCGACGACTTCTTCGTCCGCAACAGCGGCGTCCCGACCGTCACGGTCAAGAAGGGCACGACCGTGCGGTGGAACTGGAAGGGCTCCGACGCGCACAACGTCGTGACCCAGAGCGGCCCCGCGCACTTCCAGTCGCCCGTCAAGACCAAGGGCAGCTTCAAGAAGAAGATGAAGAAGAAGGGCACCTACAAGATCATCTGCAACATCCACTCCGGGATGCGGATGACGCTGAAGGTCAAGTAGCGCCCTACGGCCAGGCGACGACCAGCAGCACGATCGCGATCGCCGCGGCCACCGCGACGAGCACGAGGTCGGCGATGACGGCGGCGCGGATCAGCCGCCCCGCCACCCGGTCCGCCGGGTCGGCGACCTTGCGATCGCCGCCCAGCTCGTCGCTCAGCACGCCGGTGATGTAGGCGTTCAGGCTCTGTCCGTCGTGCTCTGCCGCCTGCGCCAGCCCGGCGTGCAGCGCCGGGTCCATGCGAAGCAGCAGGCGGCCGCTATGGCCGGACTCGTTGTCCGAGGGCGTCCTCGCGGGCTTGGCCCGAGCCGAAGCCATGGTCTGAGGCTAACGGGCGCGGGCCGATCCCCGCAACGTCGACCTAGACGGAGGTCGGGCTCGTGACGAGCTCCGCGTGCAGCCGCAGCAGCGCCTGCCGCAGCGTCCGCGAGACGTGCACCTGGGAGAGGCCGGTCCGCGCTGCGATCTGCGCCTGGCTGAGATCCTCGCCGAAGCGCAGCTGCACGACCTGGCGTTCGCGCGGGTGAAGCCGTCGCAGCGCCGCTCCGATCGCGAGCCGCTCGTGCGCCTCGCCGACGGGGTCGGCCGCCGGCTCCGCGACGCCGTCGAGCTCGACCGCGGTGACCCGCACGCCTTCGGCCTGCAGGCGCCTCGGGACGCGCACGGGGGCCGACCGGTCGCGCAGGTGGTGGCGGATCTCGCCGGCGATCGCGGGCGTCGCGAAGGCCGCGAAGCTGACGCCGTAGCCGGCGTCGTAGCGGTCGACCGCCTTGATCAGGCCGATGGCGCCGACCTGCACGAGGTCGTCGAGCTCCTCGCGCCCGGCGAAGCGCCGGGCCAGCGCCCGCACGAGCGGGAGATGGCGCTCGATGAGCTCGCGGCGCGCCTGGGCGGTCACTCTCCGACACTAACAGGAATTGCATAAGAAATGGCTCATTTCCGTCAACTTTGGGCACGGAATAGGTGTGAGACCAGGACGCGCCAGGATGGCGATGGCCACGGCGGCCGCAGCGACGGCGCTGCTCGCCCCGGCCGCGCACGCCCAGGTGCCCTCCGTGGAGCTCCCAGCGGTGCCCGAGGTCCCCTCGATGCCGGCAAACCCGCCTACAGCGGGGATATCGGAGCAGTATCACGCCGTCGAGACGATCGTCCGCGAGGCGCTCCCGGCGCCGGCGGCGCCAAAGCCCGTGGCAGCGCCGGTCGCACCGCCGGCCCCCCGGCCGGAGCCGGAGCCGGAGTATCGCCCCGCTCCGAAGCAGTATCACAGTGAACCGCCACCGGATGTGTCAGTGACACAGACACAGCCGGAGAATGTGAACGTCTCGATCCGGATCAACAGCCCTGGCGACGACGGCCCCGTGACGCAGATCAACGCGGCGGGCGGCGACGTCGTCAGCGTCGTCCACCCGCCGGCGCAGGGGCCGAGCGGTCCGGCGCCCGCACCGGCGGCGCCGCCCGTGAGCGCGCTGCCCGACAACTGGACCTGGATCTGGACGTCCGCCTGCTTCGGCGGCGGCGGCGGTGGCGGTGCTCAGCCCGCGTCGGCGGCCACCGCCGGCCCCAGCTGGCACTGGGAATGGTCGTGCGGCGCCGGCGACACGGTCGGCGGGCTGCCGTTGCCGCGGCCCGACGCTCCCGGCGTGCCGGCACCGATCGCCGCCGGCGGCCTCCAGCCGTCGCCGGTCGACGCCGGCGACGTCGTGCCGTCCGTGGGCGGCGTGCTGCCCGCGGAGTTCTCGGGCGCGCCGCCGCCGCGCGCGCACGCCCGTCAG
>DASSUW010000454.1:0-12714 GCA_035706585.1 Solirubrobacteraceae bacterium | reverse complement strand
GCCTTCGGGCTCGGCACCTCGCGGATCGCGAAGATCGCCTTCACGCCGTCGAGGTCGACGACGTCGAGCGGCCCTTCGTCCACGGCCGTCGCGCCCTTCTCGAGCTGCTTCTCGAGCTCGCGCCGCTTCGCGACCAGCGCGGCGGCCGCTTGCGCAACTGCATCGGGCTGCGTGCGCAGCGCCAGCGCGGCGGCGTGCAGCTCGCGATCGTGCCGGCGCAACAGCTCGACGCCGAGCGGCCCCGTGATCGCTTCAATCCGGCGCACGTTGGCGGCCGAGGAGGTCTCCTGCGTGATCTTGAAGACGCCGATCTCCGCGGTCGAGCGGACGTGCGTCCCGCCGCACAGCTCACGGCTGAAGCCGCCGTCGCCGACCTCGACCATCCGCACCACGTCGCCGTACTTCTCGCCGAACAGCGCCATCGCGCCGAGCGACTTCGCCTCGTCGAGCGTGGTGGTGAGCGCGCGCACCGGGTTGTTGGCGACGATCCACGCGTTGACCCGGTCCTCGACGTCGCGCAGCTCCTGCTCGGTCAGCGGCGCGCCGTGCGTGAAGTCGAACCGCAGCTTGTCGGGGCCGACGTAGGAGCCGGCCTGGCGGACATGCTGGCCGAGGCGCTCGCGCAGCGCGGCATGCAGCAGGTGCGTGGCGGTGTGGTTGCGCTCGGTCAGCCGCCGCGCGGGATCCACGCGCGCGATCACGCGCTCGCCCTCGTGCAGCTCGCCCTCGATCGGCTCCAGCACGAGCGCCTGGTCGTCGCCGAGCCGCACGACGTCGACCACGCGGGCACGGCAGTCGCCGTCCGCGCACTCGACCAGCCCCTGGTCGGCGACCTGGCCGCCGCCGGTCGCGTAGAACGGCGACTCGACCAGCTTGGCCAGCACGCGCCCGTCCTCGCGCGCGAGCGCGCCGACCGCGGTCGCCTGCTCGAGCGTCTCGTAGCCGGTGAACGTCGTCGGCTCGCTCGCCTCCGCGAACGCGGCGATCCGCTCTCGGTCGCCGTCGCGCGCGCCGCGGCCGGCGCTGCGCGCGCGGGCGCGCTGCTCGCTCATCAGCTGCTCGAAGCCCTGCTCGTCGACCCCGAGCCCCTGCTCGGCCGCCAGCTCGAGCGTGAGGTCGAACGGGAATCCGTACGTGTCGTGCAGGAGGAACGCCTGATCGGCGCCGATGCCCTCCTCGCCGTCCGCGCGGGCGCGCGCGATCACGTCGTCGAGCAGCTTCATGCCCTGGTCGAGCGTGTGGTTGAACGCCTCCTCCTCGCGGCCCAGCCACATCTCGATCGTCTCGCGCTGCTCGTGCAGCTCCGGGTACGCGCCGCCCATCAGCTCGCGCACGCGCTCGGAGAAGCGCCCGAGGAACGCGCCCTCGATGCCGAGCCGGCGGCCCTGGACGATGGCGCGGCGCATCACGCGCCGCAGCACGTAGCCGCGGTCGTCGTTGGACGGCACGACGCCGTCCGCGATCAGGAACGTCATCCCGCGCGTGTGGTCGGCGAGGATGCGCATCGCCCGGTCGGTCCCGTCGCCGTAGGGCTTGCCGCTCAGCTCCTCTGCGAGCTCGACCAGCGGTTTGAACTCGTCGGTCTCGAACACCGACTCGGTGCCCTGCAGGTGCGCCGCGAGCCGGTTGAGGCCGAGCCCGGTGTCGATGTTCTTGGCCGGCAGCGGAGTGAGCACGTTGACCGGGTCCTGGTCGTACTGCATGAACACGAGGTTCCAGTACTCCAGGAAGCGCTCGTTCTCGCCGCCGGGCAGGTCGTCGGGCGTGCCGAACTCGAGCCCGCGGTCGATGTACAGCTCGCTGCACGGACCGCAGGGGCCGGTCTCCCCCGCCTGCCAGAAATTCTCCTTGCGGTTGCACTCGACGATCCGCTCGCGCGGCACGCCGACCGACAGCCAGGCCTCGATCGCCTCCTCGTCGGGGCCGAGGCCGAGCTCCTCGTCGCCCTCGAAGACGGTGATCCAGATCTTGTCGCGGTCGAGCCCGAAGCCCTCCAGCGAGAGCTGCCAGGCGAGCTCGACCGCGCCCTGCTTGAAGTAGTCGCCCATCGAGAAGTTGCCGAGCATCTCGAAGAACGTGATGTGGCGAAGCGACGACCCGACGACGTCGATGTCGGGCGTCCGGAAGACCTTCTGGCAGCTCACCAGCCGGTGATGCGGCGGCGGCTCGAGGCCGAGGAAGTACGGCTTGAGCGGCTGCATCCCCGCGATCGTGAGCAGCGTGGAGGTATCGGTCGGCGCGGGGATCAGCGATGCCGACGGCAGCCGCAGATGGTCGTTGGCCTCGAAGAACTCCTGGAACGTGCGGCGGATGTCGTCGGTCGTCATGGGAGGATCAAGTCTAGGAGTGTCCTAGGTGCAACCGCCGCGCGTGACCGCCACCCGGATCGTCTACGAGAACCGCTGGATGCGGCTGCACGAGGACATCACCGAGCGCGCCGACGGCACGCCGGGCCTGTATGCCTGGATCGAGAAGCCGCCGGCGGCCGTGATCGTGCCGCTCGACGGCGACCACGTCTGGCTCGTCGAGCAGCACCGCCACCCTGTCGGAGCGCGGTTCTGGGAGTTTCCGCAGGGCGCCTGGGAGGACGCCCCGCGGGCCGCGGCGGAGGATCTGGCGCGCGGCGAGCTGGCCGAGGAGACGGGACTGCGCGCCGAGCGGATCGAGCACCTCGGCAAGCTGTACTTCGCCTACGGGATCACCGACCAGTCGTTCGACGTGTGGCGCGCCAGCGGACTCGAACCCGGTGAGCAGGCGCTGGAGGACACCGAAGCGGGGCTGCGCGTCGGACGCTTCACGATCGCCGAGTTCGAGGCGATGATCGCCGCCGGGCGGATCGCCGACGCGGCTACCGTTGGCGCATGGCATCTGGCGACGCGCAGCGACTGACCCCGCCCTGGCAGGGCCGCCCGCAGCGCGAGGACAAGACGATCCTCGCGCTGATGGCGCTCGCCGGGGTGCTGCCGCTGGCGCTCGCGCCGCTGATCCCGGCCCTGGTCGCGTCGCATCCGGCGCTGCTCGAGCTGATCCGCGGGTCGACGGCCTCGATCGTGAACATGGGCGCCCGCGCGCGCGTCGGCGAGGCGTCGGTCGTCGAGGCGGTGCTGCTCGCGGTCCCGTCGCTGATGATGTTCGACTGGGTCTTCTGGTGGGCCGGCCGCCGCTGGGGCGACGCGGTGTTCGTGTGGCTGCTCGGCGGTCCCGGCGCGCGCACGGAGCGCCGGCTCGTGCGGCTGCACCGGCTGGAGGCGCGCTTCGGCCCGCTCGCCGTCGTGCTCGCGTACCTGCTGCCGGTGCCGACCGCGCTCGTCTACGCCGCGGTCGGCGACGGCGGGATGCGCCTGTGGGTGTTCCTGATCCTCGACGCGCTCGGGACGATCGTATGGACCGCCCTGCTCGCGGCGGCGGGCTGGCAGCTCGGCCACACGGCGATCGACGTCGCCAACGCGATCGCCCGCTACTCGCTGTGGGCGACGCTCGGCCTCGTCGTGCTGATCGTCGCGTGGCGCGCGTCGCGCCGCTGAGGCCAGCCCCCGGGCCGGTTCGCCGGGCACCTCCACGGTCGTCGCGGCGCGGCGGACGTAGCGTGGACTCATGCGCTTCGCTCTCCTCCTCCCCGCCGTGCTCGTCACCCTCGCGGTGGCCGGCTGCTCGATCGACGACGACGGCCCTCGCCGCACCCAGAGCCGCGATGTCGCGGCGTTCACCCGCGTCGAGTCCGACGGCGCCGTCGACGTGCGGCTGCACGTCGGCGAGCCCCGGCGCGTGCGGGTGCGCGCCGGCGAGGACGTGATCGCCGACGTCGGCACCGAGGTGCGCGACGGCACGCTGCACGTGACGTTCGACCACGGCGGCTGGGGCGGCAGCGCCGTCGTCGTGGAGGCATCGGTGCCCAAGCTCGAGGGCATCGAGTTGTCGGGATCCGGCGACGTCGAGGCCGACGGCATCGCGGCCGACACGTTCGAGCTGCGCTCCGAGGGATCGGCCGACATCGTGCTCACCGGCTCCGCGGCGGCGCTCGACGTCGACCTCGAGGGCTCGGGCGACGCCGATCTCGCCGACCTCGCGGCGCGCACGGCGCGGGTGTCGGTGAGCGGCTCGGGCGGCGCCGACGTGCGCGCCGACGAGCGCCTCGACGTCAGCGTCGACGGCTCCGGCGACGTCCGCTACCACGGCGACCCGGAGGTCAGCGAGCGGATCGACGGCTCGGGCGACCTCAGCCGCGCGGAGAGCTGATCGTCCCGTAGCCGACGACCACGTCGCCGCTCAGCAGGCAGGCGGTCTGGCCGGGCGCGGCGCGGTCGACCGGGCCGGAGAGCTCGAGGTCGAGCCGCCGGTGGGCACCCGCCGGCGGGTCGCCGGCGACGCGGCACGCGACGGGCCGGGAGCGGTAGCGCAGCTTGACGGCGTCGACCTCGGCACCCGCGCGGTGCAGGCGCGCGCCGCGTACGGCGACCGCGTGCGTCGAGAGCGCCGCGCGGGGGCCGACGGTGACGCGGTTGGCGGCGGCGTCGGTGGCGAGCACGTACAGCGGCTCGGCCGCGGCGACACCGAGGCCGCGGCGCTGCCCGACCGTGTAGTGGTGATGCCCGCGGTGGCGGCCGACGACCGTCCCGGCGCCGTCGACGATGTCGCCCGGCCGCTCCGGCAGGTTCGCGTGGCGGGCGAGGAACGCCGCCTTGCCGGTGCCGGCGAGGAAGCACAGGTCCTGCGACTCGGGCGTGGAGGCGACCGGCAGCTCGGCCTCGGCCGCCAGCGCGCGCACCTGCGGCTTGGTCAGGTCGCCGAGCGGGAAGCGCAACCGCGCCAGCGTGGCGGGCGCGACCGCCGCGAGCATGTACGTCTGGTCCTTGGCCGGGTCGGCGGCGGCGCGCAGCAGGCCGTCCGGCGCCGTCCGCGCGTAGTGGCCGGTGGTCAGCGTGGCGGCGCCGAGGCGGTCGCCGAACTCGAGCATCGCATCGAGCCGCACGTGGCCGTTGCAGCGCACGCACGGGTTCGGCGTCAGCCCGCCGGCGTGGTCGGCCAGGAACGGATCGACGACGCCGGCGCGGAACTCGGCGCGCAGGTCGAGCGTGAAGTGCGGCATCCCCATCCGGTGCGCGACGCTGCGCGCGATGCGGACGGCGTGGGCCGAGCAGCACGACGCCTCGGCGTCGTTCTCGGGATCGGCCCACAGCTCCAGCGTCACCGCCGCGGCGTTGTCGCCGACCAGCAGCGCCGCGACCGCCGAGTCGACCCCGCCGCTCATCGCGACCAGCGTGCGTCCGGGATCGCGCGCCACGGCGGCGTCGGCCCGGGTCGCCAGCCCGAGCGCGCGGTGCAGCGCGTCGGCCGCCAGGTCGGCGGCGTGGAACTTGCCCGGGCTCAGCCCGCCGAGCTCGTCCGCGATCGTCCGCGCGCCGACGCGCGCCGCGTCGAGCACGTGCGCGCCGTCCACGAGCGTGACGGCCGCCGACCCGGCCGCGGTCATCACCCCGCAGCCGGAGGCGTCGAACCCGGCCGCGGTCACGCGCTCTCCCTGCACCCGCAGCGAGATCCGGATCAGGTCGCCGCAGGCGGCGCCGCCGGCGCTGCCGTCATGTGAGCCGGCCGGGCGCAGGCCGCGCCCGGCGGGATGCTCGAGGTGCTCGCGGAGCGACTCCACGAGCAGTCAGTCTAGGTCTGTCAGGCGTTGCTGCCGCAGCCGAGGACGTGCTTGTCGTCCATGCGGCTGTCGTACGGCTTGCCGACCTTGTTCAGGCGCGGCTCGAAGCGGTCGACGCTCGCACCGACGCGCGCCAGCGACGGCTTCGCGCCGAGGTAGGCGACCCAGTCGCTGTAGATCGCGGCGATCGCGGCGTGGTCGGCGACCGTCGCCCGCTTGAACGCGCGGAACTTCTGCGGGGCGGCCACGCTCTTGAAGTCGGCCTCGAAGACGCGCCAGCGCTTGAGGTGCCGGCGCAGGAACGCGGGCGCCTGGGCGGCGTTGTCCGGATCCGGGATCGCGTACACCTGGCTGGCGGCCTGGCGGCAGACGCGGTCGATCGTCGCCAGGTAGGCGCTGGTGAACAGGCCGGTGGAGTTGCGGAACGCGTCCACGACGGCCTGGTCGATCGTCTTCGCGTCGACGTAGCCGACGAGCGTCTCGGCCCGCAGCTCGGGGTCGGCGACGACGACGGTCGGCGACTGCTCGACGTCCACGCCCCGGGCGATCTGCCCGTACTTGGAGATCTTCTTGATCGACGCGGAGCCGACGTACACGCGGCCGTCCCAGCGATCGACGTCCGCGAGCGCCTTGTGCACCGCCTTGTCGTCCGCCGACTTGCCGTTCCAGAACAGGAGCACGAGGACCTTCTCCGTGCGGATCGCCTTCGCGATCGGCTTCGGGAGCCCCTTGAGGTCGACGCCCTTGGCGGCGGCGGCCGCCTCGGCGCCCTGCGGCGCGGTCTTCGCGGCCGTGCCGGTCCCGGCGGCGGCCTCCCCGGCGTCGACGCCGTCGACGCTCTCCTGCTGCTGCAGCTGGCCGTTGGCGGCCTCGACGGCGCCCTGGGCGGCCTCGGCGACCTTGCCGGGCTCGCTCACGGCCGGCTCGGAGCTCTGCGTGTTCGGCACGGGCGCGGCCGGAGGAATCACGTCCTCCTTCGGGCGCATGAACATCATGTACACGCCGATGAAGGCGACGGCGGCGACAAGGACGATTCGGATCGGCGGGGAGATCTGGCTCACGCCCCGCGTATCGGCATCTCGGCCGGGAAGGTTGAGGCGCTTGGGGTCCTGCCCCTAGAGCTTCGGCGGCGCGGTGACCTTGATCGCGAGCTCGGAGAGCTGCGCGTTGTCGACCGGTGCGGGGGCGCCGGTCAGCAGGTCCGACCCGCTGGCGGTCTTCGGGAACGCGATCACGTCGCGGATCGAGTCGTAGCCGCCGAGGATCGCCGCGATCCGGTCGATGCCGAGCGCGAGGCCGCCGTGCGGGGGCGCCCCGAACCGCAGTGCCTCCAGCAGGAAACCGAAGCGCGCCTCGGCCTCCTCCTCGGAGATGCCGAGCGCGGTGAACACCTGCTGCTGGACGTCCGGGCGGTTGATACGGATCGACCCGCCGCCGATCTCGGTGCCGTCGAGCACGACGTCGTAGCCGCGGCTGCGGAGCGCGCCCGGGTCCTCGAACGAGCCGACCGGCGCCGTGAACGGATGGTGCAGCGCGTCCCAGCGGCCCTCGTCCTCGTTGAACTCGAACATCGGGAAGTCGACGACCCACAGCAGCTCGTGGCGGCCCTCCGGGACGAGGCCGAACCGGCGGGCCAGCTCGAGCCGCAGCTCGCCGAGCGCGGCGGCGGCGACCAGCGGCGTGTCGGCGACGATCAGGAGCAGGTCCCCCGGCCGCGCGCTCAGCAGGCGGCCGATCGCGGCGCGCTCGTCGTCGGAGAGGAACTTGGCGACCGGCGAGCGCCAGTCGCCGCCCTCCTGCACGAACGCCCACACGAGGCCGCCGGCGCCGAAGCGCTTGACATGGTCGGTGAGCGCGTCGAGCTCGGAGCGCGGCATCTCGCGCGCGCCCGCGTTGAGCCCGCGCACCACGCCGCCCTTCTCCAGCGTGCCGGAGAAGACCTTGAACTCGCTGCCGGCGACCGCCTCCCCCAGATCCTCGATCTCGAGGCCGAAGCGCGTGTCCGGCCGGTCGGTGCCGAAGCGCAGGACCGCCTCGTCGTAGCCGAGCCGCGGCCACGGCGGCGGCGGCGCCTCGAAGCCGGCCTCCTCGAACACGCGTGCGAGCATGCCCTCGATCACGCCGATGACGTCGTCCTCCTCCACGAACGCCATCTCGAGGTCGAGCTGCGTGAACTCGGGCTGGCGGTCGGCGCGCAGCGCCTCGTCGCGGAAGCAGCGGGCGATCTGGTAGTAGCGCTCGAAGCCGGACATCATCAGCAGCTGCTTGAACAGCTGCGGCGACTGCGGCAGCGCGTAGAACGAGCCCGGGGCGTTGCGGGCGGGCACGAGGAAGTCGCGCGCGCCCTCGGGCGTCGAGCGCGTCAGGTTCGGCGTCTCGATGTCGAGGAAGTCGTGCGCGTTGAGGTAGTCGCGCATGGCGCGCGTGATCGTGTGGCGGAGCGTGATCGCGTCGCGCATCGGCTCGCGCCGCAGGTCGAGCATCCGGTGGCGCAGCCGCAGCGCCTCGTCGACGCCCGAGTCCTCGTCGAGCGGGAACGGCGGCGTCTCGGACTCGGCGAGCCGGTCGACCTCGCTCGCCGACAGCTCGATCTCGCCGGTGCGGATCTTCGGGTTGACCGTCCCCTCCTCGCGCCGGACGACCTCGCCGGTGACGGTGATCACGTGCTCGGAGCGCAGCCGCTGCGCGAGCGCGTGCGCGTCGGGCGACTGCTCGGGGTGGAAGACGACCTGCAGGATGCCGGTGCGGTCGCGCACGTCGATGAACACGAGGCCGCCGAGATCGCGCCGGCGGTGCACCCAGCCGGCCACGCGCACGCGCTCGCCGGCGCGCGACGTGTCCAGCTCGCCCGCCCAGGCGTCGCGGTAGGGGTTTGGTCGCGGAGGTCTCATCGCGTGATGTGGTGCATGACCGTGCCGGTCTCGACGTCGCGCTGCTCGCCGGTCTCCATGTCCTTGAGCGCCGTACCCTCGTCGCCGAGGATCGCAACGTATCGGGCTCCGGCGCGGTCCGCCTGCTTGAGCTGACCCTTGAGGCTGCGGCCGCCCAGCTCGACGCGCGCGGCGTGGCCGGCGCGGCGGGCGTCCGCGGCCAGGCGGAACGCGTCCGCCTTCAGCTCGGGCTTGGCGTAGGCGACGAACAGGTCGACCGGCGGCGCGACGGCCGGCGGCGGCGTCGACGCGAGCAGGATCCGCTCGACCCCGCTCGCCCATCCCATGCCCGGCGTCGCCGGCCCGCCGATCTGCTCGATCAGCCCGTCGTAGCGCCCGCCGCCGCCGACGCCCGACTGGGCGCCCAGGGCGTCGGACGTGAACTCGAACACCGTGCGCGTGTAGTAGTCCAGGCCGCGAACCAGCGTCGGGTCGACCTCGTACGCGAGCCCGGCGGCGTCCAGCAGCCGCTTGACGGTCTCGAAGTGCTCGCGGTCGTCGTCGTGCAGGCGGTCGAGCAGCAGCGGCGCGCCGCGCATGACCTCCCTGGTCCCGGGGTGGTCGGCGTCGAACGCGCGCAGCGGGTTGAGGTCGATCCGGTCGCGGACATCCTGCGAGAGCCGGTCCGCGTGCGCGCGCAGGTAGCGCTGCAGCTCGTCGCGGTACGCGGCGCGCGTGTCCGGCGTGCCGAGGCTCGAGAGCCGCAGCCGCAGGTCGCGCGTCTTGGCCGCCTCGAGCACCTCGGCCAGCAGCAGGATCGACTCGGCGTCGACCGCCGGGTCGTCGGACCCGATCGCCTCGATCCCGATCTGCCAGAACTGGCGGTAGCGGCCCTTCTGCGGGCGCTCACGCCGGAAGAAGCTGCTCAGGTACCACAGGCGCACCGGCTGCGGCAGCTTGTGCATGCCGTGCTCGAGGTACGCGCGGCAGACCGGCGCGGTGCCCTCGGGCCGGAGCGTGAACGACTCCCCGTCGGCCTCGCTGAACGTGTACATCTCCTTCTGCACGACGTCGGTCGACTCGCCAACGCCGCGGGCGAAGAGCTGCGTGGCCTCGAACGTCGGCGTCTCGATCCGCTCGTAGCCGGCGCGCTCGAGGATCCGCTTCGCGCTCGCCTCGAACGCCGCGCGCGCCTGCGCGTCCTCTGGCAGCACGTCGAACGTGCCGCGCGGTGCCTGGATGCGCTCGCTCAAGAGGCGAGCTCGTGGAGGAACGGGTTGCTGGCGCGCTCGCGGCCGAGCGTGGTCGCGGGTCCGTGGCCGGGCAGCACGGCCGTGTCGTCGGGCAGCGTGCTCAGCAGCGCGGAGATCGACTGCATCAGCGTCGGGTAGTCGCCGCCCGGCAGGTCGAAGCGGCCGATCGAGCCCTGGAACAGCACGTCGCCGTCGAGCAGCAGCTGCTCGTCCGCGATCGAGAACGACACGTGGCCGGGGCTGTGGCCGGGCGTGAAGATCACGTCGATGTCGATGCCGGCGATCGTCAGCTGCTCGCCGCCCGCGACGGTCTTCTCGGGGTCGTAGCTCTCGAACGGGCCGAACCCCGGGAACAGGTACGCGTTGATGTCCTGCAGGATCGGGACCTCGAGCTGGGGGCAGTAGACCGGCGCCTGCGTGTGGCGTGCGAGCGCGGCGACCGCGCCGACGTGGTCGAAGTGCGTGTGCGTGAGCAGGA
This sequence comes from Solirubrobacteraceae bacterium, assembly GCA_035706585.1. Classification (GTDB taxonomy): domain Bacteria; phylum Actinomycetota; class Thermoleophilia; order Solirubrobacterales; family Solirubrobacteraceae; genus DASSUW01. The sequence continues at coordinate 2,469 of DASSUW010000454.1, read as the reverse complement.
TCGCTTCGATCGTCAGCCCGTCGATCGCGGCGATCAGGCGGTCGGCCTCGTCGCCGGGGTCCACCATCAGGGCGCGGTCGGCGCCGTCGCGCCGGACGATGTAGCAGTTCTCCTGAAGCGGTCCGACGGTGACGCAGCGGGCGTCCATCAGCCCTTGCTCTGCCCCTGCCGCTTCAGGTAGCGCTTGTACACGAAGTTGTCGGTCGCGTAGGCGATCGGCGTGTAGAACAGCACCGCGAAGACGGCGAGGATCACGCCCTGCGCGGGATCGGTGTTCTGGCCGAACAGGCCGATCGTGATGAAGAAGAACAGCAGGCCCGCCATCAGCGCGGCCTTCAGGAACGCGCTGCGCCAGCTCGGCGGCTTGCTCATGCGGGCATCGCGCGCGCTCTGGCGGCTGGTCTTCTTGACCTCGTCCGCGCTCGGCCGGCGGCCGGTGCGGCCGCGCGCCTCGATCTGGCCGGCGGCGTTGCCGCGGTGCTTGCTCCGGCGCTTGCGCTTCGTCTGGGCCACGCTGGGAGGGTAGCTAGTCCAGGAGGGGTGCGCCGGTCAGTGGCACGTCTTTCGGGAAGGATTCGAACGCGCCGCGGGGCGCGGGCGCGACGAGCTCGGCCTCCGTGACGCGAGCGCGGCGCTGTACGGCGCGGACCACGTCGCCGGGCGTGGTGGCGGTCAGATCCTCGATGTTCGTGGACACCTGCACGCGGCCCGCTCGTTCGAGCTCCAGGCCGAGCGCCTTGACGCTCGGGCTCCGCAGGCCGGCGGCGATCTCGCGCGCCGTCGCGAGCGGGGCGTCGATGTACACGTTGAAGGCCGCGAGCGGCGGCCGGGCGGCCACGAGCACGGCGCCCGCCGTCGGATGCAGGTGCGCCGGCCCGGCGTCGGGATGCAGGTGGTCGAGCGCGCCGGGGCGGCGGAGCTCCGCGCGCGTGCGCCCGCCCGCGAGCGCGCCATAGAGATACACCGGCAGATCCAGGTCGTGCCCGAGACGGTCCGCGAGGACGAGCGCCTCGGCGCACGCGGCGCCGCGCTCGTCCTCGCTCAGGTAGACGATCGGCGCGACGTCGATCGCGCCGACGCGGGGATGGACGCCGGTGTGCGCCGTGAGGTCGATCCGCTCGATCGCGACGCGCGCGGCGGCGACCACGGTCTCGGCCAGCGCCCCGGGCGCGCCCGCGACCGTGAACACCGCGCGGTGGTGGTCCGCGTCAGCCGACGCGTGGACGAGCCCGGGGCCACAGGCGGCGCCGATGGCGTCGAGGACCGCGCGGTCGCGGCCCTCCGAGAAGTTGGGGACGGCGAGCAAGCCGCCCCCAGGCTACGGCGTTAGGCCTCAACGGCGACCGTCCGGCGCATGCGCTCGCGGATCCGGTCGGCGACCGCCGGCGTCCGCTTGTAGGCCTCGATGCCGGCCGCACGCGCGCGCATGTGCGCGAGCAGGTACGGCGCGCCCGGGACCTCGGCGCTGACGGCGCGGCGCTCCTCGATCGCGAGCGCGGCGGCGACCACGCCGTGGATCTCGCCGACGAGGATCTGGCCGCTGGGCCAGTCCTCCTCGGTCGCCCAGCCGAGGCGGACGAGCTCGGGCACGTCCTCGACGCGGGCGTCGCGGATCTTGAAGGTGGTGGCGGAGAACATGGGGCGTTCGACTCCTGGAGAGGTAGGAGGGATGTGCGTTAGTTCCCAGGACGCACCGGCGCAGCGGTTATTCCGTTGCGATGCGTCGTTGTCATTCGCCCGGCGCGGGTACGGATCCCGCGGCGGGCCGCGGCCGTAGGACGGCGTCGGCGTCAGAGCCGGCGGTAGACCGCCAGCGTCATCTCGTAGAAGTCCTCCCGCTGTGACGCCGGCAGCGCCGTGAGGATCCCCTCGTCGATCGCCGCCGTCGCGCGCAGCGCTCGCGCCAGCAGCCGGCGACCGCCGGCCGTCAGGCTGACGAGCCGGTGTCGGCGATCTCCCTCGCTCCTGGGTCGGGCGACGAGGCCGTCGGCCTCCAGCGAGTCGAGGATCCCGACCAGGTTGCCCGGATCCATGCCGAGCTGGCCGGCGAGGTCCCGCTGATTCAACTCGCCCGCTCGATCGACGAGGACGAGCAGGCGAAGGTGGCGCGGCTTGAGGCCGACACCGGTGAGCGACGTCACGAAATCGCGATCGACAGCCTCGCCGATGCGAACGAGGAGAAACCCGAGCGGGGGACGCCGGTCGTCGGGGTGCTTGCCCATGGCGTCAATCCTAGTCGATAACAATGATTGTGTTCTACAATGAGATGTTCCGAAGTCGAACTCCGGGAGACATCGAGATGGATACGCAGCTTCTCGGTCGTCGCGTGCTGGTCACCGGCGGCTCCTCGGGAATCGGGCGGGCCACCGCGATCGCCTACGGACATGAGGGCGCGACGGTCGCGCTCACATATCAATCCGACCTCGATGCGGCGCAGCGCGTCGCTGCCGAGGTCGACGCCGCCGGTGG
>DASSUW010000453.1:0-9577 GCA_035706585.1 Solirubrobacteraceae bacterium | reverse complement strand
CGGCATGCAACGCCCGGCGCCGCCGCGGCGGGACGGTGCTCTCGACCGCCAGGCGCGCCAGCTCATGACGGAACGCGACCGTGGCCGACGCGGCCTCGAGCACACCGCCCGCCACGCACTCGTCGACCGCGTCGGCGACGTCCGGGAACGCCGCGTCGAGCAGCCACAGCTCGGCTCGCGCCGGTTCGAGCGCCACGCCGTCGAGCAGCTCGCGGGCGCGCGGCGACAGCGTCGCGGTGCGCGCCAGCACCGCGTCGCGCACGGTCGCCGGCAGCGTCTCGCCACCAGACGCGAGCAGCTCGGTGACGAAGAACGGGTTGCCGCCGGTGAGCGCGTAGACGGCGTCGCCGTCGGCGTCGTGCGCCGTCGCCAGCGCACGCACGGCGGCGAGCGAGAGCGGCGGGACGTGCACCCGCTCGACGGCGGCCACCGACGCGAGCTCGCCGAGCACGCGCCGCAGCGGATGCGCGTCGACCGGTTCGTCGTCGCGATAGCTGGCCAGCACGAGCGACGGCGTCGTGCCCACGCGCCGGCCGAGGATCCGCACGACGTCGAGCGTCGCCTCGTCGGCCCAGTGGACGTCCTCGATCACGCAGACGGCGCCGTCGCGCAGCTCGTCCAGGAGCGCGAGCGCGACATCGCGCGGATGCCGTCCGTCGTCGATCGCGGCGGCGAGCGCGCCGCCGACCTGCGCGGCGATGTCGACGAGCGGGCCGAGCGGCGCCGGGGTGATCAGCCGGTCGCAGGTCCCGAGGAGGACGCGGCCCTCGACATTCGCGGCGAACGCGCGCACGAGCGCCGTCTTGCCGACGCCCGCCTCACCGGCGATGAACAGCAGCCGCCCGCCCTCGCGCCAGGCGTCGTCCAGCCGGGCCACGAGCGAGTCGCGCTCGATCAGCCCCATCGCGCATCAGACCCCGCACCAGCGGCGCGCGACCTCGAGGAACTGCTCCGCGGCGGCGTCGATCTTCGCGGCCTCGGCCCACTCGTCGGTCTGGTGCGCCTGCGCGGCCTCGCCAGGACCCCAGATCACGGTCGGAGGGTCGCCGTACGCGGGCGCCAGCGCGGCCGCGTCGGTGAAGTAGGTCAGCCCCCGCGGCTCGTCCGGGCCCCCTGCGAGCGCGACGAGCGAGCGCACCCACGGGTCGTCCGGGTCGGTCACGACCGGCGCGAGGTCGATCCACGGCTCGAGCGCCACGTCCGGGCCGGCCGCGGCGCGCAGCTGCTCCAGCACGGCCGCGCCGGTCAGGCCGGGGACCGTCCGGACGTCGATCTGCGCCTCGGCGCGGTCGGGCACGACGTTGATGCTCGTGCCGCCGCCGATCGTGCCGACGTTGATGGTCGGGTCGCCCAGCACCGGGTGGGTGGGCACGTCGAACGTGAGCTCGGCCAGCGCCGCGACGGCGCGCGCGAGCGGGTAGATCGCGTTGCGGCCGAGGTCCGGTGCCGAGCCGTGCGCCGAAACGCCCTCGGTGGTCGCCGTGGCGAAGACCACGCCCTTGTGGGCGACGTGCGGCAGGCCGCCGGTCGGCTCGGCGACCAGCACGGCGCCCGCGCGGCCCAGCACGCCGGCGCCGGCGAGGTGGAGCGCGCCCGCGCAGCCGGTCTCCTCGGCGGCGGTGAGCACGAGCTCGAGCCCGGCCTCGCCGCGCCCGAGCGCCGCCACGCGCTCGGCGGCGACGACGATCGCCGCGACTCCGCTCTTCATGTCGCTGGACCCGCGGCCGTGCAGGCGCCCGTCGCGCAGCTCGCCGAACGGCTCGGCGCTCCAGGGCGCGCCGCCGAGCGGAACCGTGTCGAGGTGCCCGGTCATGCACAGGACCGGCCGCTCGGGATCCCCGCCGGGCAGGCGGGCGATCACGTTCGGCCGGCCGGGCGCGAGCTCGTGCCGGGTGATCTCGAAGCCCGCCGCCTCGAGCCGGGCGCCGAGCAGGTCGGCGGCGATCTGCTCGTTGCCGGGCGGGTTGACGGTGTCGAGACGGACGAGCTCGAGCGCAAGGTCGACGGCGGACATTGCGCCTAGTCTGCCGGGTGATGCGAGTCTCCGTGACGACGACGGTGCCGGGGCGGGTGGTCGACGCCGAGGAGCTGTGGTACGACCCGCACCGGTGGCCGGCGTGGGTCGACGGCTTCGGTCACGTCGCCAAGCTCGAGGGCGAGTGGCCGCAGGTCGGAGCGCGGCTGCTGTGGGACTCGCGGCCGAAGGGCCGCGGGCGCGTGCTCGAGCGCGTCGTCGCCTACGAGCCGCGCCGCGGCTACTCGATCGCGGTCGAGGACGAGAAGCTCACCGGAGTGCAGACGGTCGCGTTCGAGCCGGCCGGCGAGCAGGTACGGGTGAATCTAACCCTTGAGTACAGCCTTAAAGACGGCAATCGCATCGTCGACCTGCTGTTCGTGCGGCGGGCGCTGCGCGACTCGCTGAACCGCACGCTGACGCGGTTCTCGCACGAGCGCCGCGCCGAGGCGACCAGACCGTGACCGGCCGCGGCTCGGCTAGGGTGCTGAGCCATGTTCGTGTTCAAAGCAGGTGTCGTCGGCGCGGGGGTGATGGGCGGAGAGATCGCCCAGGTGATCGCCGCCGCCGGCGTCCCGGTCGTGCTCAAGGACGTCGACGCCAAGTTCGTCGACGCGGGATTGGAGAAGGCGCGCGAGGTCACGCAGGGTCAGGTGGCCAAGCTCGTCAAGAAGGGCAAGCTGTCGGAGGAGGACGCGGCCGCCCAGGCGGACCGGACGCTGTCGCTGATCACCGGCGCCACCGACTACGACGAGTTCGGCGACGTCGACTTCGTCATCGAGGCGGTGCCCGAGAAGATGGAGATCAAGCACGCGGTGTTCGCGGAGCTCGACGCGGCCACGCCCGGTCACGCGATCCTCGCCTCCAACACCTCGGGGCTGTCGATCACCGAGATCGGCGATGCCACGAACCGGCCCGACAAGGTCGTCGGCTTCCACTTCTTCTGGCCGGCCTCCTACATGCGGCTGATCGAGGTCATCGAGGGTGAGGACACGTCGCCCGAGACCGCCCAGGCGGCCGCCAACTTCGCCCAGGCGATCAAGAAGGTGCCGGTGCGCTGCCACGAGTGCCCGGGGTTCGTCGTCAACCGCATCCTCGTGTCGACGGCGAGCGAGATCTGGCGCTACCAGGACGAGACGGGGATCGACGTCGAGCAGCTGGACCAGTTCATCACCGAGCAGGCGCAGATGCCGATGGGGCCGTTCCGCGTCGCCGACATGTCGGGCCTGGACACGGTCGTCAAGGTCGCGCGCGACATGCGCGAGGCGTACGGCGACCGCTTCTACGTGCACCGCGGGATGGAGGAGATGGTCGAGCGCGGTGAGCTCGGCGCCAAGTCCGGGAAGGGTTTCTATGAGCACGCCTGACACCGCGCCGGAGATCGATGCCAAGGTCGCGGAGCGCTTCCAGCTCAAGGCGCTGGTGGAGGCCTGCCTGGTGCTCGAGGAGGGCATCGCGGGCGTCCGCGACATCGACCTCGGGCTGATGATGGGCACCGGCATGATCCCAGGCCCGTTCGCGCGCGCGGACTTCCGCGGGCTCGACGACGTGCTGGCCGCGCTCGAGCAGGCCGAGCAGGACTGGGGCGAGGGCTTCGAGCCGCCGCTCGTGCTGCGCCGCCTCGTGGCGCAGGGGCGCCTCGGCGCCAAGAGCGGCCAGGGCTTCTATCCCTACCCGCAGCCCGACGAGGGCTACGAGACCGCGCCGGTCAAGCTCGACACGCGCGGCGACGTGGCGATCTTCTGGCTCGACAACCCGCCGGCGAACTCGCTCGCCCCGCACGTGATCGAGGCGCTCGACGCGGCCTGGCGGGCGATCGAGTCGCGCGGCGACATCCGCGCGATGATCCTCGCCTCGCCGAACCCGGCGTTGTTCTGCGCGGGGGCCGACATCAAGTCGTTCACCCAGCTCGACGAGGCGGCGGGGCGCGAGATGGTCAACCGCGGGCACGAGCTGCTGCGCGACTGGGAGAAGTCGCGGATCATGACCATCGCGGCGGTCAACGGCGTCGCGTTCGGCGGCGGCTGCGAGGTCGCGATGGCGTGCGACGTCCGCCTGGCCGGCTACTCGGCGTCGTTCGGTCAGCCGGAGATCAACCTGGGCATCCTCCCGGGCTTCGGCGGCACGCAGCGGCTGCCGCGGCTCGTCGGCCCCGCGAAGGCGCTGGAGATGAACACGACCGGCGAGGCGGTGTCGGCCGAGGAGGCGTTCGAGTACGGGCTCGTGAACCGGCTGGCACCGGACCACGAGCTGTTCGACATGGCGCTGGCCTGGGCGCGCAAGTTCTCGCGCCAGGCGCCGCTCGCGCTCGAGCACATCAAGCGCGTCTCGCACATGGGCGACCTCGACGAGGGCATCGCCGCCGAGAAGGAGGCGTTCGCCGCCGTGTTCGGCACCGAGGACGCGCGCGAGGGCATCGGCGCGTTCCTGCAGAAGCGGAGTCCGGAGTTCAAGGGCCGGTGAGCACCGCGCACGACCGCCTCGCCGAGCTGATCCGCTCGGCGGGGTCGGTCGTCGCCTTGACGGGAGCGGGCGTGTCGGTCCCGTCGGGCATCCCGGACTTCCGCTCGCCCGGCACGGGCCTGTGGGAGAACGTCGACCCGATGGAGGTCGCCCACATCTCGGTCTGGCGCCGCGAGCCCGAGCGCTTCTGGGGCTTCTACGGACAGCGCTTCGCGACGCTGGAGGGCAAGCAGCCCAACGGCGCCCACCGCGCGCTGGCCGAGCTGGCGATCCCGGTCGTCACCCAGAACATCGACGGCCTGCACGCCGCCGCCGGCTCACGCGACGTGATCGAGATCCACGGCTCGATCGCCACGGCCTCGTGCCAGGTCGACCGGCAGCGCTACGAGCTGGGGGAGACCCGCCGCCGGCTCGCGGAGGCGGCCGACGGCGTCCCGCGCTGCGACTGCGGGCAGCCCCTGAAGCCGGACGTGACGCTGTTCGGGGAGCTGCTCGACGAGGACGCGATGACGCGCGCCTCGGCGCTCGCCGCCGGGGCCGACCTGATGCTGTGCGTGGGCTCGTCGCTGGAGGTGTATCCGGCGGCCGGGCTGCCCGAGCTGACCCTGCAGGCCGGCGGCCGGGTCGCCGTGATCACCAAGGGCTCGACGCCGTTCGACCGCGCCGCCGCCGTGCGGCTCGGCGGTGACGTGGAGGAGGAGCTCGGCGCCGTGCTGGCGGCGCTGGCGAACCCCGGGCATTGAGGAGGCGGCGCGGGAGGGTGCGTCACCTTTCTGCGCCTATGGGAAAGAAACGTGACACACCCACGCCTCACGCCTCCCTCGATGCGCAGTTTCGACCTGGCGCGGCGCCCCGCGCCGCGGTCAGGGCGCCGTCGTGCGCGCCCGCAGCGCGGCCTCGAGCCGCCCGAGCGCGCTCTCCACCACCGCAACGGCCTCGGCGTCCAGTCCACCCTGCAACGCCGCGGCGGCGGCGCGCGCGACCGGCTCGCGGTGCCCCGCGAGCTCGTCGAGTCGCGGCGCCAGTGTCGCGCGCCACACCTCGAGCTCGGCCAGCGCCGCCTCCAGCGCCACCGACAGCTGCAGCGCGGCCTCGCGCACCCGGCCATGCTCGAGGTCGCCCCGCGCGCGCAGCGCGAGCTCCTCGCACGCCAGCGCCACCTCGCGACCGCCGAGCACCGCCGCGACGCGCTCCTCGGGCGAGAACATCGAGCGCTTCGGCTTCGGCAGGGGCAGCTCGCGGGCCGACTCCCAGTCGCCGTCGGCGACCTGCTCGCCGGTCCCGTAGCCGACCCGCCAGACCAGCGCGCGCGACAGCGCCGCGTCGGGCAGCCAGGGATCGCCGGACGCGAGCCGGTGCGCCGCGACCGCCAGATTCGCCACCGCGAGCGCCTCGGTCGAGATCGCGCGCTCGACGGCGGCGCGGCTCAGCCAGGCGTCGGCGCTGTCCAGATCACCGAGTGCAGCGGCGTCGATCACCGTCACGCGGGTGGTCTCGACCTCCGCGGGTGCCGGATCGGCGCGGCGTGCCCGCCGGCGCGTCCGGCGCGGGGCGTCGAGCCCGCCGATCACCAGCACGGAGCGCACGTCGTCGCCCGCGAAGCGGCGCGCGACGTACCGTCCGGGAGCGGGACCGAGCCGGCCCGGGAACTCCCACTGGACGAACCCGAACCGCGCCAGGGCGGCTATTCGCCCTCGTGAGCCTGCGAGCTCTTGGTGGGCACCGCGTACTTGGACGGGGTGCGGCGCACCGTCGGGTTGTCGATCTCCCCGAGGCGGTCGATCAGCTTGATCCACTGCCGGGGCTTGAGGATCGCGTTGATCTGGCGGGCGGCCTTGGTGTTGGTGCCGTAGAGCGGCCGGAAGCCCACGTGGATGTGGTCGTCGTGGTCGCCCATCGCGAACGTGTTGTCGGTGCCGTCGAACTTCATCAGCGAGATGATCTGGTGCGGCTTCATCGTCCCCTGCAGCGTGAGCAGGCGCTGGATCGTGAGCTCGGTGATCGAGCCCTTGCCCTGCGTCGCGGGCGAGATCGTGATGCCGTTCACCGCCGCGATGTCGACGGCCGTCCCGGTCGAGTGCTCGGACACGTTGCCGGACGTCGTCAGGTAGCTGTGGCCGCAGTGCAGCGACGTCACGGTCGGGCGCAGGCCGGAGGCGGCGAGGAACTCGAGCGTCGCCAGCACCCGGCGGTCGATCTGCCCGGCCCGGATGTCACGCCGGCCGCACTCGTAGACGTCGATCTGCGGGTTGTTGAGCACGTGGCGCACGAGCGCCTCCTTGCTCATCAGCAGGATCTGGCCGATCGACGGGTTGTCGGCGTCGGCGCCGAAGAACGGGTTCTTGCCCTTGGCGCGGTAGATGGCGGTCGACTCGAGCAGCTTCCAGCCGTCGAGGATCGGCTTCGGATCCACCCGCGGGGCGCCCTGGCCGGCCGGCCGGATCTCGAACTGCAGGTACGGGGCGCGGCGATCGACCCGGCCGAGGCGGCCGAGGATCGTGCCGGCGACCACGCGCGCGCCCGGGCGCATGCGCTTGAGCCGGACCTCGTCGCGCGACAGGCCGAGGATCCGCTCGTAGTAGCCCTCGAAGCTCTGGACATCGTCGATGACGCCGGTGCGCTCGAACTCCTGCTGGGCGCCGCCCGCGGACGCCGAGTTCGGACGCGTCGGGTTCGCGAACAGGCGCTCCTTGCTCGGCGCCTCCGGCTTCGGGTCCGCCTTGCGGCTGCGCGGCGCGGCGCGGTCGGCGAGCTTGCGGGCCGGCGCCTTGGCGGCCGGCGCATCGGTCGCCGACGCCGGCGCGGTCGGCGCCTTGTCGTCGGGCAGCTGCAGCTCGCGCCTGACGTCTCCCTCAGTCTGAGGTTGAGGCTTGGGCGTCGGGTAGCGCTCGGCGACGCGGTCCAGATGGCCGTACGTGTACGTGTTGCCGTAGACGTCCTGCAGCTTGACGAAGCGGCCGAGCCGCCTGTTCTCGCCGATGTCGACGATCCGGCCGTCGTTGACGGCGATCACCGGCGCGTCCGCGCGCGAGAAGATCCGGATGTCGCGGCGGTTGCTGGACTCCACGACCATCGCGGCGTTGCCCGCGCGCACGCGCTGGCCGCGCTGCTTGAGCTCGCCCGCGTAGGTCGCCTTGGCCTGGACCGGGAAGCGGCCCTGCGTGAGGCCGGTGAGCGACCCGACGAGGTTGGACGGCAGCCCGCCGATGACCTGCGCGCGCAGCAGCACGGAGTCCACGTACCAGTCGGCGTGGTTGTAGGCGAAGACCGCGCGGCGGATGTCCTGGTCGGCGCCGGCCGCGCGCAGGTAGCGGGCGGCGGCGAAGATCGCGTCGACCGGGTTGTACGGGTCCTTGACGTCGTCGCCGTTGGCGTCGACGCCGTACAGGCGCCACGTCGACGGCAGGAACTGCATCCAGCCGACGGCGCCCGCGGAGCTCACGTTGAGGTTGCGGCCGTAGTCGGTCTCGATCTCGTTGATCGCCGCCAGGATCTCCCAGCGGACGCCGTACTGGATCCCGGCGGCCTGGTAGATCGGGAGCAGGAACGGCGGGATGCGGAACTTGTCGATGAAGAAGTTCGGGACCCCGATGCGGGCCGGGCCGGGGGTCGACACCGAGTAGGTCGGGTTCGCGGGCGTCGGCGAGCCGTCGGGGTTCGTCGTGCGGTCGGCGACGTCCTCGGCCTTCTGCTTGACCTTCTGCTCGACCTTGTCGCGCGCGCGTCCCACGCCCGAGCGCACGTTGCTGTCGGCGCGGTTGACCGCGTTCTCGTCGGGCGACGGGGCCTGCGTGTTTGCGCTGCCGCCGCTGCCGGTGTTGCCGCCGGCCGAGCCGCTGCCGTCCTTGCCGCCGCCGCCGCCGCCGTTCTGGCCTCCGGGCTTCGTGGGCACGGGCACGTCGGGGACGTCGGGGACGGCCGGCACCGTCGGCGTCGGCACGGGCGTCGGCGTGCTGATCGGCCCGAGGTCGACGATGTTCTGGACCGGCGCCGGAAGACCGGGGATCTGGACCTGCTGCACCGGCGTGCCCGGAGGCACGTCGACGTTGACCGTGAGCACCTGGCCGGTGACGAGCGTCACCTGGACCTTGTGCATCTCGGCCTGGGCGCTCGCAACCAGTACCGCCGCGTACAAGGCGGCGGCGGCGAGCGCGATCCGTAGCAGCTTGCGGCCTGTCATCCCTGGTACGGGCCCCCTCCCGCAACCCACGACAGATCTCGACATCCCTTGAATGCCGGGGTTGGGACCCTGTGAAGTGTCATTGAGGCTATCGATCGCATGGGGCGTTACGCAATCTCGAACGGTCGAGCGCGAGATTCCTTGCGGTAATTCACCCCATCGCGATGAACCTCCGCTAAGCGTAATCCTCGAGTTGAGCCTTAGTTCAAGCTCTCTCCCCCTCGGTACCCGCCACCGGCAGGTGATGCCACCCTACCGAAGGACCTAAACGCTAGGTTTGGCTGGCACCGTCGATGCTCGAACGCGTCCAGGAGGACACCGATGGCTGATGAGGACTCCGCCCAGGCGGGGCTGCGCGACCGGCTCGCCCGCTCGGGCGAGGACGCGCTGGGCAAGATCGCCCAGGAGCTGCTCGAGAACCCGCTCGTCAACTCGGCGATCGCGAAGGCCTTCGAGGCGCGCGAACGCGCCGTGCAGGCGCAGGAGACCGCGATGGGCGCGCTCAACATCCCGTCGGCGGCCGACATCGAGCGGCTCACACGCCGCCTGCGGTCGGTCTCGCAGCGGATGGAGGGGATCGAGGAGGCGGTCGACCGGCTCGACCAGCGGCTGGCCGGCATCGGCAGCGCGCTGTCGGCGGGAACGCTCGACGACAAGCTCGGCGCGCTCGAGAACCGCATCGCCTCGCTCTCGCTCGAGGTCTCCAACCTCGCGACGGCGCTCGACGCCGGGCCGGCGCCGCTGCCGCGCGAGCAGGAGCGCCTGAAGGTCGACGAGGCGGCGCCCACGCCCGCCCGCCGGCGGACGGCCAAGAAGAAGACCTGACCGTCCGCACGGCGACCGCCGGCTAGGCCGGCGCGGGCACCGCGGCGGGCGCCGGCCGCCGGCGGCGCACCCCCGCCACCGCGAGCGCGGCGAGG
>DASSUW010000452.1:0-11159 GCA_035706585.1 Solirubrobacteraceae bacterium | reverse complement strand
GGGCGGCGCCGCGACCGGGCGCGGCGCCGGACCGCCGGCCCGCGGCGCCAGCAGCAGCCCCGCCAGCGCCGCGGCCAGGAGCACGAGTACCACGACACCCCTGCGGCGCCGCCGGCGGCGGCGACCTCCCTGCAGGAGCGGGTACGGCATCAGCGGCGCTTGTCGGGCGGCTCCGTCAGCGCGCCCAGGATCCCGAAGGCCATGAGCGCGACCACGATAAGGGAGAGACCGGTCAGCAGGTCAGGGCCGCTGCGCAACAGCACGTAGACCGTCATGAAGCCGAACGCGCAGACGAAGATCAGCGCGACGATCGTGATCGTCGACCTCATCGCAGCCCCACGCGGTCCAGCTGCCGCCGCCGCCTTCGCTCGCTCGCGAAGATCCGGATCGCCAGCAGGCCGAACACGAACCCGCCGATGTGGGCGAAGTACGCCACGCCGCCGCCCTCGCCGGACGGCTGGAAGAGGTCGAAGTAGGCGAACAACGCCTGCTGGATGATCCAGATGCCGAGGAAGAAGATCGCCGGCAGCTCGAGGATCGTGAAGAAGAAGATGATGAAGACGAGCGTCACCACGCGAGCGCGCGGGAACAGCAGCAGGTAGCCGCCCAGGACGGCGGCCACCGCACCGGAGGCGCCGATGGTCGGCACCACCGAGTTGACGGAGAACGCGATCTGCAGAGCGTCGGCGGCAAGGCCGCCGAGCACGTAGAAGAGCACGAACTTGATCGGGCCCATGGAGTCCTCGACGTTGTTGCCGAAGATCCACAGGAACAGCATGTTGCCGCCGAGGTGCAGCAGCCCGCCGTGCATGAACATCGCCGTGAACAGCGTCAGCCACGTCGGTGCGTCGAACTGCGCGCACCCCTGCGCCTGCACGTGGAAGTCGGGGTGCGTGACCTCCTTCGGGATCGCCCCGTACTCGTACAGGTTGCAGAGGAACTGCGTGTCGCTGGGCTCGCCCAGCGAGATCCCGCCCTTCTGGAAGAGGAAGTACATCAGCACGTTCGCGACGATCAGGGCGACCGTGACGACCGGGAAGTTCTCGGTCGGGATGTTGTCGCGAAGCGGGAACACTCAGCCGGCGGCGGCGAGCGGACCGACGCCGGGCCGCGTCTGTGCCACGTGCTCGTCCGCGTGATAGGAGGATCGGACGAGCGGGCCGGCCGCCACGTGGTCGAAGCCGAGCGCCAGCGCGGCCGCCTCGAGCGCGGCGAACTCCTCGGGCTCCCAGTAGCGCACCACCGGCAGGTGGCGCTCGGTCGGGCGCAGGTACTGGCCGACCGTGAGCACCTGCACGCCCTGCTCGCGGAGCTGCCCGAACGCGTCGACCATCTCCTCGTGCGTCTCGCCGAGACCGACCATGAGCCCGGACTTCGTCGTGACCTCGCCCGAGCCCATCTCCCCGGCGTTGCGCAGCACGCGCAGCGAGCGCTCCCAGCGCGAGCCCCGGCGCGCGACCGGATACAGCCGCGGCACGACCTCGACGTTGTGGTTGAAGACGTCGGGCCGCTCGGCGATCACCTTCGCCAGCGGCATCTCCTCGCCGCGGAAGTCGGGCGTCAGGCACTCGACCTTGCACCACGGCGCCTGCATCCGGATCGAGCGGATCACGCCGACCCACGCCTGGGCGCCGTAGTCGGGGAGGTCGTCGCGGTCGACCGACGTCACGACCGCGTGACGCAGCCCCATGCGGGCGACCGAGCGCGCCACGCGCAGCGGCTCCAGCGGGTCGCTGAACGTCGGCTTGCCGGTCTTGACGTTGCAGAAGCCGCAGCGACGCGTGCAGGTGTCGCCGAGGATCATGAACGTGGCCGTGCCGCGCTCCCAGCAGTCGCCGACGTTCGGGCACGCGGCCTCCTGGCAGACCGTGTGCAGGCCCTCGTCCTTGATCATCCGGTCGAGCGCCCGGTAGCGCTCGCCGCCGGGCGGCGGGACCTTGAACCAGCGCGGCTTGCGGCTCCGGAACGGCAGCGTGTCGGGGCCGAGGACGGTGAGCACGTCCATGCCGCCGGGGTTGCTGCGAGAGCGTGTGCTCACGCCTCAGAGGCTATCCAAGAGCGCCACGAATCAGGGCGGATGGCGATCACCGGGCCTGCGGGCCGCGCCGCGCGGTACTGCTCGTACTTGGCGGCCAGCGCGACGATCCCGCGCTCGGACTGCACGACCTCGGCGACGCCGTCGACCCGTACCCACCACAGCTGCGTCCAGTCCTCGTCGTAGTGGTCGACGAGCAGGCTGGCGCGGCCGGTGGCGCGCACGTTCTCCAGCCGGGCGAGCGCGCTCGTCGCCTTCGGCTTGGCGTCGACGGCCGTGTAGACCGTGCCGTCGTCCAGCGCGAAGCACACGGGCACGACATGCGGGCGGCCGAGCGCCGTGACGGTCGCGAGGTGGCCGACCCGCGCGGCGGCGAGGCGCTCCTCAGCGATGGCGGGCGGCAAGCTCGGCATACCGCTCGACCAGCGGCAGGACCTCGGCGGCGCCCGCGTCGGGCAGCTGGAGCAGCACGCGGTCCACGCCGGCGTCCGCGAGACCGTCGACGAACTCGTCGGTCGCGTCGGCGCCGTAGTAGGTCACCGGCACGTGGCGCCCCGCGCGGTCGCGCAGCTCGGCGATGCGGCCCTTCAGCCGGTCCGGCTCGGCGATGCGGTTGGGCATCCACTGGTCGCCGTAGCGGAGCACGCGGTCGAGCACCTTCTCGCCGGTCCCGCCGACGATCACCGGCGGATGCGGCTGCTGGACGGGCTTCGGGAACGACCAGATCGGGTCGAAGTCCACGTAGCTGCCGTGGTACTCCGGCTCCTCCTGGGTCCAGATCGCCTTGATCGCCTCCACGCGCTCGCGCATCAGCCCGAAGCGGCGCGTGAAGTCGGTGCCGTGGTTGGCCATCTCCTCGCGGTTCCACCCGCCGCCGACGCCGAACTCGAACCGGCCGCCCGACACGAGGTCGACCGACGCGGCCGCTTTCGCGGTCGTGATCGGGTCGCGCTCGATCACCAGGCAGACGCCGGTGCCGAGCCGGAGCCGCTCGGTGGCCGCCGCCGCGGCGGTGAGCGCGACGAACGGGTCGAGCGTGTGCCAGTAGCGGCGCGGGAGCTCGCCGCCGCCCGGCCGCGGCGTGTCGCGGCTGACGGGGATGTGCGTGTGCTCGGCGAAGAACAGCGCCTCGAAGCCCGCGTCCTCGGCGGCCCGGGCCAGCTCGGCGGGGCCGATCGAGTAGCCGGTCGGGAAGATCGTCAGCCCGAAGATCACGCCGCGACGCTCTCCGCCGCCCCGAGACGCCTCGGGGTCACGATCCGCTGCCGGAGGCCGAACTCGCGCGCGAATGCGTGGGCGGCGCGCTTGCGGAAGCAGCCGATGCCCTCGTGGACGCCCTCGGCGGCCAGCGAGGTCATCCGCACGTCCGGCAGCCCGCACGCGATCACGTCGCCGAACGGCGCCAGATCGGCGTCGACGTTGACCGCGAAGCCGTGCATCGAGACGCGGCGCGACACGTGGATGCCGATCGACGCGATCTTTCGGTCCTCCACCCACACGCCGGTGTACTCGCGGCCCTCGCGCACGCGCGCCTCGACGCCCGCCTCCCGCAGCGCGGCGACGAGCGCGCGCTCCATCGTCTCCACGAACGCCCGCACGTTCGGCACGTGCATGATCGGATAGCCGACCAGCTGGCCTGGCCCGTGGTAGGTGAGCTTGCCGCCGCGGTCGGTCTCGACGACCTCGATCTCCCCGCCCACGGGCAGGTCGCCGGGCTCCGAGCGGCGGCCGGTCGTGTAGACCGGCGGGTGCTCGAGCAGCAGCAGCAGGTCGGGCAGCTCGCCGTCCTGCACGCGCTCGCGCAGGCGCTCCTGCAGCGCGACCGCCTCGCGGTAGTCGACGCGGCCGAGGTTGCACGTCCAGAGCTCGTGCATCCCGTCAGATGCTACGACGTGGGGGGGTCCGCCCCGCCCCGGAGAAGCCGCCGGGGCGGGGGTCCGTCAGACCTTGGTCTGAGTAGTCGGCCAGCTCTCGAGTTTCTTTCGCAGCGAACTCAAGAACTGCGCCGCGAGCGCGCCGTCGAGCGCCCGGTGGTCCCACGACATGCACAGATAGGTCATCGGGCGGATCGCGATCGAGTCGTTGCCGAGCTCGTCCGTGATGACCACGGGGCGCTTGACGACGGCCTCGGTATCGAGGATCGCGACCTGC
The DNA here is from genome assembly GCA_035706585.1 of Solirubrobacteraceae bacterium. Lineage (GTDB taxonomy): Bacteria > Actinomycetota > Thermoleophilia > Solirubrobacterales > Solirubrobacteraceae > DASSUW01. Next base: position 6,973 of record DASSUW010000452.1, on the reverse strand, counting down.
GGCTGGTTGATCACCGGCGTCGCGATGATCGAGCCGTAGCCGCCCGGGTTCGTGATCGTGAACGAGCCGCCGCGCACCTCGTCCGGCGTGAGCTGGTTGTCGCGCGCGCGCCGCGCCAGGTCCTTGATCCGCTTCGCCAGGCCCTCGACCGAGAGCTCCTGGGCGTCCCGGATCACCGGCACGATCAGGCCGCCCTCGCCGAGCGAGACCGCGATGCCCAGGTGCACGCCGTCGTAGGTCGTCAGCGCAGAGTCCTCGAGCGTGGCGTTGAGCTGCGGGTACTCGCGCAGCGTGTCGATCGTCGCGCGGGCGATGTACGGCAGGTACGTGAAGCCGGTCGCCGCGCGCGCCGCTTCGATGCGCACGAGGTCGGCCTCGACGACGGTCGTGCACGTCGCTGCGGTCTGCAGCGACTGCAGCATCCGCGCCCCGATCGACTGCCGCATGCGCGACAGCGGTGCGCTGCCGCCGACCATCGGCTCCGGCTCGGGCTGGGGCTGATCGACCCGCGGCTTGCGCGTCTTCGTGCGCGCCGGCTCGTCGGGCCGGTAGGGACTCTCGATGTGCATCGGCGGCTCAGCCGGCGCACCGCCGTTCTCCAGGAACGCCAGCACGTCCTGCTTGCGCACGCGGCCGCCGCGCCCGGTCCCTTCGACCTTCTCCAGGTCGATCCCGTGCTCGGACGCGATGCGCATGACGACCGGCGAGTAGCGGCGCCCACCCTCCTTGCGCGTCGAGACGGTCGTGTCGCCCTTGAGCTCCCCGGCCTCGCCGGACGACTCCTTCGCGACGTCGGCCTCGCTCGTGCCGCCGGACGAGGAATCGCTCTCGCTCCGATGGGCCTCGCCCGGCCTCGCGTCGGTGGCGATCCGGGCCAGCACCGTGCCGACGTCCACGGTCGTGCCGACGTCGACCACGATCTCCTGCACGCGGCCGGTGGCGGGCGCCTCGACGTCGGTGTCGATCTTGTCGGTCGAGATCGCGGCGATGATCTCGTCGGCCTGCACCCAGTCGCCGGCCTGCTTCTTCCACTCGACGACGGTGCCCTCGGCGACCGACACGCCCATCTGGGGCATCGTGACGTCGACCAGGGTCGTCTCAATATTCGAGGAGCTCACGGCACGCCTCCCTCACGTCGTCGACCTGCGGGAGCACGGCCTGCTCGAGCGGCGGCGAGAACGGGATCGGCACGTCCGGCGTGGCGACGCGCACGACCGGGCCGTCGAGATCCTCGAACGCCTTCTCGGCGATCAGCGCCGCCACCTGCGCTCCCGCCGCGCAGGTCTGGTTGGCCTCGTCGACGATCACGACCTTCGAGCACTTGCGGACCGACGCGAGGATCGCCTCCTCGTCGAGCGGCACCAGCGAGCGCAGGTCGAGCACCTCGACCGAGGCGCCGTCGAGGTCCTCGGTGGCCTCGAGCGCCGTGTGCACCATCGCGCCGTAGGCGATCACCGCGAGGTCGGTCCCCTCGCGCGCCACGCGGGCGGAGAACGGCGTCTCGTACGTGCCCTCGGCGACGTCGCCCTTCACGCGCCGGTACAGGTGCTTGTGCTCCATGAACACGACCGGGTTCGGGTCGCGCACCGAGGAGATCAGCAGGCCCTTGGCGTCCTCGGCCGTCGACGGCGCGACGACCTTCAGGCCGGGCGAGTGCATGAACCACGCCTCGGGGTTCTGCGAGTGGTACGGGCCGCCGGAGAAGCCGCCGCCGGACGGCAGCCGGACGGTGATGTTCACCGACAGGCCCATCCGGTAGTACATCTTCCCGGCGACGTTGACGAGCTGGTCGAAGCCGCACGAGATGAAGTCGGCGAACTGCATCTCGGCGATCGGCCGCATGCCCTCGACGGCGGCGCCGATCGCGGTGCCGATGATCCCGGACTCCGCGAGCGGCGTGTCCATCACGCGGTTCGGGCCGAACTCGTCGATGAAGCCGTCGGTGACCTTGAAGGCGCCGCCGAACACGCCGATGTCCTCGCCCATCACGAACACGCGCTCGTCGGCGCGCATCTCCTCGCGCATCCCGTCGGAGATCGCCTGCAGGTAGGTCATGGTCGGCATGGTCAGCCGCCCTTCGGCGCGAACCCGGACCACGGAGCCTCGCCGTCCTCGAGCAGCGCGGGCTCGTCGGCGAACAGCCGGTCGGTCGCGGTGTCGGGATCGGGCATCGGCGTCTTGAGCGCCTCCTCGACGGCGGCGTCGATCGTGGCCTTCACCCCGTCGCGCACGGCCTGGACGTCGACGCCGAGCGCCTCGAGGCGGCGCACCTGGCGGTCGATCGGATCCTTCGCGCGCCACTCCTCGACCTGCTCCTTGGGCACGTACTTCATGTCGTCGTGCGCGGCGTGGCCGTGCATGCGCATCGTCACGGCCTCGATCAGCGTCGGGCCCTCGCCGGCCAGCGCGCGCTCGCGGGCGCGGCGGACGCCCTCGAACATCGCCTCGGCGTCGTTGCCGTCGACGCTCTCGCCCGGGAACCCGTAGGCGGCGGCGCGTTCGACCGGGTTGACCGCGAACTGCTGGTTGGTCGGCGTCGAGTACGCGTACTGGTTGTTCTCGAGGATGAAGATGACCGGGAGCTTCTGCACGCCGGCCCAGTTCATGGCCTCGTGGAAGTCGCCGCGCGACGTCGACCCGTCGCCGAACCACGTCATCGCCACGCGCTGCTCGCCGCGCAGCTTGAACGCCATCGCGAGGCCGGTCGCGATCAGCATCATGTCGGGCAGCATCGAGACCATGCCGACGCAGCCCTTCGTGCGATCGCCGAAGTGCACGTTGCCGTCGCGCCCGCGCGTGATGCCCTGCTCGCGGCCCATGTACTGGGCGAAGATCCGCACGGGATCGACGCCGCGGATGATGTGCGCCGCGAGGTCGCGGTGCAGGATGCACAGGCGGTCGCGGGCGCCCATCGCCCAGGTCGCTCCGGCGGACACCGCCTCCTGCCCGAAGCCGTCGTAGAACGAGCCCGGCACCTTGCCCTGCCGGTAGAGCGTCATCGCGCGCTCTTCGATGCCGCGCATCATCAGCATCGCGCGCAGCAGCCCCACGCGGTCGTCGGCCGTGAGGTGCTCGGATACGTCGGGGGGTACCGACTGCTGAGCCGTTTCAGTCGCCATGTGGCGTGCCTTCACCCTTTCCTCTTTCGGCGGCCTGCCGGGATCTGCCGGTCTGCGCCTCTTGCGCCACCTCCCGGGATCGCCGGTACGGGGGCGTGAACTCGGGGGGAAGGGTAGGGCATGGGGGTTACGCTGCACTAATGGCGCAGGTGGAGCGCGTGTGGCCGAGGCGCCTGCGCTGGCGCCTCCGCGGGGCGTGGCAGTGGCCCGCCTTCATGGTCCTGACGCTGGTCGACGGGGTGCTGCTGTTCGCGCTGCCGCCGTGGGGCGACGGGCCCCCGGGGGTGTTTCCGGGCGTGCTGCTGGCCGCGTTCTTGAACCTGATCGCGGTCGCGGTCGTGGCCCCGTTCGTGGGCTGGCTCGTGCGCCGCCGCCGGCCCGACCTGCCGCGCTTGATCGCGTCCGACTACGCGGGCGCGTGGCTGCTGGCCGCGATCACCGTCGCGATCCTCGCCGGCGGCCTGGTCCACCGTTCCGCGACGGCGGCCGAGTCGCGGCGTGAGGCCGCGGTGGCGCGGGCCATGCACGACTACGTCGTCGGCAAGGCGCCCGGGTACGCCGCCGGGCTCCGGCACATCGACGCGGTGCGGATCGAGCCGGACCACTATCGCGCCTGCATCCCGGGCCGCGACGAGCGCCACGCGCTGTGCCTGTTCGTCCGGACCGGCCAGCACCCGCCCGGGATCACGGTCGACACCAACCAGGAGCCGAATGCCCTGTACCGGCAGACCGTGCCCTGACCGGTGTGCCACGATCTCGCGGTGACAGGGCAGCGTCTGAGCGACCTCGTGCGGCTGCGCCGCGTACGCGACCGGATCGACCGCGAGTACGCGCGGCCGCTCGACGTCGAGGCGCTCGCGCGCGACGCGCACATGTCGGCCGGGCACCTCAGCCGCCAGTTCCGCGCCGCGTTCGGCGAGTCGCCGTACTCGTACCTGATGACGCGGCGCATCGAGCGTGCGATGGCGCTGCTGCGCCGCGGCGACCTCAGCGTCACCGAGGTCTGCTTCGAGGTCGGCTGCTCGTCGCTGGGCACGTTCAGCACCCGCTTCACCGAGCTCGTCGGCGTGCCGCCGAGCGTCTACCAGCGCGAACGGGCCGGCGCCACCGACGGGATGCCGGCGTGCGTCGCCAAGCAGGTGACGAAACCGGTCAGGAATCGAGAAGCGCGCTCGCCGAGCCGCGCCTAACGTGACCGCCATGGACATCACGATTCACTCGACCCTCCTCCCGCACGACGACCCGGACGCCTCGCTGGCCTTCTACCGCGACACCCTCGGCTTCGAGGTCCGCAACGACGTCGAGTACAACGGGCTGCACTGGATCACCGTCGGCCCGCCCGAGCAGCCCGGCACGTCGATCGTGCTGTACCCGCCGGTCGCCACGCCCGGCCTGACCGACGACGAGCGCCGCGTCATCGCCGAGATGATGGCCAAGGGCACCTACGCGAGCATCAACCTCGCGACGAGCGACGTCGACGGCACGTTCGAACGGCTGCAGGCCGGCGACGCCGAGGTCGTCCAGGAGCCGGTCGACCAGCCCTATGGCGTGCGCGACTGCGCGTTCCGCGATCCCGCCGGCAACCTGATCCGCATCCAGCAGACCAGCTGACGTGCACGCCGCCGACTCGCATGACCGGATCCGCGTGCTCGGCGCGCGGGTGAACAACCTCAAGGACCTCAGCATCGAGATCCCCAAGCGCCGGCTGACCGTGTTCACCGGCGTGTCCGGCTCGGGCAAGAGCTCGCTGGTGTTCGGCACGATCGCCGCCGAGTCGCAGCGGCTGATCAACGAGACCTACAGCGCGTTCCTGCAGGGCTTCATGCCGACGATGGCGCGCCCCGACGTCGACGTGCTCGACGGCCTGACGACCGCGATCAGCGTCGACCAGGAGCGGATGGGCTCCAACCCGCGCTCGACGGTCGGCACGGCGACCGACGCCGACGCGATGCTGCGCATCCTCTTCAGCCGGCTCGCGCAGCCGCACATCGGGTCGCCGGCGGCGTACTCGTTCAACGTCGCCTCCGTCCACGGCAGCGGCGGGATCACGGTCGAGCGCGGCGACAAGACGATCACCAAGAGCGCGAGCTTCAGCCGCACGGGCGGCATGTGCCCGCACTGCGAGGGCCGCGGCTCGGTGAGCGACTTCGACCTGGCCGCGCTGTTCGACGAGGACAAGTCGCTCAACGAGGGCGCGCTGACGATCCCCGGCTACAGCATGGACGGCTGGTACGGCCGGATCTTCCGCGGCGCCGGCTACTTCGACCCGGACAAGCCGATCAAGAAGTACAACAAGCGTGAGCGCCACGACCTGCTCTACCGCGAGCCGACGAAGATCAAGGTCGAGGGCATCAACCTGACCTACGCGGGGCTGATCCCGTCGATCCAGCGCTCGATGCTGTCGAAGGACGTCGAGGCGATGCAGCCGCACGTGCGCGCGTTCGTGGAGCGCGCGGTCGTGTTCACCACCTGCCCGGAGTGCGACGGCACCCGGCTCAGCGAGGCGACCCGCTCGTCGAAGATCGACGGCGTCAGCATCGCCGACGTCTCCGCGATGCAGATCACCGACCTCGCCGAGTGGGTGCGCGGGCTCGACGAGCCGTCGGTGGCCCCGCTGCTGCAGGCGCTGGGCGAGACGCTCGACTCGTTCGTGGAGATCGGGCTCGGCTACCTGTCGCTCAACCGGCCGTCGGGCACGCTGTCGGGCGGCGAGGCGCAGCGCACGAGGATGATCCGGCATCTCGGCTCATCGCTCACCGACGTCACGTACGTCTTCGACGAGCCGAGCATCGGGCTGCACCCGCACGACATCCAGCGGATGAACGAGCTGCTGCTGCGGCTGCGCGACAAGGGCAACACCGTGCTCGTCGTCGAGCACAAGCCGGAGCTGATCGCGATCGCCGACCACGTCGTCGACCTCGGGCCCGGCGCCGGCTCGGCGGGCGGCGAGGTGGTTTTCGAGGGCGACATCGCCGAGCTGCGCGGCAGCGGCACGATCACCGGTCGCCACCTCGACGACCGCGCCGCGCTGAAGCCGTCGGTGCGCACGCCCGCGGGGACGCTGGAGGTCCGCGGCGCCGACACCAACAACCTGCAGGACGTCGACGTCGACATCCCGCTCGGCGCGCTGGTGGTCCTGACCGGCGTGGCCGGGTCGGGCAAGAGCTCGCTGATCGACGGCTCGGTGGCCGGCCGCGACGGCGTGGTGGTGGTCGACCAGGGCGCGATCCGCGGGTCGCGTCGCAGCAACCCGGCGACCTACACGGGCCTGCTCGACCCGATCCGCAAGGCGTTCGCCAAGGCCAACGGCGTCAAGCCCGGCCTGTTCAGCGCGAACTCCGACGGCGCGTGCCCGAACTGCAACGGCGCCGGCGTGGTCTACACCGAGCTGGGTGTGATGGCGACGGTCGAGACCGTCTGCGAGGAGTGCGAGGGCAAGCGGTTCGATGCGTCGGTGCTCGAGTACACGTTCGGCGGCAAGGACATCAGCGAGGTGCTGGCGATGCCGGTGGCCGAGGCGGAGGAGTTCTTCGCCGACGGCGACGCGAAGGTGCCGGCCGCGCACAGGATCCTCGAGCGGCTCGCCGACGTCGGCCTCGGCTACCTCACGATCGGGCAGCCGCTCACGACGCTGTCCGGCGGGGAGCGCCAGCGCCTCAAGCTCGCCACCCACATGGGGGGGACACCGTCCCGCCCACCCGGCATCTACGTGCTCGACGAGCCGACCTCGGGGCTGCATCTCGCCGACGTCGAGCAACTGCTCGGGCTGCTCGACCGCCTCGTCGACGCCGGCAAGTCGGTGATCGTGATCGAGCACCACCAGGCGGTCATGGCGCACGCCGACTGGATCATCG
>DASSUW010000451.1:0-62618 GCA_035706585.1 Solirubrobacteraceae bacterium | reverse complement strand
CATGACCCGCATGCCGGCCGTCCAGGAGAAGGTCAAGGAGCTCACCGGCAAGGAGCCGCACCGCGGCGTCAACCCGGACGAGGTCGTGGCCGTCGGCGCCGCCATCCAGGCGGGCGTCCTGGCCGGCGACGTCAAGGACGTGCTGCTGCTCGACGTCACCCCGCTCACGCTCGGCATCGAGACCAAGGGCGGCGTGATGACGAAGCTGATCGAGCGCAACACGACCATCCCGACGCGCAAGTCCGAGGTGTTCTCCACCGCGGAGGACAACCAGCCGAGCGTGGAGATCCACGTCCTGCAGGGCGAGCGCGAGATGGCCGCGGGCAACAAGTCGCTCGGCAAGTTCCAGCTCACCGGCATCCCGCCGGCGCCGCGCGGCATCCCGCAGATCGAGGTCGCGTTCAACATCGACGCCAACGGCATCGTCGAGGTCTCCGCGAAGGACCTGGGCACCGGCAAGGAGCAGCAGATCCAGATCAAGGCCGGCTCCGGGCTGTCCGACGACGAGATCAAGCGGATGGTGTCCGACGCCGAGTCGCACGCCGAGGAGGACAAGCGCGCGCGCGAGCTGGCCGAGGCCCGCAACGCCGGCGAGTCCGCCGCCTACCAGGCCGAGAAGCAGGTCAAGGAGCTCGGCGACAACATCGACGACGCGTCCAAGACCGAGATCGACGAGCTGATCAAGGCCGTCAACGAGGCCGTCAAGGGCGAGGACGCCGACGACATCCGCGCGAAGACCGAGGCGCTGCAGACCGCGTTCCACAAGGTCTCCGAGGCCATGTACGAGCGCGCGCAGGCCCAGCAGGCGCAGGAGCCCTCCACCAACGGGGCGTCGTCGGACGGCGCGGCCGAGGAGGAGGTCGTCGACGCCGAGGTCGTGGACGAGCAGAAGTGACGGACGAGTTCACCGCAGCCGCGCCGCCCGGTGAGGGCGGGGCACATATCAAGGGCTCCGGCGAGACCTCGTTCAGCGACGCCGACGCGCCGCCCGCTTCCGAGCGGGCGGCGGGCGGATCGCCTGGCGGCGATCCGAGCGGGGAATCCGCCGGCGCGGATTCCCCCGAGGCGGTCGAGCACGATCTCGAGCAGTTGCTCGCGCGCGCGAAGGAGCGCGACGAGTACCTCGCGCTCGCGCAGCGGACGCAGGCCGACTTCGAGAACTACCGCAAGCGGATGGCGCGTGAGAACGCCGCCGCGCAGGACCGCGGGGTCGCGAAGGTCGCCAAGGAGCTGCTGCCCGCGCTCGACCATCTCGAGCACGCGCTGAAAGCGACCGCCGAAGGCCATCCGGACGTCGTGAAGGGCTTCGCGCTCGTGCGCGACGAGATCGTCGCCGCGCTCGGCCGCGCCGGCATCCAGCCGTTCTCGCCCCAGGGCGAGCCGTTCGACCCCAACGAGCACGAGGCGATGACGACGATGCCGTCCGAGGGCGCCGAGTCCGGGACCGTCGTCGAGGTCTACCAGCAGGGCTACCGCCTCAACGGCGCCGTCCTGCGCCCGGCCCGGGTCGTGGTGGCGGAGTAGGAGACCGGCGTGGCTCGTTCGGGCGACTACTACAAGACCCTGGGGGTCGACAAGAAGGCCTCCCAGGACGAGATCAAGAAGGCGTACCGCAAGCTCGCGCGCCAGTACCACCCGGACACGAACAAGGACGCCGGCGCCGAGGAGCGCTTCAAGCAGATCTCCGAGGCCTACGACGTCCTCGGCGACCCCGAGAAGCGCAAGAAGTACGACCGCGGGCAGTCCGTGTTCGGCGGGAGCAACCCGTTCGGCGGCGGTGGCGGCGCGGCGGGCGGCGCGGGCGCCGACTTCGGCTCGTTCTCGGACATCCTGTCGAACATCTTCAACACGACCGCGGGGCGTGGCGGCGCGCGCACGCGGCCGGCCGCCGAGCGCGGGCGCGACCTGGAGACCACGGTGTCGCTCTCGTTCGAGCAGGCGGTCGAGGGCGCGCAGGTGCCGGTCTCGGTCTCCACGCACGCGGCCTGCACCACCTGCCGCGGCACCGGCGCGCGGCCCGGCAGCGCGCCGATCGTCTGTCCCGTCTGTCAGGGTCGCGGCGTGGAGTCACAGGGCCAGGGCGTGTTCTCGATCACGCGGCCGTGCTCGCGCTGCGGCGGCTCCGGGACCGTCATCGAGGACCCGTGCCCGACGTGCGGCGGCCAGGGCCGGCTGCGCGAGCTCAAGAAGTACCGCGTGAACATCCCCGCCGGCGTCAAGGACGGCTCGCGGATCCGGCTGCCCGGCAAGGGCGAGGCCGGCCTGCGCGGCGGCCCGCCCGGCGACCTGTACGTCATCACGCACGTGAGCGAGTCGCCGGTGTTCCGCCGCAAGGGCGACAACTTCGAGGTCGAGGTGCCGATCACGGTCGCCGAGGCACTGCGCGGCGCCGACGTCGAGGTTCCGACGCTGCACGGCACCAAGAAGCTGCGCGTGCCGGGCGGGACCAAGCACGGCACCGTCCAGCGGCTGCGCGGCGAGGGGCCGCCGGCGCTGTCCGGCTCGGGCCGCGGCGACATCCACTACCGCTTCGTCATCGACGTCCCGGGCGAGCTGACCGACGCGCAGCGCGAGGCGGTCGAGGCGCTCTCGAGCGTCATCAACGGCAACCCGCGCGAGTCCCTGCTGCGTCAGGCGGCCGGAGGCTAGTGATGGCGCGTCGCACCACCCGCGTCACCGCCCGCGTGGCGAACAACCGCGGCGTGTTCATGATCTCGGTCGCCGCCGAGCTGGCCGACATGCACCCGCAGACGCTGCGCATGTACGAGGCGCGCGGGCTGATCGAGCCCAAGCGCTCGCCGAAGGGCACGCGGCTGTACTCGCAGGACGACGTCGACCGGCTCCGGCGCATCCAGGAGATGACGACCGAGCTGGGGATGAACCTGGCCGGCGTCGAGCGGGTGTTCGAGCTCGAGGACAAGCTCACCCGGCTCCAGAGCAAGGTCGACCACCTCGAGCGCCGCGCGAAGGACCTGCAGGCCGAGATCGCGCGGCTCGAGGAGGTGCGGCGCGAGGTGCGCGCCGAGATCGTGCGCTACGAGGCGCCCGGCACGGCGCTCATCCCCATCCGCCACGTGCGGCGGCGGTCCGGCTAGTCGTCGTCTCCGCCGTGGCCGTGGCCGGAGTGGTCGTCGTCTCCGCCGTGGCCGTGGCCTGAGTCATCGTCGCCTCCGCCGTGGCCCGAACGGTCGTCGTCGAAGTCGTCGTCGTCCCCGCCGTGGTGCCGGCCGCGGTCGTCGCCGACGTCGTGTCCGCTCACCGGCGGCGCGGCGGTCACCGGGATCTGCGGGCGGTCGCCCGGGCCCTGGTCGAGCGTGCCGTCGTCGTCGCCGGACGGCGACGCGGCGGCGGCGGCGTGCGGCCGCACGTGGACGGTGCGGCGGATCACCTTGGTCCGGACCTGGACCGGTGGGTCGGTCTCGGCGCTCGGCGCCGGGGCCGTGGTCGGTGCGGCGTCGCCGCCGGACGCGAGTGCGACGGCGGCGAGGCCGCCGAGGGCGGCGAGCACGGCGCCGACGGCGATGGTGGATCGGGAGAACATGCTCCCCAGCGTCGCCGCCGGGCGGCCAAGTGCCCGGCAACGCCGGGTTAAACCTTGGGAAAGCCCGCGCGCACGCGGCTAGCTTTGTCGGCGTGAAACCGCGCGTGCTGTTCGTGGAGGACGAGGCGAGCATCTACGAGCCGTTCTCGAAGGCGCTCGCGCGCGAGGGCTTCGAGCCGGTCGTCGCGCGGACGGCCACGCGGGCGCTCGAGCTCGCCGAGGACGGCGACTTCGCGATCGTGCTGCTCGACCTCACGCTGCCCGACGGCGACGGTCGCGACGTCTGCCGCGCGCTGCGCCGCAGCTCGTCGGTCCCGATCCTCATGCTGACCGCGCGCGGGACCGAGGCCGACCGGATCGTCGGGCTCGAGCTCGGTGCCGACGACTACGTGGTCAAGCCGTTCAGCGGCGGCGAGGTGATCGCCCGCATCCGCGCGATCCTGCGCCGCGCCAAGCCCGGCCCGGGCGAGCGCGAGGCGCCGCCGGAGCCGATCGTGGTCGGCGACCTCGACGTCGATCTCGCTGCCCGCCGCGCCCGTCTGGGCGAGGAGGAGCTCCAGCTCAGCCGCAAGGAGTTCGACCTGCTGGCCGAGCTGATCCGCCACGCCGGCCGCGTCGTCACGCGCGAGCAGCTGATGGACCGCGTGTGGGACGAGAACTGGTTCGGCTCGACCAAGACGCTCGACGTGCACGTGCGCTGGCTGCGCCAGAAGCTCGGCGACGATCCGTCGCGCCCGCGCTACCTGCACACGGTCCGCGGCGTCGGCTTCCGCTTCACCGCTCCCGAGGAGTTCTCGTAAGCCTCCGGCTCCGCCTGCTGCTGGCGCTCGCCTACGTGCTCGTGCTGGCGATCATCGCGCTGGAGGTTCCGCTGATCATCAGCCTGCGGGACCGGGTCGACAACGAGATCCGCAACGAGGCCCGTACCCAGGCGGCGCTGCTGGCCGCGACCGTCGACCCGGGCGATCGCCGCGAGCTCGACAGCGTCGTCCGCGTCGCCGCCGATCGCCTGCGCGGCCGCGTGATCGTGGTCGGCCCGAACGGCCGGCTGCTGAGCGACTCGGCCGGCGACGAGCGCGTGGGGGTCGACTACAGCTCGCGGCCGGAGATCGCCGACGCGCTGAATCGACGCGTCTACCAGGAGCGCCGCCCGAGCCAGTCGCTCGGGCAGGAGATCCTCGCCACCGCGGTCCCGATCGCCGACGGCAGCGACGTCGTCGGCGCCGTGCGCATCACCCAGAGCGTGCAGGCCGTGAGCCGCGCCACGCGGCGCGCGACGCTCGGGCTGATCGCGATCGGCCTGCTCGTGCTCGTGCTCGGGCTGCTCGCCGGGGCGCTGATCGCCCGCCAGGTCGCGGGCCCGGTCCACCGGCTCGACGACGCCGTGCACCGGTTCGCGGGCGGTGACCTGTCGGCGCGCGCCAGGGTCGAGGGCAGCGCCGAGCAGCGGCGCCTCGCGCGCACGTTCAACGACATGACGGCGCGGATCGAGCGCCTCGTCGCGAGCCAGCGCGAGTTCATCGCCGACGCGTCGCACCAGCTGCGCACGCCGCTCTCGGGCCTGCGCCTGCGGCTCGAGGAGGCGCGCGCGGCGACGAGCGATCCGGACGCGCACACGGAGATCGACGCGGGGCTGGCCGAGCTCGACCGCCTGTCGGCGATCATCTCCGAGCTGCTCGTGCTCTCGCAGGCGGGCGAGGTCGACGCGCCGCCCGAGCACGTGGACCTCGAGGACGCGGCGCATCGGGCCGCGGCCCGCTGGGACGGGACCGGCGGCGGCCGCGTGCGCGCCGACGGCGTCGCCGCCGAGGGGTTCTGCCCGCCCGCCGACCTCGACCGGGTCCTGGATGCGCTGGTCGAGAACGCCCTGCACTACGGCAACGGCGAGGTGATGCTCCGCTCCGCCCCGGGGACGCTCGAGGTGCTCGACCGCGGCCCGGGCCTGGGAGACGACGAGCTCGCCGCGGTGTTCGAGCGCTTCCACCGCGGCCGCGCGGGCCGCAGCGGCCCGGCCGGCACCGGCCTCGGGCTCCCGATCGCGCGCGAGCTCGCCCGCCGCTGGGGCGGCGAGGTCACGCTCGACAACCGCGCGGACGGCGCGGGCGCGCGGGCGGTGGTGACGGTGCCGCCGGCGGCTTAGTCGTCTCCGCCGGCCGCGCTGGCACGGCAGGCGAACTGCGGCGTCTCGGTCTCCGCCGGCCGTCCTGGCACGGCAGGCGAACTTCGGCTGGGTGGGGTGGGTGAGGGTTGGCCTGGTGGTCTGCCGCGGGCGTTGGGGGGCGAGTTTGGTCGTTTTGGGGCTCTATACGCACCAAAGTGACCACGGAGCTCGTTCGACGTCTCGCGGCCGCCCAGCACGGCATCGCCACCCGACGCCAGCTTCTCGATGCCGGGGTCGGGCCGGACGCGATCGATCACTGGATCACGAGCGGGCGGTTGATCCGCCTGCATCGAGGTGTCTTCGCGCTCGGGCGCGGTGCTGAGCCACCGGTCGGCGGCGCAGCTGTGGGGCGTGATCCGCTACGCCGGGCCGGTCGAGATCACCGCCCACACCCTGGACCCGGCCGCCCTTACCCGCGCGGTCAACGACGCGCGGCTCGCCGGCCATCTGAGCCTCGATGAGCTGCCGCCGCGGCCGACGCGGTCGGCGTTCGAGGACGCGTTCCCGTGGTTCTGCGCGCGTCATCGCCTGCCGCAGCCGGAGATCAACGCGGTCGTGGCGGGCTACGAGGTCGGCGGCGAGGACTACCACGACGACTTTCAGGCCGACCGCGCCAAGGAACGCCGACCTGCTCGAGGCCGGGCTGCAGGTCGTGCGCCTGAGCTGGCGACGGCTCACCACGCAGCCCGAGCGCGAGGCGGCGCGGTTCCGCACGCTGCTCGGCGCCTTTCCCGGCGCTTAACCGGGGCCCGGCTACGGTGCAGCCATGCGTCGCTCCGCGCTGTGGGTGCTTGCCGCCGTCGCCGGCGTCCTGCTGGTGGCAGGCGTGACGTACGCGGCGTCGTCGCTGACGTCACAGCCGGTCGGCCTGTCGTCCGAGCCGCTGAGCGCCGGCGAGGACCTCGTGCCGACCGCGACCCCGAGCCGCACGCCCACCGCGACGCCCACGCCCCCGCCGAAGAACAAGAAGAAGAAGCGCGCGACGCCGACGCCGACCGCGACGCCCACCGCCGCCCCGACCCCCGCGCCGACGGTCGACGACCACGGCGGCGACGACGACAGCTCCGGGCGCGGACGCGGCCGCGGCGGCGACGACGGCGGCGGCGACGACCACTCGGGTCACGGCGGCGGCGACGACGACTAGCCGGCGATCGCGGTGGCGTACCATCCGTAGCAGTACCGATGCTGGTCGATGCCCGCTGGCCACCACCTGAGCCGGAACCCGATCGCTCACCGCTGAACTGGTCCCGGCTGCGCTGGCCCATCCTGACGCTCGTCCTGCTCGGATCCGCGAACCTGGTGCCGGCTCTCGTCGCCTACGTGTTCCTGATCGCGGCGCTGTACTGCGCGGTCGAGTCCTTCGCGCTGCTGCTGCCCGACGGCGACGGCCTTCGCAAACACCAGCAGTGACGCTAAAATCTTAGTCCAACCGACTGAGATTTAGGGACATGCAACTGGATCGCTTCACCATCAAGTCACAGGAGGCGCTGCAGGCGGCGATCAGGGTTGCCGCCGACCGGCGCAACACCGAGGTCGCGCCGGCACATCTGCTGCTGGCGCTGCTCGACCAGGACGACGGCATCGTCGGTCCGGTGCTGCGCAAGGTCGGCACCGACCCGGCCGCCGTGCGCAGCGCCGTCGGCGGCGCGCTCGACCGCCTGCCGACGATCACCGCCGGCGCCCGCGAGCCGAGCACGTCGCGCGAGCTGCTCGACGTCCTGCGCGCCGCCGAGCGCGAGGCCGGCAAGCTGCAGGACGAGTACATCTCGACCGAGCATCTGCTGCTCGCCCTCACCGAGGCCGTCGACGGCCTGCCCAAGCACGACGACATCCTCGAGGCCGTCAAGGCGGTCCGCGGCCCGCACCGCGTCACCGACCAGAGCCCGGAGGAGAAGTATCGCGCGCTCGAGAAGTTCGGCCGTGATCTCACGCAGGCCGCCGAGGACGGCAAGCTCGACCCGGTCATCGGCCGCGACGACGAGATCCGCCGCGTCATCCAGGTCCTCTCCCGCCGCACCAAGAACAACCCGGTCCTGATCGGCGAGCCCGGCGTCGGCAAGACCGCGATCGTCGAGGGCCTCGCCCAGCGCATCGTCTCGGGCGACGTGCCCGAGTCGCTGCGCGACCGCCGCGTGATCGCGCTCGACATCGGCGCGCTGCTCGCCGGCTCCAAGTACCGCGGCGAGTTCGAGGAGCGCCTGAAGGCGGTCCTGAAGGAGATCCAGGAGGCCAAGGGCACGGTCATCCTGTTCATGGACGAGCTGCACACGATCGTCGGCGCCGGCGCCGCCGAGGGCGCCGTCGACGCCGCCAACCTGCTCAAGCCGATGCTCGCCCGCGGCGAGCTGCGCGCCGTCGGTGCCACGACGCTCGACGAGTACAAGAAGCACGTCGAGAAGGACGCGGCGCTCGAGCGGCGCTTCCAGCCGATCTACGTCGGCGAGCCGTCGGTCGAGGACACGATCGCGATCCTGCGCGGGCTCAAGGAGCGCTACGAGGCGCATCACAAGGTCACGATCACCGACGCCGCGCTGATCGGCGCCGCCACGCTCAGCCATCGCTACATCGCCGACCGCTACCTGCCCGACAAGGCGATCGACCTCGTCGACGAGGCCGCAAGCCGCGTCTCGATCGAGCTGTCGTCGGTGCCGACCGAGATCGACGAGGTCGAGCGCCGGATCAAGCAGCTGGAGATCGAGCACTTCGCCGTCGCCAAGGACGAGACGGCGGCCGGGCGCCGCGAGGAGATCGAGCGCGAGCTGGCGGAGCTGCGCGAGCAGGCGGCCGGCATGCGCGCCCAGTGGGAGCGCGAGAAGGAGCAGGCCGAGGGCCACGGCAAGCTGCGCGAGCGGCTCGACCAGGCCCGCGTGGAGCTCGAGCGCGCCGAGCGCGAGGGCGACCTCGAGACCGCCGCGCGCCTGCGCCACGGCGAGATCCCCGAGCTGGAGACGCGCCTGGCCGAGGCCGAGGCGCGGCCGGAGGAGATCGAGCCGGCCGTCTACCTGTCCGAGAAGGTCGACGCCGACGAGGTCGCCGAGGTCGTCGCCAAGTGGACGGGCATCCCGGTCACGCGGCTGCTCGAGGGCGAGGTCGAGAAGCTCATCCACATGGAGGAGCGCCTGCACCTGCGCGTGATCGGCCAGGACGAGGCGGTCGCCGCCGTGTCCGACGCGCTGCGGCGCTCACGGGCCGGGCTGTCCGACCCCGACCGGCCGATCGGCACGTTCCTGTTCCTCGGCCCGACCGGCGTCGGCAAGACCGAGCTGGCGCGCGCGCTGGCCGAGTTCATGTTCGACTCTCAGGACGCGATGGTGCGCATCGACATGTCCGAGTACATGGAGAAGCACTCCGTGTCGCGGCTCGTCGGCGCGCCTCCGGGCTACGTCGGCTACGAGGAGGGCGGCCAGCTCACCGAGGCGGTCCGCCGCCGCCCGTACAGCGTCGTCCTGCTCGACGAGATCGAGAAGGCGCACAACGACGTGTTCAACGTGCTCCTGCAGGTGATGGACGACGGCCGCCTGACCGACGGCCAGGGCCGCACGGTCGACTTCAAGAACACCGTGCTGATCATGACGTCGAACATCCCGGGCGGCCGGGACGGAGCGATCTCCACGTTCAAGCCCGAGTTCATCAACCGCCTCGACGACATCGTCGAGTTCCACGCGCTCAGCCGCGAGCAGCTGCGCGAGATCGTCGACCTCCAGGTGTCGCGCCTGATCGGCCGCGTGGCCGAGCGCGGCGTCGCGGTCACGCTCACCGACGCGGCGCGCGACCTGCTCGGCAACATCGGCTACGACCCGACGTACGGGGCGCGCCCGCTCAAGCGCGTGATCTCCAAGCGGCTGGTCGACCCGCTGGCGCTCGGCCTGCTCAAGGGCGAGTTCTCGGCCGGCGACCGGATCGAGGTCGACGCGGCCGACGGGGACCTGCGCTTCAGCACCGCCGAGGCGGCGCTCACGGCTTCTTGAACGTCTCCGTGACGCGGATGATCACGCGCTGCGCGTTGGAGGCCGGCAGCGCCGCATAGCGGCGCTGCTGGTCGACCTGCAGCAGCCACTCGCCGGTCCCGGGGCGCTTGACCGGGATCTGCCGGCGCTTGGCGCGGAAGACCCCGCACGGCAGCTTGGTCCGGCGCTTGAAGCGCACGGTCTTGCGCACCTTGCCGCCGTGCAGGTAATGGCCGAACACCGGGGCGTCGCGCGTGAACCCGCGCCCGACGAAGCGGATCCGCCGCGAGGGCCGCGCCCGCTTCGGCCGCAGCCTGACCCCGAGGTTCGTCACCCGCGCGGTCGCGTTGTCCGTGTTCTGCTGGTTCTGGTCCTCGACGATGACGAGCAGGAAGTCGCGCTCACCCTGCCCCTGGAACGGCGCCGGCACGTCCGCCGTGATCGCCCCGAACGCGTCCGATATGCCGTGGGCGACCGCGACGCCGTCGAGCGTCAGCGTCACGCCCGACACCGGCGTGAACCCGGTCGCGTGCACGTGGATCGTCTCGCGCTGGTTGGGCAGGTCGCCGTCGGAGACGTAGCACGGCTTGAGCGGGTCCATGACGACGGCCGCCTGCGCCGGTGCGGCCAGGACGAGCGTCAGCGCAGCGGTGAGGAGCAGTGCGCGCACGCTCACGACAACACCGCATACGGCGGAAAGGATCGGATACAACGCCCTCATGCCGACCTACATCATGCTCTCAACCCTCACACCCGAGGGCGTACAGACCGTCAAGAACAACCCGGCGCGAATTCGCGAGGTGAACAAGGAGGTCGAGCAGCTCGGCGCCACGGTCAAGGCGCAGTGGGCAACGCTCGGCCACTTCGACTTCGTGAACATCGTCGAGGCGCCGGACGAGAAGACGATGGCGCGCGTCTCGCTCGAACTCGGCTCGCGCGGCACCGCCCACTACGAATCGCTCGCCGCGATCCCGATCGACGACTTCATCGCCGCCCTGTGACGCGCGTCCTCGTGGTCGGCGGCGGCGGCCGCGAGCACGCGATCGTGCGCGCGCTCAAGCGCTCGCCGCAGCGGCCGGAGGTCTTCGCGACCCCGGGCAACGCGGGCATCGCGCAGGACGCCGCGATCCTGCCCGCGGGCGAGTTCGCGGGCATGGATCTCGTCGTCGTCGGGCCCGAGGCGCCGCTCGTCGCCGGCCTTGCCGACGAGTGCGCGACCGCCGGCATCGCGTGCTTCGGCCCGAAGGCGGCGAGCGCGCGGCTGGAGGGATCGAAGGCGTTCGCCAAGGAGGTGATGGCGGCTGCGGGCGTGCCGACCGCCGGCTACGCGGTCGTCGAGTCGGTCGACGACGGGATGGCGGCGATCGCCGGCTTTCCGGCCGTCATCAAGGCCGACGGCCTGGCGGCCGGCAAGGGCGTCGTGATCGCGGCCGACGCGGCGCAGGCGCGCGAGGCGCTGACCGCGATGCTCGTCGAGAAGCGCTTCGGCGACACCCCGGTCGTCGTGGAGGAGTTCCTCGCCGGCGACGAGCTGTCGCTGCTCGCGATCTGCGACGGCGAGACCGCGCTCCCGCTGGCTCCGGCGCGCGACTACAAGCGCATCGGCGACGGCGACACGGGTCCCAACACGGGCGGCATGGGGTGCTATTCGCCCGTTCCGGAGGTCGACGACGCGTTCGTGGAGCGGATCCGCGCCGAGGTGCACCAGCCCGTCGTGGACGAGCTCGCCCGCCGCGGCACGCCGTTCCACGGCGTCCTGTACGCGGGGCTGATGCTCACTGCGGACGGCCCGAAGGTGCTCGAGTTCAACGTGCGCTTCGGCGATCCCGAGACGCAGGCGGTGCTGCCGCGGCTGCGCTCGGACCTGCTCGACCTGCTGCAGCGGGCGACCCGGCCGGGCGGGCTGAGCGGCGCCGTGCTCGAGTGGGACGCGCGCAGCGCGGTGACGGTCGTGCTCGCGTCGCGCGGGTATCCGCAGACGTCGTCGAAGGGCGACGTCATCCACGGGCTCGACCTGGTCGCCGACGAGGAAGTCGAGGTCCTGCACGCCGGCACCGCGGAGGTCGCCGGCGAGATCGTCACGGCCGGCGGGCGCGTCTTGAACGTGACCGCGCTGGGGGAGACCACGCGTGCCGCCCGGGACCATGCGTATGCTGCCGCGGACGTGATCCGCTTCGACGGCCGGCAGCTGCGCCGGGACATCGCCGCATGAGCCAGGAAGACGCCCCGGTCGCCGAGGCGCGGGTGGAGGCCGAGTTCGAGGGCCTCGAGGTCGACGCTCCGCTCGTCGGCATCGTGATGGGCTCCAAGAGCGACATGCCGGCGATGGAGGCCGCGGCCAAGGAGCTCGACGAGCGCGGGATCCGCAACGAGATGCGCGTGATGTCCGCGCACCGCGATCCCGAGACCGTCGCCGAGTACGCCAAGAACGCGAAGCTGCGCGGCCTGCGCGTGATCATCGCCGGCGCCGGGCTGTCCGCCGCGCTGCCGGGCGTGGTCGCCGCGCACACGCAGCTGCCGGTGATCGGCGTCCCGCTGACGTCCTCCAAGTCGGTCGCCGGCGGGCTCGACGCGCTGCTGTCGATCGCGCAGATGCCGCCCGGCGTACCGGTCGCCTGCGTCGGCGTCGACAACGCGCGCAACGCCGCCGTGCTCGCCGCCCGCATACTTGACGCGTGATCGCGCGCTACACGCGCCCCGAGCTCGGCGAGATCTGGACCGACGAGGCCCGGATGACCGCGTGGCGGGACGTCGAGGTCGCCGCCGCCGAAGGGCTCGAGGGGCCGACCGAGGAGGAGCTGGCGGCGATCCGCGGCGCGACGTTCACGGTCGCGGCGGTCAAGGAGCGCGAGCAGGTCACCGACCACGACGTCGCCGCGTTCGTCGACGTGCTGGGCGCGTCGGCCGGACCGGCCGGGCGCTGGATCCACTTCGGCCTCACCTCGTCCGACGTGCTCGACACCGCGCTCGCGCTCCAGCTCAAGCGCGCGGGCGCCGTGATCGTCCCCGGCGCGCGCGAGCTCGCCGCCGCGCTGGCCGGCCAGGCGCGCGCGCACGCCGGCGCGCTGTGCGTCGGGCGCACCCACGGCGTGCACGCCGAGCCGACGTCGTTCGGTCTCAAGCTCGCGGGCTTCGCCCTGGAGGCGCACCGCAACGCGCAGCGCCTGCGCGCCGCGTTCGCCCAGGCCGCGCACGGCGCGCTCTCGGGCGCGGTCGGCACGTACGCCTCGCTCGGGCCGGACTTCGAGCGCCGCGTCCTGGACCGGCTGGGGCTCGCGGCCGAGCCGGTCTCCACCCAGGTCGTGCCGCGCGATCGCCACGCCGAGCTGCTGAGCGCGATCGCGCTCGCCGGCGCCGGGCTCGAGCGCTTCGCGCAGGAGATCCGCCACCTGCAGCGCACCGAGGTGCGCGAGGTCGAGGAGCCGTTCCGCGCCGGCCAGAAGGGGTCGAGCGCGATGCCCCACAAGCGCAACCCGATCGTCAGCGAGCGCATCTGCGGCCTCGCCCGCGTGCTGCGCGGCTACGCGCAGGCCGGGCTCGAGAACGTGGCACTCTGGCACGAGCGCGACATCTCGCACTCGGGCGCCGAGCGCGTGATCCTGCCGGACGCCACGATCCTGCTCGACTACATGCAGCAGCTCGCGCTGCGGGTCGCGCGCGGCATGGTGGTGCACGCCGACCGCATGGCCGCCAACCTCGAGCTCACGAGCGGCGCGCTGTTCTCCCAGCGGGTCCTGCTGGCGCTCGTCGAAGGTGGGATGCAGCGCGACGACGCGTACCGGATCGTGCAGCGGCTCGCGCAGGAGGCGTGGGACACGCGCACGCCGCTGCGTACATTGCTGGAGCGCGAACCGGACG
This sequence comes from Solirubrobacteraceae bacterium, assembly GCA_035706585.1. Classification (GTDB taxonomy): domain Bacteria; phylum Actinomycetota; class Thermoleophilia; order Solirubrobacterales; family Solirubrobacteraceae; genus DASSUW01. The sequence goes on along the minus strand of DASSUW010000451.1, from coordinate 49,111 downwards.
TCGACATCGATCTCGACGCGGTCTTCGACTACGGACACTACGTGCGCTTCGTCCCCGAGGTGCTACGTCGTTTGGAGGCGTTGTGACTCTTCTCTTGTACGGCTCACCCGACGGCTCGCCGGACCTCTTCCACGCGATCCCGACGCCGATCATCGACCCGTTCCTGTACATCGAGTCCAACGGGCGGCGCGGCGCCACGGTCACGATGCTCGACGCCCACAAGGTCTCGCCGTACGGCGTCGAGATCGTCGACCCCTATGACCTCGGCGTGGACGAGCTGTTCGCGCAGGGCATCACGCGCGAGCAGGTGGAGCTCGAGCTCTGCCTGCGCGCCTGCGAGCGCTTCGGCGTCCGCAGCGCGAGCGTGCCGTCCGACTTCCCCGTCGGCGTCGCCGACCATCTGCGCGGCGCCGGCATCGAGCTGACCGTCGACCCGGAGGCGTTCGTCTCGCGCCGGCGCGCGAAGACCGCGGCCGAGCTCGCCGGCATCCGCCGCGCCCAGGCGGCCGCCGACGCGGCGATGGCGGTCGGCGCGGCGCTGATCCGGGAGCTGCGCGTGGGGCTGACCAGCGAGCAGGTGCGCGCGGCGATGCAGGCGGTCTGCGACGAGCACGGCTGCGACCTGCCCGACGACTCGATCGTCTCCCACGGCCCGCAGGGCGCGATCGGCCACGAGGCCGGGCACGGCGAGATCGCGGCGGGCGAACCGGTGATCGTCGACATCTGGCCGCGCGACCGCTCCTCGCGCTGCTGGGCCGACATGACGCGCACGTTCGTGGCGGGCGGCGTGGAGCCGCCGAGCGAGCTGCGGCGGTGGTGGGAGCTGACGCGCGAGTCGCTCGAGGCCTCGTTCGCGGCCGTCCGCGCCGGCGCCGACGGCCAGGCGATCTACGGCGTCTCGTGCGAGCCGTTCGAGGCCGCGGGGCTGCCGACGCAACGCAGCAAGCCGGCGGGCTCCAGGCTCGACGAGGGCTACTACCACTCGCTCGGCCACGGCGTCGGCCTGGAGGTGCATGAGCGGCCCAACCTCGGCCGCACGCCGGACACGCTGATCGCGGGCGACGTGATCACGCTCGAGCCCGGGTGCTACCGCAAGGACCTCGGCGGCGTCCGCCTCGAGGACCTCGTCCTCGTCACCGACGACGGCGCCGAGCTGCTGACGAGGTTCCCCTACGACCTGTAGGCCACGAACACGTACCGGTTGAGGCTGAAGAAGTAGTCCTCGCCCATCGCGAGGAGGTCGTCCTTCCACCCCTGGTCGTCGACGAAGTCGGCGATCAGCGGCATGACGCCGTGGCTCAGCGTGTCGGTCCGCGAGCCCTGATTGACGATCGGGATCACGGTCGTGGAGGTGAGCTCGAAGCCGGCGTCGCGCAGCAGCCGCGGGAGCCGGCGCGGCAGGTACGGATCGGCGAGGTGGTCGTTCCACTTCTCGAGCACGCGCATCATCCGGTCGCGATCGTTCGAGTGCCACACGACCGCGTCCCAGTCGGTGTCGAGGACGAGCACGCGGCCGCCCGGGCGCAGCACGCGGCGCGCTTCGGCCAGCGCCGCCGGCATGTCGGTCACGTACTCGTACACCTGGGTCGAGACGACGGCGTCGAACGTCTCGTCCGCGAACGGCAGCGCGAGCGCGTCGCCGGTCGCGTACGCGACACGCGTCTCGCGCCGGCGCGCGATCGCGAGCATGCTCTCGCTCGGGTCGACGCCGTGGACGGCGCCCTCCGGCCCGACCTCCGCGGCCATCTCGTCGGCCAGGAAGCCCGGGCCCGAGCCGATGTCGAGGACCGTCTCGCCGGGCCGCAGGTCGAGCAGCGCACGCGTCGCGCGGCGCTGGTCGACCACATCCGGCGTCATGTACGTGGACTCGACCTGCTTGGCTTGCTTGGCGTCGAACTGGAGCATGCGGACAACACTCGCATGCGCACGTTGCGGGAAGCTTGTGGTCCCCGGTTTTCGCGGCCGGAGCCGTTGCTAGCCTCCGGCGCGTGACCGGCCTCACCCTGCTGGCCTCCGGCAAGGTCCGCGAGCTCTACGACCTCGGCGACGACCTGCTGATGGTGGCCTCCGACCGCATCTCCACCTACGACGTCGTGCACCCGACCCCGATCCCGGACAAGGGGAAGGTGCTGACGGCGCTGTCCGTGCTGTGGTTCGACCTCACGCGCGACATCGTCCCCAACCACATGCTCTCGGTGACCGACGGGGTTCCGGACGAGTTCCGCGGCCGCGGCATGCGGGTCAAGCGCCTGGACATGCTGCCGGTGGAGTGCGTCGTGCGCGGCTACATCACCGGCTCGGGATGGAAGGACTATCAGGCGACCGGCCGCGTCTCGGGCATCGAGCTGCCGCCGGGCCTGCAGGAGTCCGAGCAGCTGCCGGAGCCGATCTTCACGCCGTCGACGAAGGCCGAGGTCGGCCACGACGAGGCGATCGACTTCGACGAGGCGTCCGCGCTGGCCGGCTCGCGCGAGCTCGGCGAGCGGCTGCGCGACGTGTCGATCGCGGTCTACCAGGCGGTCGCCGAGCACGCGCGGCAGCGCGGGATCATCCTCGCCGACACGAAGTTCGAGTTCGGGCTCGACGCCGGCGACGAGCTCGTGCTCGGCGACGAGGTGTGCACGCCCGACTCGTCGCGCTTCTGGCCGGCCGACCAGTACGAGGTCGGCCGCGGGCAGCCGAGCTTCGACAAGCAGTACGTGCGCGACTGGGCGTCGGGCACCGGCTGGGACAAGGCGCCGCCGGCGCCAGCGATCCCCGACGACGTGGTGGCGCAGACGCGCGAGCGGTACGTGACCGCGTACGAGCGGCTGTCCGGCGAGCCGTTCTCGGCGTGGATCGAGCGGACGGCGCCTTGAGGGTGCGGGTCCTGATCCGGCCCAAGGCCGGGATCCTGGACCCGCAGGGCCAGGCCGTCGAGCGGGCGCTGCCGGCGCTCGGCTTCGGCGGCGTCGAGAACGTGCACGTCGGCCGGCTGGTGGAGCTCGACGTCGACGACCCGTCGCAGGTCGGGGAGATGTGCGAGCGGCTGCTCGCGAACCCGCTGATCGAGGACTACGAGATCCAGCCCGCGACTCCGGCCCATCTCGGCGGCTAGGCATCGTGCGATTCGGCGTCGTGCAATTTCCGGGCTCGTGCGACGAGCGCGACGCGCTGGCGGCGGCACGCCGGGTCGGGGACGCCGAGCTGCTGTGGCACGCCGACCACGACCTCAAGGGGGTCGACGCGGTGATCGTCCCGGGCGGCTTCTCGTACGGGGACTATCTGCGCGCCGGCGCGATCGCGCGGTTCTCTCCCGTGATGGCGGAGGTCGAGCGGTTTGCGCGCGACGGCGGGCTCGTGCTGGGGATCTGCAACGGGTTCCAGGTCCTGTGCGAGGCGGGCCTGCTCCCGGGCGCGCTGCTGCCCAACACGTCGCTGCGCTTCGTCTGCCGGCAGGTCGACATCGAGGTCGTCAACGCGTCGATCCCGTGGACGCGCGCGTGCGAGGCCGGCCAGATCCTGTCGATCCCGGCCAAGCACATGAGCGGCCGCTACTGGGCGCCCGACGACCTGCCGGAGGAGCAGATCGTGCTGCGCTACGCGCCCGGGCACAACTTCAACGGCTCGGCCCGCGACATCGCGGGCGTCTGCAACGCGGGCGGCAACGTGATGGGCCTGATGCCGCATCCCGAGCACGCGGTCGACGTGCTGACCGGATCGGTCGACGGGCTGGCGCTGATCGGCGGTCCGGTGTGACCGTGTCGTCGCCGCGTCATCGCGAGCTCGGGCTCACCGACGCCGAGTACGAGCTGATCGTCGGCAAGCTGGGGCGCGACCCGAACGAGGTCGAGCTCGCGGTCTTCTCGCTGATGTGGTCCGAGCACTGCGGTTACAAGCACTCCCGGCCGTTGCTGAGGACGCTGCCGACCGAGGGCGCCCGGCTCGTGCTCGGCCCGGGCGAGAACGCCGGCGCGGTCGACGTCGGCGGCGGGATGGCGTGCGCGTTCAAGGTCGAGTCGCACAACCACCCGAGCGCCGTCGAGCCGTTCCAGGGGGCGGCGACCGGCGTCGGCGGCATCCTGCGCGACGTGTTCGCGATCGGCGCGCGGCCGATCGCGATCCTCGACTCGCTGCGGTTCGGCGAGCTGTCGTCGCCGCGCTCGCGCTACCTGCTCGAGCACGCGGTCGGCGGCATCGGGCACTACGGCAACTCGATCGGCGTCGCGACGGTCGGCGGCGAGATCTACTTCGAGGGCCCGTACGAGCAGAACTGCCTGGTCAACGCGATGTGCGTCGGGCTGATCGAGACCGGCAAGCTGATCCGGTCCGCCGCCGCCGGCGTCGGCAACGTGGTCGTGCTGTTCGGGGCGCGGACCGGGCGCGACGGGATCGGCGGCGCGTCGGTGCTGGCGTCGGCGGAGCTCGGCGACGAGGACGCGGCCAAGCGCCCGACCGTGCAGATCGGCGACCCGTTCGAGGAGAGCAAGCTGCTCGAGTGCTCGCTCGAGCTGCTCGAGGCCGGCCTGCTGGTGGCGCTGCAGGACCTCGGCGCGGCGGGCCTGACGTCATCGTCGGCGGAGATGGCGGCGAAGGGCGGCGTCGGGATCGACCTCGACGTGCGGCAGGTTCCCCTGCGCGAGGCCGACATGGAGCCGTTCGAGATCAAGATCTCCGAGTCGCAGGAGCGGATGCTGTGCGTGGTCGAGCCGGAGCGGCTCGACGCGGTGCTCGCCGTGTGCCGGAAGTGGGAGGTCAACGCGACCGCGATCGGCGAGGTCACGGGCAGCGGGCGGCTGCGGGTGTTCGACGGCGAGACGCTGGTCGGCGATCTGCCGGTGGACGCGCTGGTCGACGAGTGCCCGACGTACGAGCTCGAGCCGCTCGAGCCCAGCCGGGCGATCTACCCGGCGCCGCCGCCGGCGATCGCCGGCGATCTCGCGCCGGGCGACGCCCTGCTCGCCCTCCTGGGATCGGCCAACCTGGCGTCACGCCGGTGGGCGTTCGAGCAGTACGACTGCGTCGTCGGCTCGCGCACCGTCCGGCGGCCCGAGCAGGCCGACGCGGCGGTGCTGGTGCTCGATCACGGCGGCGCGATCGCGGTGTCGATCGACGGCAACGGCCGCCGCGTCGCGGTCGACCCCTACCGCGGCGCCGTCGAGGCCGTGCTCGAGTGCAGCGCGAACCTGGCGTGCGTCGGCGCCGAGCCGCTCGGCCTCACGAACTGCCTGAACTTCGGCAATCCCGAGAAGCCGCACATCGCGTGGCAGCTCACGCGTGCGGTCGCCGGCCTCGGCGATGCGTGCCGCGCGCTCGGCGTGCCGGTCGTCGGCGGCAACGTGTCGCTCTACAACGAGGGCGGCGGCGGGCCGATCTATCCGACGCCGGTGGTCGGCATGGTCGGCGAGCTACCCGACCCGGCGCGCTCCGGCCGGCTCGGCTTCTCGGTCGAGGGTGACGCGGTCGCGCTGATCAGCGCCTCCTGGCGCCCCAGCGAGGTCGGCTCCGAGCTGGCGAAGCTGCGCGGCGACGCGCTGGAGGGCGCACTCCCGTCCGCCGACCTGGGGGCGCTGAAGGCGCTGCATGCCGCGGTCCGCCAGGCCGTGCGCTCCGGCGCGCTGCGCAGCGCGCACGACATCGCCGAGGGTGGGGTCGCGGTTGCGCTCGCCGAGTGCTGCATCGCCGGCGGTCTCGGCGCGCGCGTGGACGTCGGCGACCTGCTGCTGTTCGCGGAAGGGCCGGGAGCGTTCCTCGTCTCCGGCCCGCGCGAGGCGATGTCCGCGTTCGGCGCCGCCGCGCGCGTGATCGGCGCGGTCGGCGGCGCCGCGCTCGCGATCGCCGGAGCGCTCGAGCTGCCGGTCTCCGAGCTCACCCGCGTGCACGCCGACGGGCTGGCGCGCCTGCTCTAGCCGGCGCCTCGTGCACGCCGACGGGCTGGCGCGCCTGCTCCAGTCGGCGCCGCGCGAACGTGGACCGCGGCGGAGCGGCCCAATCCCGCGCCACGGCGGTCGAGCGCGCGCACCGCCACGTACGGTCTGCGCGTCCTCACGCGCATCGCCGTCTCGAGGCCGCGGAAGCGACGGCGCCCGAGCGGCCGCAGAGCGTCCGGGGTCCTGCCCGCCAGGACCTGCCACGAACGGATCTCGGTCGCGCCGTTCCAGCTCGCCCAGACGCGGACGGCCGGCCCGGCTCGCCGGACGGCGATCGCGGGGCGCCCGGTGGGGAAGCCGCGCCAGCGGGCGGGGATCGCGCGGTACGTGTAGTACTGGAGCCGCAGACCGAAGACGACGCGACCGTCGGGCGCGACCTCGGTGACGTAGCCAGTGGTTCCCCAGTTGATCAGCCGGGTCCCGCCGCGCTCCCCGCGCACGCTCCCCATCGCCCACGCGTAGAGCCCGCGGCCGTCAGGGGACGACGCGTACGACGGGACCGTCCGCACGAGCTGCGCCCGGCGCGCGCGGATGTGGAGGCGGAACTGCTGCACGCGCGCGCGATGGATCGGGCAGGTCCCCAGCACCGGCCCGCCGTTGTCGAACAGCGTGATCGTCCCGCCCGCCGCGTGGCGGGCGTCGTGCTGGGCGCAGAACTGCCGCTCCGGGTGGCGGCGGACGAGCCCGAACTGGTCGCGGCGGCCGCCGAACGTCCAGCGCAGCCGGCCGGTGCGGCGAGCGATGCCGTAGATCGCCGACGTGTTGCGGCCCGAGACGATCAGCGTGCCGCGGCGGTCGGGCGGCTCGATCGAGTTCCCGTGGAAGTAGTCCCACGAGTAGCCGGGCGCCGGCCGGGGCTGGTAGGTCGCCGACGGCGGCACGTGGTCGAGCGAGTGCCACTCGAACAGCACGTCGCGCGTCGCGATGTCGATCTCCTGGATCACATAGTCGGTCACGATCCGCAGCGAACGCGGCATGAACACCGGCACGTAGGACGACAGGTACGCCGTCCCCCGGCGCGTGATCTGGAGCTCGTGCAGGTTCGTCGGGTAGCCGTAGCGCGCGCGCAGCCGCAGCACGGGCCGGTAGCGGTGGTTCAGCAGCACATAGCGGTCGTCGTCGCCGGGCGGGTCCTCGTGGAACGCGAGCAGGCGCCGGCCGCGGTACCTGACGACCTTGAAGTCGCGTGCGACGGCCGGGCGCCGGCTGTACCACTGCAGGCGCCCTGCGGCGGAGAACAGCATGACGCCGTGCTGGTCGCGCGCCTGCCGCTCCGGGTGCGAGCGTGGCGCCACGAGGATGTGGCGACGGCCGCCGCGGCGGGTCGTCCGGCGGTTGACGCAGAAGCCGGCGGGCCGGAGACGCGGGAGCGTCCGCAGGCGCGGCCGGTGAAGGCGGCAGGTGCCGAGACCGGCGGCCCGGCGCGGTCCCGGCGTCAGGCCGGGCAGGCCGCTGAAGTCGGGCGTCGGGTGCGGCGCGTAGGCCGGACGCGACACCCCGAACGAGAACGTGCGCCCGCCGGCGCCGACCACGCGCGTGCCGGCCGTGACGGTGACGCGCTCGCCCGGCTCGAAGGCCCGATCGGGGGTGAAGACGGCGCCGGGCCGGCCGCGCAGCCCGTGCAGCCGACCGGTGTGCGGCCCGCTGTCCGAGCCGACCACCTGGACGGCACCGGGATCACCCGCGCTGAACGTGATCGCCGTCTGCGGTGACGCGAAGTCCCAGCCGGGACCCGGAAACGCGATCACCGACGCGACGATCGCGCCGCGCGCGGCGGCGGCGCCATCGCGACGGCGCCATCGTCGTGGGTGATCGAACGCGTCCACGGATTGCGTGGGGCCGGGGCACCCGACCCTCTCACGATCCGCGTCGAAAAGCCAGCGCCGTTGATTGATGAGCGGCCACGACGGGGTGGCCTTCGCCTCAGCTGGTCAGCTCCTCGGCCATCGCGTCGAAGACCTGGACGTACTGGTCGACCGACGCGTCGTCGTGCGTGACCGAGAGCGTCCACTCCTCCTCGCGGCCGGGCGTCATGAAGATCCCGCGGTTCATGTTGAACAGCCACGCCAGCTCAGCCATGTCGGCGTCCTGGTTGGCCTTGAAGGTCTCGTAGTCGACGATCTCGACCGGCGAGAACGTCACGCAGCCCTTGGTGCCGACACCCACGGCGTAGCCGGGGAGGTTGTACTTGTCGATCACGCCCTGGCAGCCGGTGAGGATGCGGTCGTTGAGGTGGTCGAAGTGCTCGTACGCGTCCGGGGTCAGGACCTCGAGCAGGTTCGCGCGCGTGGCCGCCATGCCGAGCGGGTTCCCGTTGTAGGTGCCGACCTGATAGACGGAGCCGTCCTCGACGACCGACATGACCTCGTCGGTGCCGCCGATCGCGCCGGTCGGCACGCCGCCGCCGAGCGCCTTGGCGAGCGTGACCATGTCGGGCTTGACGCCCCACTTCTCGGTGGCGCCGCCGGCGGCGATCGTGAGGCCGGTCTTGACCTCGTCGAAGATCAGGACGATGCCGTGGCGCCGCGTGATCTCGCGGACCTCCTCGAGGTAGCCCGGCTTCGGGAGGACGACGCCGAGGTTCATCATGGCCGCCTCCATGATCACCACGGCGGGCAGCCGGCCCTCGTTGCCGAGCCGCTCGATCCGGCGCTCCATGGCGCCCGCGTCGTTGAACGGCACGGCGACGGTGTTGTCCACGGTCGCCTGCGGGATGCCGGCGCCGTACGGCAGCGACGCGAGGTTCTCGCGGTCGCCGATCTTGTCGTACTCGACGCCGATCGAGACCATCACGGTGTCGTGGTGGCCGTGGTAGGAGCCGAAGATCTTCATCACGGTGTCGCGCTTCGTGTACGCCCGCGCGATCCGGATCGCGTCCATCGTCGACTCCGAGCCGGAGTTCGTGTAGCGCCAGCGCGGAAGATCCCAGCGGCGGTGCAGCTCCTCGGCCACGACGACGGCGTCCTCGGTCGGCGCGGCAAAGTGCGTGCCCTGGCTGTAGCGCTCCTGCAGCGCGCGACCGATCGCCGGGTGCGCGTGGCCCTGCACCATCGAGCCGAAGCCGTTGTGGAAGTCGTACATCTCGTTGCCGTCGACGTCCCAGACGCGCGGGCCGGAGCCCCGCTCGAGGTAGATCGGCCACGGGTCGCGCAGCTGGTAGGACGAGGCGACGCCGCCGGACAGGACGGCGTGCGCGCGCTTGTACATCTGCTCCGACTTGCGCGTGCGGTCGTTGAGCGCCTTCTCCTCGCGCTCGATGAGCTCCTTGATCTTCGCCCGGTCGATCTGGGCGGGGGTGGCGTTGATAGCCATTATCAGCTCCTGGGGACTATGTGGCAGGGAGGGTACTTGGCCGCCTGCCGCCGGAGCGGAGCAGCGCGCTGGTTGCGGTTTGCCGGGGCGGCGGACGCCGGAGCCGTTGCTAGGCTGGCCGGGACGTGGAGCCCTCCGACTTTCGCGACGGTCCGCGCGATGAGTGCGGGGTGTTCGGCATCTGCGCGCCGGGTCGCGATGTCGCCCGGCTGAGCTACTTCGCGCTGTACGCACTGCAGCATCGCGGGCAGGAGTCGGCGGGCATCGCGACCGCCCAGCGCGGCCACATCATGGCGATGCGCGACCAGGGGCTCGTCAACCAGGTCTTCGACGAGCAGAAGCTGCGGGCGCTGCAGGGCGACATGGCGGTCGGCCACGTCCGCTACTCGACCACCGGCGCCTCCTCGTGGGAGAACTCGCAGCCCGTCTGGCGCGCCGATCGCCGCGAGGTCGCTCTCGCCCACAACGGCAATCTCGTGAACGCGGTCGAGCTGCACTCGTCGCTGCGCGAGGCGGGCGTCGCGTTCCGGTCGACGTCGGATTCGGAGATCATCGCGGCGCTGCTGTCCACGCACGCGGCCGACACGATCGAGGACGCGCTGGCCGCCGTGATGACGCGGCTCGAGGGCGCCTACTCGACGGTCGTGATGACCAAGGATCGCGTGGTCGCGTTCCGCGACCCGGCCGGGCTGCGGCCGCTGTCGCTGGGGATGTTGGGGGATCGCTACTGCGTCGCGTCTGAGACCTGCGCGTTCGACATCATCGGCGGGCGCTTCCTGCGTGACGTGCAGCCGGGCGAGATCGTGTCGCTGACGCCGGAAGGGGTGCAGACGCGAATGGCGGTCGAGGGCGCGCGGCGCGCACTGTGCGTGTTCGAGCACATCTACTTCGCGCGGCCGGACTCGCGGCTCGGCGGCCAGGTGCTGCAGGTGGCGCGCGGGCGGATGGGCGAGATCCTCGCGCGCGAGGCGCCGGTGTCCGCCGATCTCGTGATCCCGGTGCCCGACTCGGGCAATCCCGCCGCGCGCGGCTTCGCCCGCGCCACCGGGCTGCCGCAGGACGACGGGCTGATCAAGAACCGCTACGTCGCGCGCACGTTCATCCAGCCGGGCCAGGAGCTGCGCAAGCACGGCCTGCGGATGAAGTTCAACCCGCTGCCCGAGGTCGTCGCCGGCAAGCGCCTCGTCGTGGTCGACGACTCGATCGTGCGCGGCAACACCACCCGTCAGATCGTCGCGATGCTCCGGGACGCGGGGGCGTCCGAGGTGCACATGCGGATCAGCGCCCCGCCGATCCGCCACCCGTGCTTCTACGGGATCGACATGTCCACGCGCGAGGAGATGATCGCCCACGGCCGCAGCGAGGCCGAGGTCGCCGCCGAGCTCGGCTGCGACTCGCTGGCCTACCTGTCGCTGCGCGGCGTGTACGAGGCGATCGACGGCACCCGCGAGACCCACTGCGACGCCTGTTTCTCGGGCGAGTACCCGCTCGGCGGGACCGCCGCGGCCCAGCGCAAGGACGCGTTCGAGACCGCGCTCCCGCTCGTGGGGGCGTAGCGCCGCCGCTCCTGCGCCCCTCGCGCGGTTCGCGCCGCCACCCCCGCGCGGCTCGCGGCGCCGGCGCACGGCGGCACTTAGGGCGGCGACCGGACGGGGTGGACTACGTTTGTCAACCAGAGGTTCACGTTCGTTAGCCACCCCCTCTCGGCCACCCCCTAAATGCGGCAGTTGACGTTTCGTTCGCGTCACCGCGCGCACGGGACTGTCACAACACTGCGCAAACGCGCGTTTGCCCTCCGGACCCGCCGGTATGGTCGCCCGTCCATGTCGGTCGCCGTCGAGAACGTCGCGCTCCCGGGGCTGGGCCCACCGCCGCCCGAGCCGGTCGCACGCGCGCGTGATCCCGAGGGCGCGCTGCACGACCTGTTCGGGTTCCCGGCGTTCCGGCCCGGCCAGCGCGAGGCGGTCGCGGCGGCCGTCGCCGGTCGCGACGTCCTGGTCGTGATGCCGACCGGCTCGGGCAAGTCGCTCTGCTACCAGCTGCCGGCGCTCATGCGGGCCGACCTCACGGTCGTCGTCTCGCCGCTGGTGTCGCTGATGCAGGACCAGGTGCAGGCGGTCGAGCGGGTGGCGCCCGGCTACGTCGGGCTCATCAACGCCCAGCAGGACACGGCGACCAACCGCCGCACGCTCGAGCGCGCCGCCCGCGGCGACCTGCGGTTGCTCTACGTCGCGCCCGAGCGGTTCTCCTCGCCGGGGTTCCTGGATCGCATCCGCCACGCACGGATCGGGCTGTTCGTCGTCGACGAGGCGCATTGCGTGTCCCAGTGGGGGCACGACTTCCGGCCGGACTACTTCCGCCTCGCCGACGCCGCGCGCTGGCTCGGCGCCGAGGCGATCGTGGCATCGACCGCGACGGCGACCCCGCAGGTGGCGTCGGACATCGTCGGCCGGCTCGGCCTGCGCGACCCGGTGCGCGTCGCGACCGGGTTCGACCGCCCGAACCTGAGCTTCGCGGTCGTGCGGTGCGCGAACAAGCCCGCGGTCCATCGCGGGATCGCCGCCGCGCTCGCCGAGCCCGGCGCGCTGCCCGGGATCGTCTACGCCGGCACCCGCGCCGACAGCGAGCGGCTCGCCGACCGCCTGTCCTCCCAGCTCGGCGTCGAGGCGATCGTCTATCACGCCGGCCTCCCGCGCGAGGCCCGCGCCGAGGCGCAGAGGCGGTTCATGGCCGGCGAGGCGCCGGTCGTCGTCGCCACCAACGCGTTCGGCATGGGGATCGACAAGGCGGACGTGCGCACGGTCTGCCATGAGAGCGTTCCGAGCTCGCTCGAGGCCTACTACCAGGAGGCCGGCCGCGCGGGTCGCGACGGCCGGCCCGCCCGCTGCCTCGTCTTCGCCACCGGCAAGGACAAGGGCCTCCATGTCTTCTTCATCGAGCGGTCCACCGTCGACGACGACGCGCTGAAGGCCGTCGCCCGCCGCATCGTCACCGTCGCCGAGCGCGCCCGGGAGGCGACGCCCGCCCGGGCGACGCCGCCGGCCGCCGCCGGCGCGACCGCGCCGGGAGCGCCCGCCCGGTTCGATCTCGCGGTCGAGGAGCTCGTGCGCGTCGCGGGCGACGAGGAGGTCGTGCGCGCGATCGTCGGGCACCTCGCGCGGGCGGGCGTCATCCAGCCCGCTCCCTCGGCGCCCGACCGCGTCGCCGGGCGGCTCGTGGGCGCGTGGGACGGGCGCGCGCTCGCGCTGTGCCGCAACGCGGCCCAGGAGGGCACGCGCGTCCGCTGGCGCCAGTACCGCGCGGTATGGGCCTGGGTGGAGGGCACGCAATGCCGGCGCGAGGGCATCCTGCGCCACTTCGGCGATCGCGCCGCGCCCGCGCCCGCCGGCCCGTGCTGCGACATCTGCGATCCGGGGATCGCCCCCGCGCCGCCACCCGCGCCCGAGCGTCGCGCCGCGTCCAGGCGCCCCGCCCAGCTCGCCCACCGCCCGAACGCCGGCGACCTCGACGCACTCGACGAGGCGATCCTCGACGTCGTGGCATCGGCCGAGCCCGAGGTCGGGCGCACACGCACCGTCGAGATTCTCCGCGGCGGGCAGTCGAAGGTCGTCAAGAAGCACTCCTACGACGGCCTGCCGCACTACGGCGCCTGGTCGCACCTGCCGGCGCCGGCGGTCCTGGAACGGGTCGACGCGCTGATCGCCGCCGGCACCCTGCGCTCGACCGGCGGGCGGTTCCCGAAGCTGGAGGTGACATGAGGGTCGGTGTGCTCGCGTCCGGCACCGGCACGAACCTCCAGGCCATCCTCGATCGGGTCCACGGCCGCCACGGCGTGGAGGTTGTCGCCGTGGCCAGCGACAAGCCGAACGCGCCGGCGCTCGAGCGCGCCGAGCACGTCGGCGTGCCGACCGGCACGTTCCCGCTCGCCGGCGTGCGAGCCGACCGTGATCGTGCCATCGCCGACTTCCTCGCCGGCCACGACACCGAGCTCGTCGTGCTCGCCGGCTACATGGCGCTGCTCTCGCCCGGCTTCCTGCAGCGCTTCCCGGGCCGGGTCATCAACGTGCATCCCGCGCTGCTGCCGGCGTTCCCCGGCCTGCGGGCGGTCGAGCAGGCGCTCGACTACGGCGTCAAGGTCTTCGGCGTCACGGTCCACTTCGTCGACGAGGGCGTCGACACCGGGCCGATCATCGCGCAGCGCGCGCTCGAGCTGCCCGACGCGCGCGACGCCGCCGCGGTGCGCATCGCCCTGCGCCCGCTCGAGCACGACCTGCTCTGCGATGCCGTCGTGCAGATCGCGCGCGGCGCCGTGCATGTCGACCCTGCCCACCCGAGACAAGTGACGGTTGAGCGATGACCAGCGTCCCACAGGTATCGTCCCCGCCGGATGGGAGGACCGCGATGACCCAGCCGGGGGAGGTCCGCGTCCGGCGGGCGTTGCTGTCCGTGTCCGACAAGACCGGGATCGCGGAGTTCGCGCGCGGGCTCGCCGACCTCGGCATCGAGCTCGTGTCGACCGGCGGCACCGCCACGGCGCTGCGCGACGCGGGCCTCGAGGTCCGCGACATCGCGGACTTCACCGGCTTCCCGGAGATCATGGGCGGCCGCGTCAAGACGCTGCACCCGAAGCTCTACGCCGGCGTGCTCGCGCTGCGCGACGAGCCCGCGCACATGGCCGCCGCCCAGGAGCACGAGGTCGAGTTCGTCGACCTCGTGTGCGTGAACCTGTACCCGTTCGAGGCGTGGGCGAGCCGTCGCGGCGTCACCGAGCACGAGGTGCTCGAGCACATCGACATCGGCGGGCCGACGATGATCCGCGCGGCGGCGAAGAACTTCGCGTTCACCGCGGTCGTGGTCAAGCCGGAGAGCTACGACGCGGTCCTGCAGGAGCTCCGCGACGGCGACCTCAAGCTCTCCCTGCCCACGCGCGAGAACCTGGCGGCCGAGGCGTTCGCCTACACCGCGCGGTACGACACCGCGATCTCGCGCTGGTTCGCCGAGAAGCAGGGCGATTTCCCCGACGTGATGATGTCCGCCTACGAGAAGGTCACCGACCTCTCGTACGGCGAGAACCCGCACCAGCGCGCCGCGTACTACTCGCAGGTCGGCGCCCGCATGCACGTGCTCTCGCAGGTCCGCCAGCTCGGCGGCAAGGACCTGTCGTTCAACAACGTGCTCGACATCAACTCGGGGCGCCTGCTCGTGTCCGAGTTCGAGGTTCCGGCGTGCGTGATCATCAAGCACAACAATCCGTGCGGGGCGGCCGTCGGCGGCTCGGCGCTGGAGGCGTACCGCCGCGCGTTCGCGTGCGACCCGCTGTCGGCGTTCGGCGGCGTCATCTGCTTCAACCGCCCGGTCGACCGCGAGCTGGCCGCCGCGCTGCTCGAGCAGTTCGCGGAGGTCGTGCTCGCGCCCCAGTTCAGCGACGACGCGGTCGACGCGCTCGCGACCAAGCCGAACCTGCGCATCCTCGAGGACAACGAGCGGCGGCGGATGAACATCACGGAGTGGGACGTCAAGCGCGTCATGGGCGGCCTGCTCGTGCAGGACCGCGACATCGATCTCGAGGATCGCTCGGAGATGGAGGTCGTGACCGAGCGCAAGCCGTCCGAGGCCGAATGGGGCGAGATGCTGTTCGCCTGGAAGGTCTGCAAGCACGTGCGCTCGAACGCGATCGTGCTGGCGCGCGACCTCGCGTCGGTCGGCATCGGCGCCGGGCAGATGAGCCGGGTCGACTCCGTGCGGCTGGCGATCGACAAGGCGCGCGCGACCGGCACGGACCTGGCGGGCGGCGCGATGGCGTCCGACGCGTTCTTCCCGTTCTCCGACGGGCCGCAGCTCGCGGTCGACGTGGGGATCACCGCGGTCATCCAGCCCGGTGGCTCGGTCCGCGACCACGAGGTGGTCGAGGCGGCCGACGCCGCCGGCATCTCGATGGTGTTCACCCACCGCCGCCACTTCCGCCACTGACCCGTTCGCGCGGCGACTCCTGGCGGTCCGCGCGCCTACCGCGCTCCGTAGAGCACGCGGTTCCAGATCGTCGCCAGCGTGTCGGCCACATGCGGCGCCGGCGTCGTCGGCTCGCGGCCGAGACTGAGCGTGAGGTAGCGCTCCATCATCCACACGAGCGCCGTCGCGGTCTCGTGCGCCGACAGCTTGAGCACTCGCCCGGCGGCGATCTCCTCCTCGATGTGCCGGGCCGTCGCACCGATGAAGCTCTGGACGAGGGCGGTGTACGCGGCCTCGACGCCGGGGTCGTCGACCGCCGCGTCGGCCAGCGCCCGCATCACCGGCCCGTGCTCGACGTACACGGCGACGATGCCGTCGAGGGCCGCCCGCGCCAGCTCGGGTCCCTCGCCGGTGCCCTTCAGCCAGCGGTCGGACATCGTGAACAGCTCGGACCCGAGGTGCTCGACCACCCGCAGCACGAGCTGATGACGGTCGCGGAAGTACACGTAGAACGACGGCCGCGAGAGGTCGGTGCGCCGCATCACCTCGTCGACGGTCAGCTCCCGGAACGGGCGCTCCCGCAGGAACGACTCGGCCGCGGAAATGATCTCGCGCTCCGCTACCTCAGGGGTCCTCCTGCGCCGCCGTGCGGGGACCGACCGACCCTCGCCCTCCGGGTGCACGGAGCCAGAGTAGCCCGGCGAATTACCATGTCCCAGCCCTCGTAGCTCAGCGGTTAGAGCGGCGGACTTTTACTCCGCGCGACGCAGGTTCGAGTCCTGCCGGGGGCACTGACCATGGCGGAGCTCGTCTGGAGCATCATCGGAGTCGTCGGCGGCCTGCTCATGGTGGGCGTGATCTTCTACTTCCTGATCACCGGCCGCGAGGATCGCGACCGCGAAGAGGAGGCCCGCCGCTTCTACGACGAGCACGGCCACTGGCCCGACGAGTCGTCGCCCGGCTGAGCGTCGGCGAGCGCCTAGAATCGACAGTTCGCTCGCCCCCATGGTGTAGCGGTTAGCACGCCAGCCTTTCACGCTGGTAGCGGGGGTTCGATTCCCCCTGGGGGTATCTACAGTCGTTCCGGCTAGGAGACGCTGCGGCTCGCGCCGCCGTCCACGAGCAGCGACGTGCCGGTGATGTATCCGGCCGGGACCGAGCAGAGGAACACCGCGGCCGCGGCCAGCTCGTCGACGGTGCCCAGGCGGCCGGCCGGGATGCGCTCGCGGGCACTGCGCTCGGCGGCTTCGCGGCCGCCGGACGTGTCGTAGATGCGGTCGGTCGCGATCGCTCCCGGGTGGACGTGGTTGAGCGTCACGCCCGCGCCTGCGTAGCGGCGCGCGAGCACCTTGAACGCCGTGACCAGCCCGGGGCGGTGGGAGTTGGAGAGCTGCAGGTGGTCGGGCGGTTCGCGCACGGCGATCGACCCGATCGCGACGACGCGGCCGAAGCCGCGCTCGGCCATCGCCGGCAGCAGGTGCTCGAGGAACGTCATCGGCGAGAGCACGAGCGTCCGGTGGGCCGCCTCCCACTGCTCGCGCGTGAAGCCGAGCGGGTCGTCGCCGCTCGGCGGCCCGCCGGTGTTGGCGACGTAGATATCGACCGGGCCGAGGTCGGCCTGCACCTGCGCCACGAGCGCCGGGACGGCGTCGAGGTCCCCCGAGTCATGGACATACCCGCGCGCGCCGAGCTCCCCCGCCGTCGCCGCGATCCGGTCGGCCGAGCTCGACGCGATCGCCACTCGCGCTCCCTCGGCGATCAGCGTGCCGGCGATCCCGCGCCCGATGCCCTTGGACGCGCCGGTGACGAGCGCGACACGATCGCGCAGGCCAAGATCCATCAGGCGACCGCCACGACCCGTCGCCGCCCCGCGAGCCATCCGCACCAGGCGCCGAACGCCGCCAGGCCCAACGGCGCGCCGAGCCAGTGGGCTCCCACCAGCACGCCCGGCAGCATCAGCAGGCCCGACAGCCCCGCGCCGACGACGACCAGCGCCCACGGCAGCCGCAGCGCGCCGGCGACCACCAGCGCGCAGCCGCCCCACGCGGCCGGTCCGGCGAGCCAGCCCCAGTCCTCGAAGAACGATCGCGGCAGGGCCAGCCCGAGCACCACCGCGACACACCCCACCAGCAGCGCCTGCAGCAGCGCCGAGCGCCAGGCGATCGAGCGATCCATCGCGCGCATGATGGCAGCCGCAACGCTGTGCGCCGGCGCACGACCCGTCGCGCGGCACGCTCCGCCTGCCGCTCGTGGGCGGCACAATCGCCATGCGATGAACCTGCCCGTCATGCCGCCCGTCGCGCCGATGCTCGCGAAGCCCGTCGGCGCGATCCCGCCCGGCCAGCTCTACGAGCCCAAGTGGGACGGGTTCCGCTCGATCGTGTTCCGCGACGGCGACGAGGTCGAGATCGGCAGCCGCAACGAGCGGCCGATGACGCGCTACTTCCCCGAGGTGGTGGAGGCGGTCAAGCGCAGCTTCCCGGAACGGGCGGTGATCGACGGCGAGATCGTGATCGCCGGCGACGGCGGGCTCGACTTCTGGGCGCTCCAGCAGCGCATCCACCCGGCGAACAGCCGCGTGACGATGCTCGCCGCCAGGACGCCGGCGAGCTTCGTCGCGTTCGACCTGCTGGCGCTCGGCGACGACGACCTCACGGGCACGCCGTTCGCGCACCGCCGCGCGGCGCTCGAGGCCGCGCTGGCCGACGCGCGCGCACCGATCCACGTGACGCCGCTCACGCGCGACGAGGCCGTCGCCCGGCGCTGGTTCGAGCGGTTCGAGGGCGCCGGCCTCGACGGGCTGATCGCCAAGCGCGCGGACCTCACCTACCAACCGGACAAGCGCGTGATGGCGAAGATCAAGCACGTCCGCACGGCCGACTGCGTCGTCGCCGGCTACCGCGTGCACAAGGCGCACAAGGACGCGATCGGTTCGCTGCTGCTCGGCCTCTACGTCGACGAGGCCGCGCCGCCGTCGCAGTGGATGGACCAGCACATGGGCCACCTTGCCCCGGTCGGCGTCATCGGCGCGTTCCCGATGGCTCGCCGGCGCGAGCTGCTCGCCGAGCTCCAGCCGCTCGTGATCTCGTTCGCCGACCACCCGTGGCACTGGGCCGCGGAGATGAGCCAGGGACCCGAGGGCGGCAGCCGCTGGAACCCGAAGAAGGACCTCTCGTTCGTCCCGCTGCGTCCCGAGCGCGTGGTCGAGGTCCGCTACGACTACCTCGAGGGAGCGCGCTTCCGCCACCCGCCGCAGTTCGTCCGCTGGCGCCCCGACCGCGACCCCGCCTCGTGCAACTACGCCCAGCTCGAGCAGCCGGCGCCGTTCGCGCTCGCCGACGTCCTCGCCGGAGCGCTCTAGCATGGGCGAACCCGGGCGGTTAGCTCAGCTGGTCAGAGCGCCTGCCTTACAAGCAGGAGGTCCGCGGTTCGAGCCCGCGACCGCCCACTGATCGCACAGCCTGCGCGCCTTCAGTCTTGATCTGGAGGGTGCCCGCGGAACAGCGTCGGCCGCAGGCCGCCCTTGAGCCGGTAGAACGCGTGGTCGAGCAGATGCCGGCGCGGCGTCCGCCAGCAGCGCAGCGTGTGGTGGCCACCGTGCGCCAGGCACAGGTTGCATGACGTGCAGTCCACGCGTCCAGTCCGCCCGTTCGCGATCTGCCGGACGATGTCGGGCTCGCGGATGAACGGCCGCGCCATGGCGACGAAGTCGGCGTCGCCCGACTCGATGACACGGCTCAGCGTCGCCGTGGTGCGCAGCCCGCCGACGAGGATGATGCGCGTGTCGACGGCGCCGCGCAGCGCCCGCGCCAGCGGCGCGTTGTAGGCCTCGGCGACGGGCCCGGCCAGCACCCGGTGCGGCAGGAGGTCCATGATCGCGCGCCGGCGATCCACGGCCACGTACGTGCGCGCCGAGTCCGCCGGACGCGCCATGACGTTCACCGAGACCTCGATCGCGTCGGCGCCCGCCTCGACGAGCCGGCGGGCGCGGGGCAGCGTCTCGTCCAGGTCGAGGCCGCCGGGGACGGCGTCGGCGAGACCGAGCTTGACGCTGACCGGGAAGCCCGCGGGCACCGCACGGCGAACGGCGCGGAGGACCTCGAGCACGAAGCGGTCGCGGTTCTCGGCCGAGCCGCCCCACCGGTCGGTGCGCCGGTTGGCGAGCGGCGACGAGAACTCGCTGATCAGGTAGCCGTTGGCCGCATGGATGTGGACACCGTCAAATCCCGCCTCGACGGCACGGCGGGCGCCGGCGCCGAACGAGGCGATGGCCTCGCCGATCTCGTCCTCCGATGCGCCGGAGACCGGGCGCCCGGTGAGCGCGTTGGGCACCGGCGACGGCGCGAGCGGGTCCACGGCGGCGAGTCGCGACTGGCTGCCGGCATGCGTCAGCTGCGCGAAGATGCGAGCACCGCGCGTGCGCACCTCATGCGCGAGCGCAGCCAGGCCCGGCAGCATCGCGTCGTCGTGGATCCCGACATGGCCCGGCCCATAGCGCCCGCGCGGGTGGCAGAACAGGTGCCCGAAGATGATCAGCCCGACATCGGCGCCGGCCAGGGTCTGGTGCAGCGCGATCAGTCCCGGTGTCACGGCACCGTGCTCGTCGGCCATCGCCTCGGCGGTCGCCGACCGCACAAAGCGGTTGCGGACCTCGAGCCGCCCGATCGTCGCCGGAGTGAAGACCGCCGTCGTCAGGCCGCAATAGTACGCGGCAGCGCCCGGGGTGAAACCCTCGAAAACATGAGGGAATCTCCCGGTGCGGTGACCGGGTCAGAACCGTAGCATCGGATCGCTGTCAACTCGTTTCCTGCATGTCTTCTCATCGCGCATGCATTTACGGTGAGAAGCATGGAGTTCACACCGAAAGGTGGGAGGGATGTCGATACGCCGCTACCTCTTCGCAGTGCTCAGCGGCTGCGTGCTCGTGCTCGCAGCCTGTGGAGATGACGACGCCGGAGAGGGGGACAAGGCCAGTGGCGCCGCGCAGAACGGCGCGCCGCAGCCCGCTGAGACGACGCTCCTGCTGTCGTCGCCGGAAGGCCCCGCCTGGATCGGCCTGCCGACCGCTCGCTCAGAGGGCTTCCTCGAGCAGGAGAAGCTCGAGGTGGAGTCGCAGGCCACGGACGGTTCGGACTTCGTCACCCAGCAGATCATCGCCGGCAACGCGCCCTATGGCATGGCCGCCGCCACCGCGGTGATGCTGGCGCATCAGGCCGACCCGTCGATCCGCGCCGTGTTCTGCATGACCTCGCGCAACATCTTCGGCATCACGGCGTCCAGGCCGAGCGGCATCACGGAAGTCGCCGGATTCGCCGGCCAGGAGCTCGGCATCTCGGAGGTGGGAGGCGGCGAGGGCCCGATGGTGGAGTCGGCGCTCCAGGACGCCGGCCTCAAGGCCGGCGAGGACGTCAAGCTGCTCGCGATCGGCGGGTCGGGCCCGGCGGCCCGGCGGGCGATCGATACCGGCAGGGTGGCCGGCTACGCGTCGGCCTACACCGACATCCTGGGCCTCCAGGCATCGGGTGCCGACCTCGTGGACATCACCCCGGAGAAGTACGCCGCGATCCCCGGCGACTGCCTCCACGCGAAGGAGGAGACGCTGAACGACCCCGAGCAGCGCGACATCGTCATCCGGATCGCGCGTGCGTGGTCGAAGGGCAACCTGTTCGCCACGTCCAATCCAGACGCTGCGCTCGAGATCGGCTGCAACCAGTTCCCGGAGGACTGCACCGACCGCGACTTCGCCAAGTCCTACATGGACAAGCGGCTCGAGCTGCTCACGCCGGTCGGGGCCGAGCTCGGGCAGACGGACACTCCGTACGGCGAGCCATCCGTCGAGGGCTGGCAGACCGCCGCCGACATCCTCGCGGAGACGAAGCAGCTCAAGGAACCGCTCGACGTCAACGAGATCATCGGCACGCAGCAGGTCAAGGACATCATCGCCGAGTGGTCGGACTACGACCGCGACGAGATCAAGCAGCAGGCGGAGGCCTGGAGTGGCTGACGCCGACGCAGTGGTCGGCCGGTTGGGGGAGCTCGGCTTCGAGCTCCCCCGCTCGCAGGCCACGGTGACGAAGTACCGCTGGGCCGTCCGCGACGGGGACGTGGTCCACCTCGCCGGCCACGGCCCGTTCGTCGACGGATCCCCTCGCTTCCAGGGCAAGGTCGGGCGCGACCTGACGATCGAACAGGGCTACGAGGCCAACCGCGTCACGGCGCTTGCGATCCTGCGCACGCTCAAGGACGAGCTCGGGTCGCTCGAGCGCGTCGTCCGGCCGCTCTCGCAGGTGAACTATGTGAACCTCGTCGAGGGCTACCCGGCCGAGTTCATCGAGGTCGGCAACGGCAGCACGGATCTCTGGTCAGATTTGTGGGGCGAGGACGTCGCGCTCTGCGCACGGATCACTGTCGGTGTCGCAGAGCTTCCGATGGGTGTGCCGACGGCGATTACATCAGTGTGGAAGGTGCGCTGAGCGCATATTCACCCTTGGGTGAAAGCGCAGCGGACCACACCATCACTGTGACTCGCCGTCCGCATTTTTGATGACAGGGCAACGAGGTCAGTGAACATGTCACCGACACGGACTGTGACAAACGCCTCGCGGCGGCCGCGAGGCCGGTGCCACCGGGGAATGCCAGCATTCTGGCATACCAAGATGCCGCTTGACAAGGGGATCTGCTCATGAAGATCGACGCGTTTGCCCACCTGCTGCCGCTGGAGTACCGCAGCGCCGTCCTCGAGCGCGTGCGCCGCGACGGCACGCTGCTGGCCGAGACCGAGGCCGCGATGGCCGGCGCCCGGTCGGCGTTCGAGATGTGGGAGACGTTGCGTGGGCTCACGGACATCGAGAAGCGCATCGCGGACCTCGACGACCTCGGGATCGACATGCAGGTGGTCACGCCCCCCGTGCCCCCGCTCGAGGCCTTCTTCCACGGCGACCACAGCGTCGAGCTCGCGGCGATCGCCAACGAGACGCTCTCGGCCGCGGTGCGGGAGCACTCGGACCGGTTCCTCGGCGTCGGCATGCTCTCGATGCACGACCCCGACGTGGCTGCGCGCGAGCTGCGGCGCTGCGTCGAGGAGCTCGGCCTGGTCGGCGTCGTCCTGTTCGCCGCGCCGAGCTCGCCGGCGTTCGACGCGCCGGAGCTCGACGGCGTGTTCGCGGCCGCGAACGAACTGGAGGCGCCGATCTGGGTGCATCCGTGGCGCTCCACCGTCCTCCCCGGGATCGGGCCGGACCGGACCTCGTCCCACCTGAGCTGGTACACGTTCGGCTGGCCGTACGAGACCTCCGTCGCGCTGACGGCGCTGGTGCTCGGCGGCGTGCTCGAGAAGTACCCGAAGCTCAACGTGATCGCTCACCACGGCGGCGGGATGATCCCGTTCTTCGTCCCGCGGATCGAGGTCCTGTACGCCGACGACTGGCTGCCCTACACGCACTACGAGCCGGCCACGGACACGCGTCCCCTGCTCGAGGGATTCCGGCGGATCTACGCCGATACGGCCGGGATCGGCAACGTCAACACGCTGATGAACGTCGAGTCGTTCTTCGGTGCCGGCCAGATCGTGTTCGGCAGCGACGCCCCGTACGACGCCCAGGACGGCCGCTGGTTGATCGAGCGCTCGCGCGATGCCGTCGCGGCGATGGACGTGACCGAGGAGGAAGCGGAGCAGATCTGGAGCGGCAACCTCGCGCGGCTATGCAAGCTGCAGGGCGCTGCCGCCTAGCTAGCTGGGATACGCCGCGCCCAGGAACTCGAGCTGGAGGGCGTTGAAGCGGTCGGCCCGCTCGAACTGGGCCCAGTGCCCGCAGTCGGCCAGTACCTCGACGCGCGCGTCCGGGATCCCCTCGGCGATGCCGTGCGCGATCGCCGGCAGGCCCGTCGGGTCGCGATCGCCCCAGATGATGAGCGTGGGCGCGGCGATGGCGGCCCACTCCTCGGGTGCGATCAGGTTGCGGCGGCGGACGGCCGGCTCCTGTAGGCAGAGGATGCGGCGCATCGCGGCGCCCATGTGCGGCTGCGCATAGATGACGCGCCGGGCCTCGACGAGGTCCACTGACACGCTGGCCGGGTCCGCCATCAGCCAGCGCAGCCGTGCGGTCACGGCGTCGCCGTCCGGCGTCGTCGTTGCGGCGCTCGAGAGCCGCTTGATGTCTGCCATGACGCGCTCGTCGAACGTCGCTCCCCCGGTCCCGTTGAGCACGAGCGCCGCGACGCGGTCGGTGCGGGAGGCGGCGAAGCGCGCCGCGATCCACCCCCCGAGCGAGAGTCCGCTCAGCGCCACCGAGCTGATGTCGAGCGCGTCGAGCAGCGCCTCGAGGTGGCGCACGTAGCCGTCGATCTCGTACGACCGTCCGGGATCGAACGTGCTCAGCCCGTGGCCCGGCAGGTCGTACGCGACCACCCGATAGCGCGCCGCGTGGACCGCGAGGTTGCGGTGGAACGCCTCGAGGTGGCCGCCGACGCCGTGAAGGAACACGACCGGTGGCGCATCGGGCGAGCCGGCCTCGAGGCAGCGGGTCGCCACGCCGTCGACCTCGATCCACCACTGCCGGAACGACAGCCCCGCGCACATCACCGCGGGCCACAGGCCGTGCGCGGCCGCCGGCAGGGAAGCGACGCCGGTCATGGCCGGTCAGCTGCCGCCCTGCGACCGGATCACGGCTGCGACCCGGTCGCGCGTGTGGCGCAGGTGCTTGTGGACGAGCGAGCGGATCTTGTCTGCGTCACCGGCGTCGAGCGCCGCGACGATGTCGCGGTGGTCCTGCTGGGCCTCGTCCGAGCTGCCGGTCTCGACGAGGATCCGGACGTAGACCTCCGTGCGGATCCGCAGTGAGTCGATCAGGCGGACGAGCTCGGCCCGCTGCGCCAGCCGGTACAGCGCGGTGTGGAACTCCGCGTTGAGGCGGACCCAGGCATCCGCCGACGGCGCATGGTCGAGGCTGGCGACGATGCGCCGCAAGCGCTCGACGTCCTCGGGGCGCCGGTGCTCGGCCGCGTGCGCGGCCGCCTGCCCCTCGAGCAACTGGCGGATCTCGTAGAGCTCCTCGAGCTCTTCGACCGACGGACGGCAGACGATCGCCTGGCCGCTGGGGTCCGTCCTTATCAGCCCTTCGCTCGCCAGCTTGCTCAGCGCCTCTCGCATCGGCGTACGGCTCACGCGCAGCTGAGCCGCCAGCTCGCGCTGGCGGATGCGCGAGCCGACCGGCAGCTCGCCGAGCATGATCATCTCGCGCACCGCGTCGGCGGCCGCCTGCGCGAGCGTCACGCGCGCGAGCTGCCTCGGCTCGGGGCGCGGGGACGCCGGTGACGGGATCTCGGAAGTCATGCGGTTTCAGTCCATGTTGACCGAGCCGGCTGGTCCCCGTCGGAGACGCCGCCACGCCAGAGCCATGCCCATTGGTCACGAGTGTATGGGGAGTGCCCGATCACCCAGAGGGTCGCCGTGCGGGCGCCGTGCAGGCGCGGCGGCCACCGATGCCCGGCCAGCCCGTAGCGGTGCGACCAGCGCTGCACGCGCCGACTGAGCGGGAAGTTCTGCGCCTCCCATGCGGCGAGCCCGGCCTCGACGGTGTCGCTCGGCTGGAGCGTCCGGGCGAGCGCCCACGCGTTGGCGATCGCCAGGCCGGCTCCCTGGCCGAGGTTCGGCGGCTGTGCGTGCGCGGCGTCGCCGACGAGCGCGATGCGTCCGCGCGTCCAGCGCGAGCACTCGACGAGCGCGTGCGGATGGTGCGTCCCCTCGGCTCCGACGACGCGTTCGAAGACCTCACCGAGGTACGGGAACGAGCGCAGCCAGTACTCCGTGTCGACGGGGAGCCGCCGGGCGTGCTCGTCGGACTCCGGGCCGATGAGGAACACGTACGTCTGGTCCGGCGAGCACGGGGTCACGCCCACCCGCAGGCGCCCCGACCAGTGCTCCGTGCTCACCGGCTGCGTCTCCGTGCGGGGGATCAGCAGCCGCGTCGCGCCGTCGGCGAGGATGCGCACGCGGCCGTCGATGCCCGCCGTCGTGCGAACGCGCGAGTGCAGCCCGTCAGCGCCGACGACGAGGTCCGGCCGGTCGGCCTCGCGGCCGCCCTGCAGGGTCAGCGCGCCGCTCGGGGCGGCGGTCTCGACGCGCGAGCGTGTGCGGATCTCCGCTCCGGCGGCCTCCGCGGCCTCTGTGAGCAGCGCATGCAGGTCCTCCCGCAGAGCCACGAGCGTGCGCTCGCGGGCGACGCGTCTGGTCAGGACCAGTCGCCCGCCCTCGGTCCGCAGACGGGTCTCGGCCAACCGGACGGCGCGCGCCTCGAGCCGTTCGTAGACGTCGAGCTGATCGAGGACGCGCAGGCTGTTCTCCTTGAGATAGATGCCGGCGCCGAGCTCGCGCAGTCCGGGCGCCCGCTCGTGCACGCAGACCTCGAAGCCGTGCCGCGCAAGCGCGCCGGCGGCCGCCATCCCGGCGATCCCGCCTCCCGCTACGGCGGCTCGCCGCCGCATGTCAGTCGGTCACCGCCGTGGCTTCGATCTCCACGAGGAACTCCGCATGCACGAGCCGGCTGACGACGAGCAGCGTGTTCGTCGGGTACGCGGCGTCCGGAAACAGCTCGGCGAACACCTCGCGCCGGGCGGCCATGAACGGCTCGATGAGCTCCTCGGAGACGAGGAACGTCGTCATTTTCACCACGTCCCGCCACGTCGCGCCCGCCGACGCGAGGGCGAGGCCGAGGTTCTCGTACGCGCGTCGCGTCTGCGCGCCGACGTCGTGGCCGGCGAGCGCGCCCGACGCGTCAGCGCCGACCTGTCCCGCGATGGTGACCGTCCGCGCGCCGCGCGCCTCGGCGACGTGGGAGTACAGCCCGAGCGGCGCGGCGAGCGTGTCGGGGTTGTGGACTGATGCTGCCATGTTCACTCCTCTGCGGGTTCGGTCACGATGACGTTGCGCAGCGTGCCGATGCCGTCGACCGTCACCTCGACCGCGTCGCCGACCTCCAGGGGCCCGACGCCGGGTGGCGTGCCGGTCGAGATCACGTCTCCGGGCTCCAGCGTCATCACGCGCGAGGCGTAGGCCACGAGCTCCGGCACCCCGAAGATCAGGTGCCGCGTCGACCCCTGCTGGCGCTTCCGACCGTTGACGACGGTCGTGATCGCGACGTCCCGCGGATCGAGCTCGGTCTCGATCCACGGGCCGATCGGCGCGAACGTGTCCCAGCTCTTGGCCTTGGTCCACTGGCTGTCGAGCCGCTGCCAGTCGCGCGCAGTGATGTCGTTGGCGATCGTGTAGCCGGCGATGACGCCGGCGGCGTCGGCCTCCGCGACGTTCCGGCAGCGCGAGCCGATCACGACCGCCAGCTCGCCCTCGTACTCGAGCTGCGTGGTGCCCGGCGGTCGTACGACGGCCTGCTCGTGGCTGATGAGGGCCGTGCGCGGTTTGAAGAAGAGCAGCGGCTCCTGCGGCACGGGGGCGTTGAGCTCGGCGGCGTGATCGCGGTAGTTCATGCCGACGTAGATCAGCTTCCCGGGCTCGACCGGCGGCAGGATCCGCACGTCGGCCAGCGGCCACTCACGGTCACTCGCCCGTGCGACGCCGTCCACGAAGCGGACGTCATGGCGCTCGCCGGCCGCGGTCTCGATTCGTCCGAAGCGCATCTAGAGCAGGAACGGCGCCGGCGCCGGCGCCCCGTCGTCGGGCCGGCGGGCGAAGAACTTGCACGCGATGCCGTCGGGGTCACGGATGACGGCGGCCGCGGCGCCGGTGCCGAGATCGTCGACTGCGTCGTCGCCGAGCTGCTCGCGGGCGCGGCGGATCGAGGCGGACAGCTCATCCGCGTCCGCGACCTCGAAGCCGAGATGGTGCAGCCCGGGCGGCTGGCCCTCCGTCGCGGAGAAGAGGGCGAGGTCGACCCCGCCCTTCGCCCCGGCGAGCACGGCATAGCCGTCGTCCCGGTGGTCGTGGACGAGCCGCATCCCGGCGACCTGGGTATAGAACGTCAGGAGGCGCTCGAGGTCAGACACGACGAGCACCGCGTGCACGAGCCGGCGTGGCCTGAAGACGGCGTCCTCAGGCGCCTCGATGTCGGGGTCCTCCTGATAGCGCGGAGACCGGGCGGGGTCCTGCGCCAGCGGGTCCCAGTGCTCGCTGATCAGGCTCCCTTCGTTCCGGCGGTAGGTCTCGCGCCAGTCGTCGGTCGCGTCGGCGTAGAACTCGACGTAGTTCCCGTCGGGGTCGAACAGGTAGATGCTGCGCGAGATCTTGTGGTCGGTCGTACGGTGCAGCTCGACGCCGGCCTCCTGGCACCGCCGGTAGGCGGCGACGAGATCCGCCTCGGACTCCATCTCGAAGCCCAGGTGGTTGAGGCCGGGCCGCGACCCTCGCTCCGACGAGACCTGGACATGACCGCCGATGCCGATACGCGGCTTATCGGAGACCTCCATGAGCGCCACGTCGTGGTGCGTCGCTCCGTTCGAGAGGAACACCGCCCCGATGCCGGGCTCGTCGAACACCTTGGTCAACCCCGCCGTCCTGGTCCAGAATCGCTGGGCCGCCTCGAGGTCGGACACGAAGAGGTTGGCATGCGCGAGACGTCGTGGACAGAAGATGCCCGTCGCCTGCTGCTGAGTGCCGCTCATCGGATCCTCCGCTCATCGTGCATTTTGGCGTTTTGGTATACCAGCATATCTGTCAACACGAGCTGGCGTGCGACGCCGATGGCCGCGGCGTGCGCTCGGTTGCGCGCGTTCAGCTTGCGTGCGATCACCGACACGTGCCGCTCGACCGTCTTCGCCGCCAGGAACAGGCGGTCGCCGATCTCCGCGTTCGTGCGCCCATCGGCGAGCAGGGTGAGGATCTCGCGCTCACGTGCGCTCAGCCGCTCACACGGCTCGCCCGCGGATGGCTCGTCTCCCAGGACGACGCGGGTTCCGGTGGCCACCGTCCGCACCGCCTGGACAAGGTCGCCGGCGTCGGTGGTCGCGCGCACGACGCCGCTCGCGCCGGCGTCTACGACCTCGCGTGCGTGCCGGCGGTCGCCGTCGACGACCGCCAGCACGGCGGAGTTCGGCACGTCGCCGCGGATCGCCTCGAGCACCTCGCGCACGCCGTCGCTCGTCGCCGTCGTCGCGAGCACGATGACGTCGGGATGCAGCCGGCGAACCTGGCCTCGCAACTCGTCAACGGTCGACGCCTCGCCCACGACGCGCATCAGCTCGTCGTGCTCCAGCACGCGGCACAGTCCCGCCCGCATCAGCGCGTTCGCGGCGGCCACGAACACGCGCAGCGTCGGCTCGCCGTTTGTGGTCGCGACGAGCTGCGGGGCGGAGACGGGCGCCGCCTCGACGGCATCGCGGACGCTCGGCACCGTCAGGGCCACCCGCGTTCCCGCGGCCGGCTCGCTCTCGATGGTCAGGAACCCGCCGAGCGCCTCGGCACGCTCGTGCATGTGCCGCAGGCCGAGACCGTCGCCCTGCTCGGCCGCCGCCGTGTCGAAGCCGACGCCGTCGTCCTCGATCGTGAGGAGCAGATCGCGATCCACTTTGAGGCGGACGTCGACGGTCGTCGCGTGTGCGTGGAGCGCCACGTTCATCAGCGTCTCCTGCAGGATCCGGTACGTCGCGCGCGGCACGATCGCCGCCAGTCCCGCCGTGTCGCCCTGGATGCGCAGCCGCGGCGTGGCGTCCCCGCGCTCGCGGAAGCGCTCGACCGCGAGCTCGATCATCTCGGTGAGCGTGTGCGTCTCCAGCCCCGGCGGGTCGAGGTCGACCACTGCGCGACGGATGTCGGCCAGCTCGAACTGCGCGAGATCCCGGATCCGGCGCGCCTGCTCGGCGGCGGCGGTGTCCCCGAGCATGCGCTCGAGCTCGGACGCCGCGCGTGCGATCTCCGGCGTCGCCTGCGCGACCGGGTGGTAGAGATCGCGGGTGACACGCGCTCGCGTCCACTCCGTCGCCTCGTGACGGATGAACGTGCTCATGCGTCGCTGGAACCCCAGATGCTCGACGAATGCGGCGATCTGGTCGGCGATCTGCTGGGCGACGGGAATGTCCTGGGTTCCGTAGAAGCCCGGCTGGCGGCTCACGAAGTTCAGGAGCCCGAATGGACGTGTGTCGCGGCGCAGCGGGACACTCACGAGACTGTGGAAGCCGGCCTGCGCGATCACGCGATCCTCGCGGCCGACGATGCGCCCGTCGGCGGCGATGTCCTCGGAGACGAGCGGCCGGTTCGTGAGGACGATGTGCCGCAGGCCGACGTCCTCGAACGGGATCAGCACACCCTCGCCGGGAACGATGCCGGAAGTCGCGACGGCGAAGCGCTCGAACGCCCGGCCGTCCGGCGTGATCAGGTACACGCTCAGGCGATCGTGGTCGAGGAGTCGCTTCGCCTGGCGGGCGAACTGGGAGATGACCGCCGACGCGTCACCCGACTCCTCGATCGCTCGTGGCGAGAACGCGATGCCTCCCACTCCTCGGCCGGCCAGCACGCTGAAGCGGAGTCCCACGATCGGCGCGATCTGCTCGAGCAGCTCGCGGTCCGGGAGCTCACCGACCTCGAGCACGCCCAGCGTCACGCCGTCGGCATAAAGGCCGACGAGAAGCCCGCCGCCGCCCGCCTCGGTTGAATCACCCAGTGCCGCCGCGCGGTTCACGACGCCGGGCGCCAGGCGGCCGAACCGATGGTCGCCCGGGTGGCGCGCCAGCTCGCTCGGGCCATCCGGCGTCATCGCCCAGAGGCGGACCGGCGGCGTCTCGCCGATCACGCCCAGCGATCGCGAGACGGCAGTGGCCAGCCGCGACCAGTCCGAGCACGTCAGTAGCGCGCTGGCCAGCCCGGCGAACGCGAGATACCGGCCCTCGAGCCGCTCGTCGGCAAGCGTCTCTGTCCTTGACACGGCGGGACTCTCTCCGGGCACGCTCGCTAGACGGCCAGCCCCAGCCGGAGCCCTTCGTACATCGCGTCGTCGACTTCCCGCGGGGCGACGCAGTCGCCCACCAGCGTCGCCGCGACGCCGCGCTCCGCCAGGGCTCTCGCCAGTGCGGCGTCGGACCTGCGCATCATCGACAGAACCACGGTGTTCGCCACCAGCGAGGCCTCCTCGCCGCCCCACGCGTCGGCGACCGTGACGGTGCCCGGTTCGATCCGCACGACGACGGTCTGCGCGTGGACGCGGACCCCGGCGGCTGCGAGCTGCGGCAGCGCGAACGGTAGGTCGCCGGTGGCCGTCAGCCGGCTCCCGACGTGCAGGTGCCGCGTGACCAGCTCGACGGTCCGGCCGGTCCGGGCCAGCAGCAGCGCGAGGCCGAGCGGCACGTAGTCGCTGTTGTCATCCACCACGACGACATGCGCGCCGCAGTGCTCGGGCGCGGCGATCGCGGCCCCCGCGTCAAGGACATGGGCGCCGCTGAGGCCAGGGATCGTGTCGCGGTGCGGTGCCGAGATCGAGTAGCCCGAAGCGTCGAACGTCGA
Organism: Solirubrobacteraceae bacterium; assembly: GCA_035706585.1. Lineage (GTDB taxonomy): Bacteria > Actinomycetota > Thermoleophilia > Solirubrobacterales > Solirubrobacteraceae > DASSUW01. Next base: position 18,499 of record DASSUW010000451.1, on the reverse strand, counting down.
GCCCGTGGCGACGTAGACCGCGTCTGGACCCGCCGCGACGACGCGCTCCGCGTCGGCCGCGACGCCGAGGCGGACGTCGACGCCGAGTCGCTCGAGTGACGCGGCGAGGTCGTCCGCCAGCTCGAGCCATGTCGCGCGGCCGGGGAGCCGCCCCGCCAGTAGCAGCTGACCGCCGAGCCGCTCGGCCTGCTCGAGCAGCGTCACGCGGTGGCCGCGCCGCGCGGCGGTCTCGGCGAGCATCATCCCGGCAGGGCCGCCGCCCACGACGAGAACGTCTCGCGGAGCGAGGGCCCCGCCAGCGCCGGGGAGCGTCCGTTCGCGCCCGGCGGCCGGGTTCACCGTGCAGGTGATCCCCTCGTTCGCGAACGCCCGCCGCAGGCAGCCCTGGTTGGCGCCGACGCAGCGGCGGATCTCCTCCCGCCGACCGGCGCGCGCCTTGGCGACGATGTCCGGATCGGCGATGTGAGCGCGCATCATGGCGACGAGATCCGCCTGCCCGCGCGAGACGATCTCGGCTGCCCGGTCGATGGTCCGGATCGCCGCTGCGACCATGACGGGGACCTCCTGTGCGCAGGCAGCGCGCGCCCGTTCGGCGTGTGGGGCGAGGTGCCCGTCGCGACCGCCGGCGATGTTCGGCGCCCACTCGTGAATCGTGTGGTAGTTGCCGCCGGTGATGCTGAAGTAGTCGAACATCCCGCTCGCGTGCAACGTCCGCACGATGTCCTCGGACAGCTCGGGCGTCAGGCCCGCGTCGCCGACGAACTCGTCGAAGCTGAGTCGGATCCCGAGCGCGAAGGCGCGCCCGCAACGCCGCCGAACCTCGCGTGCCGCCTCGATCGCGAACCGACAGCGGTTGTCGACGCTGCCGCCGTAGCGGTCGTCCCGGCGGTTCGTCAGCGGCGACAGGAACTGGCACATCAGGTACCCGTGGCCGGCCGAGATCTCCGCACCGTCCAGTCCTGCATCGCGCGCGTGCGCGGCGGCCTGGCCGTACCCGGCGACGATGTCCGCGATCTCGTCTTCGTCGATCGCCTTGGCGACCCGGCCATAGACGGTCGACGGCAGGGGCGTCGGCGCGACCACCGGGTGCCAGCGGTCGAGGTCGCTCGTGCCGAAGTCCTGCGATCCGAGGTGGGAGAGCTGTGCGAACAGCTTCGCGCCATGAGCGTGGACGGCCTCGCCGAGCGTTCGCAGCCCGGGGACGATCGTCTCCCGGTAGAGGTCGATCAGGCCCACCTTCGCGGTGCTCTCGTGCACGGCACCGGCTTCGACGACGAGCAGCCCGGCGCCGCCGCGTGCGCGCGCCTCCATGTACGCGACGTAGCGGTCGCCGATCACCTCGCCCTCGCGCGCTGGATAGTGCGTCTGGTGCGCCGACACGCAGATGCGATTGGCGACCGTCACGGCGCCGATCTGCACCGGCTGCCACAGCACGTTCAGATCCTGGGCGACCGCGGCACCCACGCGTCTGTCTCCTTCGATCGAGGTCCCGGATGACCGTAGGCCGCCGGACGCGCCGCAGTCCAGGGGGCTTCCCCGCGACGAGCATGGGAGATTCCCCCGTTCGACCCGCGGTTCGAGCCTGCGACCGCCCACCGGTAGCCTGCACGCGTGCCCGACGGTTGGATCCGCCAATGGGGCGATCCCACGCTCCGGCTCGCCGCCCGCGACGTCGAGGAGATCGACGACGTCCTGCGCCGCCAGGTCGTGCGCATGCAGCGGCGGCTCGCGGCCGCCGACGGGGCCGGGCTCGCGGCCACGCAGGTCGGGCTGCTGCGGCGGGTCTTCGTGTTCCGGCTCGCGCCCGAGTGCGAGATCGAGGCGCTGTGCAACCCGCGCGTCGTCGCGCGCTCCGACGAGCGTGAGACGTTCCGCGAGGGCTGCCTGAGCTTCAACACGATCACCGTCGCGGTCGAGCGGCCGCGGGCGGTCCGCGTCGAGGGCTATGACATCGACGGCAACGCGCGCACGCTCGAGGTCGAAGGGTTTGGCGCGAGCCTGCTCCAGCACGAGATCGACCACCTCGACGGCATCCTCACGCTCGATCGCGCGACGCCTGCCGAGCGCCGCCGCGCGATCCGCGCGCTGAACGTTGCCGCTGCCTAGCGCGCTCTCAGACGCGTTCGCGGAGGCTCACGACGGCCGTGAACGCGTCGACCACGGCGGGGTCGAACTGCGTGCCGGCGCAGCGCCGCAGCTCGGCCAGCGCGTCCTCGACGCTGCGGCCGTCGCGGTACGGGCGATCGGAGACGATCGCGTCGAAGACGTCGCACACGGCGATGATGCGTGCGCCGACCGGGATCGCGGCTCCCGGGAGCGCGTCCGGGTAGCCGGTGCCGTCCGTGCGCTCGTGATGCCAGCGGACGAGGTCCGCGGTGTGGGCGAGCGACGGCGCGGCGCGCACGATCCGCTCGCCGATCACGGTGTGGCGGCGGACGAACGCCCATTCGTCGTCGTTCAGCGGCCCGCGCTTGAGCAGGATCGCGTCGGGGATCGCGGCCTTCCCGACGTCGTGCAGCTCGGCGGCGAGCCGGATGCGCTCGACCTCGTCGGGCATCAGGCCGAGGCGCTCGGCCGTCCGGGCGGCGAGGAGCGCGACGTCGGCGCTGTGGTGCTCGAGGTCGAGGCTGCGCTCGGCCAGCAGGCGGAGCAGGACGTCGGCGCTCTGGCGGCCCGGGGAGACGCGGCCGGACTGCTTCTGCGCGTACATCCGCTGGTCGGCCATCAGCAGCGCCTCCTCGGCCCGCGTCGTGTCGGCCGGCATCAGCGCGAAGCCGTACGAGCAGCCGACGCTGAAGCCGGTGCCCTCGTCGCTGAGCGCGGCCGCCGCGAGCCTCGCGATCGCCTCCGCTCCCTCGGCGGCGACCGGTGCGGTGACGCAGAACTCGTCGCCGCCCATGCGGTACGCGTGGCCGATCCCGTCCATCGTCGCGGAGAGCCGCTCGCCGAGCCGGGCGAGCAGGGAGTCACCGGCCGGGTGGCCGAAGCTGTCGTTGTACTGCTTGAAGCCGTCGAGGTCGAACAGGACGAGCAGGAGCTGCTCGCCTTCGACCGTGGGGCGGGCGGCGGCCAGGTCGGCCATGAGCGCGCGGCGGTTGCCGAGCCCGGTCAGGGCGTCGGTCAGCGCTTCCTCGCGGCTTGCCCGGAGCAGCTCGTGGTTCTCGGCCGCGAGGCGCTCGGCGCGGCGGCGCGCGACGGCGGCGCGCCGGTACACGACCGCGAACGCGGCGAACAGGAGAACGATCACGGCGGCCGAGCCGTTGCGCGACTGCGTGAGCGCGGCCAGCGAGTGGGCGTGATAGCGCTTGGCGGCGCGCTGCAGCGCCTCGTCCGCCTTGGCGATCTCGTGGGCGGCGACGCGCGACGCCTTGTCGGTCTCGTCGCTGCGCCCCTTCGCGACGAGCTCGAGGATCCGGCGCAGCGCGACCATGCCGCGCGCGAACGGGGCGGCGATGTCCTCGTCGGTCGCCAGATCGAGCTTGGCCAGCGCCGACGTGATCAGGTCCTCCCGCCACATCAGCTCTCCACGCACCTCGTCGGCGTTGTCGCCCTCGTCCGGCGAGGCGCCCCACGGCACGTCCTGGATCTGCGAGAGGTCGAGCCGCAGGCCGGTCAGCGCGAGCTCGGCGTCACGCGCCTGGGTCGATTCGGCCTGCTGGCGATCGACCGCGACGATCGCGGCGCAGGCAAGCACGAGCGTGCACGCGAGAACGAGCGCGGCCTTGAACACGTCCCGGTAATCGGCAGGTCGTCCGGCAGACGACAACGCGGCACCGCATTCCGGCGTCATCATGAGGCTGTGACGACGCTGTCGAGGCGGGAGCTGATCGCCGTGGCGGCTCTCGTCGGTCTTCGGATCACGGCCTCGGAGTCCGACCGTCTGCCGCGCACGCAGATCCGGGCGCTGCGCGACGCCGTCCGCGGCCGCGTCCTGACCCCGGGCACGCACGCCTACGACCAGGCGCGGCTCGTGTTCAACCGGCGCTACGACGGCGTCCGCCCGCCGGCGGTGGTGCAGGTGCACGACGTCGCGGACGTCCGCGCCGTCGTCCGCTGGGCCGAGCGGTTCGACGTCCCGCTGGTCAGCCGCTCCGGCGGCCACGCCTACAACGGCGCGTCCACGAGCCACCGCGCCGTCGTGGTCGACCTGCGGCGGCTCGACGGCGTGCGGCTGCGCGACGGCATCGCCACCGTCGGCCCGGGCGCCCGCAACATCGACGTCTACGCCAAGCTCGCCCGCCACGGGGCGACGATCCCGTCCGGCTCGTGCCCGACCGTCGGCCTCGGCGGGCTCGCCACCGGCGGCGGGATGGGCCTGGCCGGGCGCGAGCTCGGGCTGACGATCGATCGCGTGCGCAGCTTCGACGTCGTGACCGCCGACGGGCGCAAGCAGCGCGTGGAGGGCGACGACGACCTGTTCTGGGCACTGCGCGGCGGCGGCGGGAGCTTCGGCATCGTCACGGCGGTCCGTCTGCGCGCGCGCCCCGTGCGGCGGGCGGCGTGGTTCCGCATCAGCTATCCCGCCGGCTCGCGCGCCGAGGCACTGGCGGCGTGGGACGACCTCGCGCCGGTGGCGCCGGACGGCCTGACCGCGATCCTCATGCTGACCGCGAGCGGCGCCACCGCGTTCGGCCAGTTCTTCGGCTCCGAGCGCGCCCTGCGGCGGATCGTGCGGCCGCTCGGCGGCGCGCCGACCACCGGCACGTCCGACTATCTCGCGCTCCAGCGGCGCTGGGCCGGATGTGCCGACGGCGGCCTGGCCGCGTGCCGCGACTACAACCGGTCCACGTTCGCCGCCTCGTCGGTCTACGTCTCACGCAAGCTGTCCGCCGCCGCGCGCCGCGACTTCCTCGCCGCGACCGAGACGGGGGCGACGCTGATCCTCGACGCCTACGGCGGCGCGATCGGCCGCCCCGCCGCGAGCGCCACCGCGTTCGTCCACCGCGACGTGCGCTTCAGCGTCCAGATCCTCTCGTACACGTCGATCGGGACCGCCCGCGACCGCGTGCGCCGCGCCCGCCGGCTGATCGCGCCGCACGGGAACGGGCAGGCGTACCAGAACTACGCCGACCCGGACCTCGACGGCGCGCGCCGCGCCTACTACGGCTCCAACTACGAGCGGCTCGTCGACATCAAGACGGCGGTCGACCCGGCGAACCGCTTCCGGCCCGCCCAGGGCATCCGGCCGCGCTAGCCGAAGAACACCCGCGCGGTCTCGTACAGCCGCTTGTCGAGCAGCTTCGGCTCGGCCAGCGCCTCGTCGAGCGGGACGCGCACGATCTCGGTGCCGCGCAGCGCGACCATCTTGCCCCAGTCGCCGTCCGACGCCGCGTCGATCGCCTCGACGCCGAAGCGGGTGCCCAGCACGCGGTCGTAGGCGACCGGCGTGCCGCCGCGCTGGACGTGTCCGAGGATCGTCATGCGCGACTCGTACCCCGTGCGCTCCTCGATCGCCTTCTCGAGCGCGACCGCGATGCCGCCCAGCCGCACGTGTCCGAACGCGTCGGTGGCACCACCGAACTCGGAGACGATGTCGCCGTCCGTGGGCGTCGCACCCTCCGCGACGACCACGATCGAGAACGTCGAGCCCGACTCGTGGCGGCGCTTGATGAGGTTGCAGACCTCGTCGATGTCGAACGGCCGCTCCGGCACGAGGATGACGTCGGCGCCGCCGGCGATGCCCGAGTAGGCGGCGATCCAGCCGGCATGGCGGCCCATCACCTCGACGATGATCACGCGGTTGTGCGACTCGGCCGTCGTGTGCAGCCGGTCGATCGCGTCGGTCGCGATCTGCACGGCGGTCTGGAAGCCGAACGTGAAGTCCGTGCCGTTGAGGTCGTTGTCGATCGTCTTCGGCACGCCGATGACGTTGATGCCCTCGTCGACGAGCCTGCGCGCCACGCCGAGCGTGTCCTCGCCGCCGATCGGGATCAGCCCGTCGAGACCGCGCGCCGCGATCGCCGCGCGCACCTGCTCGACGCCGCCGTCGATCTTGTACGGGTTCGTGCGCGACGATCCGAGGATCGTGCCGCCGCGGTGCAGGATGCCCCGCGTGGTCTGGTTGGTGAGGTCGACGGCCTCGTTCTTGAGCACCCCCGCCCACCCGTAGCGGAAGCCCACGAACTCGTGGCCGTGCTGGTTGATGCCCTTGCGGACGATGCCGCGGATCACCGCGTTGAGTCCGGGGCAGTCTCCGCCTCCGGTGAGGACGCCGAAACGCATGGCGGGAATGTAACGTCGCACGGAGATCGCCGCCGACAGGGGCGCCGGCGGAGATCTCCGTGTGTCGACGAAGCGGTGATCGGAGGGCGAAACCCGTATCTGCGCGGTTAGGCGCCCGAGGGCTCGGGCAGCGCGTGCTCGTGCGAGATCTTCGGGAGCCAGCTCAGCCGCTTCGGCAGGTACCAGTTCCACTCGCCGAGCAGCTTCATCGCCGCCGGCAGCAGGACGCCGCGCACGAGCGTCGCGTCGAGCAGCACGGCGGTCGCCAGGCCGACGCCCATCATCTTGAACTCGATCATGCTCAGCGATCCGAAGATCGAGAACACGGCGACCATCACGACGGCCGCGCTCGTCACGACGCCCGCCGTCTGCTTGATGCCGAACGCGACGGCGTCGTCGGTCTTCATCCCGCGGTCGACCGCCTCGCGGATCCGGCTCAGGATGAACACGTGGTAGTCCATCGAGAGGCCGAACAGGATCACGAACAGGAACAGCGGCAGCCATGACGTGATCCCGCCGAAGGACTCGAACCCGAGCAGGCTCTCGCCGTGGCCCTCCTGGAAGACCAGCGTGAGGATCCCGTAGGCCGCCCCGACCGACAGCAGGTTGAGCACGATCGCCTTGATCGGGATCACGATCGAGCGGAACGTGACCAGCAGGAGCAGGAACGCCAGGCCGAGCACGAAGCCGAACACGATCGGCAGGTGGGAGGTCATCGAATCGTTGAAGTCCTTCGAGCCGGCCGTCATGCCGGTCACGTCGGCCTGCACGCCGGCGACCCTGCCGATCGTCGACGGGATGACCTGCTCGCGCAGCGTGGCGAGCGCGGTGTTCGACGCGTCGTCGGTGCCGGTGCCCTGCATCGGGATCGAGACGACCTCGACGCTCTTGTCGGGGCTCGTGTTGGTCGTCACCGGCTGCGACATCTGACCGGTCGCGATCGCGGCCTTGCCCATCGCGTCGATGCCGGCCTGGATCTCGGGCGTGGTCACGTCGTCCGCCTGGACCGCCACGAGCAGCGGGATCGGACCGCCGGGGAACGCGGCCTGGATGCGGTCGTAGACCTTCATGACCGTGAGGTCACGCGGCAGGCCCGACGTGCCCGCGTTCGCGGTGTGCATGTTGACGGCCGGCAGGGCGAGGCCGATCAGGATCGCGGCCGAGACGACGGCCGAGACGACCGGACGGCGCAGGACGCGGTCCAGGATCCAGCCCCACACGCGCGACTCGCCGTGGTTGCGATGGCGCATGCGGCCGATGATCGGCACGCGGCCCTTCTCGACGTTGTCGCCGAGCTTGGACAGCACGGCCGGGAGCACGGTCAGCGAGCCGAGCACCGCGATGCCGACGACGAGGATCGTGCCGATCGCGAACGACTGGAACACGATGCTGCCGGCGAAGAACATGCCGGCCATCGCGATCATCACGGTCAGGCCGGAGATGAGCACGGCCTGGCCGGACGTCGCCGCCGCGAACTCGAGCGCCTGCTCGGGCGATCGCCCGGCGTCGCGCTCCTCCATCTTGCGGCGCAGGTAGAACATCGAATAGTCGACGCCGACCGCGAGACCGACGAGCAGCACGACCGAGCTGACCGACTCGTCCATCGGGAACAGCTGGCTGATCGGCGCGAGCAGGCCGATCGCGGCCGCCACGGCGGTGAGGCCGAGCAGCAGCGGCACGCCGGCGGCGACGAGCGAGCCGAACGCGACGATGAGGATCAGCAGCGTGATCGGCAGCGACAGGACCTCGGCCTTCTTGAAGTCGTCCTCGAACGCCTTCGAGATCGCCTTGTCGGCACTGGCGTCGCCGAACTGGCCGATGAAGACGTTGGGGTTGGCCTTCTGCGCGGCCGCGGTGGCCGCCAGCGTCGTGTCGACCCGGTCCTCGGCGACATCGTCGTCGCCGGGGATCTCGAACGTGATCAGCGCCGACCGGCCGTCCTTGGAGAGCTGGCCCTCGTTGCCGTTCGCGTACGGCGACTTGACCTTGTCGACGCCCTTGGTGCGCTCGAGCCGGGCAACCGTGTCGCTGACCGCGGCCTTGAACTCGGCGTCCGAGGTCCTCAGGGAGCCCTTGCCCTGGACGAGCACCTGCTCGTCGGCGGACTCTGGGAAGTCGGCCCTGGCGATCGCCTGGTCGGCGACCTTGGAGGAGCCGTTGCCGTAGTCCTCGTCGGCGATCGTCTTCTGGCCGCCGACGGCGCCCGCGAGGACGAACGCGATCACGACGAACGCAAGCCAGCCGAAGATCGCGGTCTTGCGGTGACCGGCGCTCCAGCGCGCTGCGCGAGAGGCGAGATTTCTTGATTGCACGCGGGGGGTCCTCCGGGGAAGCTGGGAGAGAACGACGCTCTTAGCTTCGGCCCGCGCGGTCCGCGCGGCATGGGAGGCGCCCGGTGTCCGCCGGTGCGGACAACCTCACCTGAGGTGGTGAGGCGTCCGCTTCGGCGACCTGCTGTTCCTAGAAGACCAGGATGATCAGCAGGATGATGATGATGATGAGCAACGTGCCCAGTCCGATGTACATGCGGGCGGACTACCCCTGTTTTTGCGGGGTTATTCCGACCGGTTGATGTAGCCGGGACGCGGCGCATGGCGCCGAACCCGCTCGCAGTCGGCCGCGACGGCGTCCTGGAAGTCGGCGCGTACGCGGTCGATGCCCTCGCCGCAGGTCACGATGTCACGGGTGCCGTCGCGCACGTTGATGCGGTCGTCGCCCTCGTCGCCGTTGACCGTGTCGGGCGCTCCGTCGGTGGCGCGGGCGAACAGGCGGTCGTTGCCCGGGCCGCCCGAGAGCGTGTCGGAGCCGAGGCCGCCGAACATCGTGTCGAAGCCCTCGCCGCCGCTCTCGGTGTCGTTCCCGGGACGCCCGCGGACGCGGTCGTACCCGGGCCCGGCGTCGACGACGTCGTTGCCGGCGCCCGCGAACACGCGGTCGTCGCCCTCGCCGGCCGCGATCGTGTCGGCGCCCCGCCCGCCGTGGATGCGGTCGGTGCCGAAGCCACCCTCGACGGCGTCGTCGCCGTTGCCGGCCCGGGCGCGGTCGGGTCCGTCGCCGAGCGTGATCCGGTCGTTCCCCGCGAGCGCGAAGACGGCGTCGGGGCCGCCCTTGGCGTCGATCGCGTCGGCGGCCCGGCTGCCGACGATCCGGTCGTGGCCATCGGTGCCGGTGATGAGCAGCGCGACGGCCGTTCCTGCGGTCGCCACCGTGATCGCGGCCGCGATCAGCGGCGCCACCCACAGGCGCTTGAGACAATGGGACACGGGGCCCCACCTCCTGGCTGGTCGGTTGACGCCCCGGAAACCCTCGCCGCGCCGCCGAGTTGCGGCACTGCGCGGGCTCCGGTTCCAGCACGGGGGCTGGGGTCCCACTCACGGCGCGTTGTGCGTGCCATACTGGGGGCCGACGCCCCGGGGGGCGTAGCTCAGTTGGTTAGAGCGCCGGCCTGTCACGCCGGAGGTCGCGGGTTCGAGTCCCGTCGCTCCCGCTCGTCCGAGACCCCGCAGGCGCCCGGCTCGTCGCTGTGCGCGCACGCCGACCAGCAGGCACGACGGTGAACGTGATCCGCCTGGTCTTCGACCTGTTGCCGGCCGGGTCGGTCGCGACGAGCCTGGCGCGGTGGCGGCCGGGCCTGAGCTGCTTGTCGCCGATCCGGCCGGAGAACCGCTTGCGGTTGTCGCCGGCGCTCGCCTGCTGGGCGAACGCGCCGACGCGGACGTAGCGCGTGCAGGCCCTGCGGTCGCGGTTCGAGCGCATCTGCGACCGGCAGCGAGCGCCGACCGTTCGACCGCTGGTCCTGCGCTCGATCGTGAACCGGACGCTGGCGGCCTCGGACAGCCGGTAGCGGAACGTCGTGCCCCGCCGGACACGGCTCCTCGCCGCTCGCCCGCGTCGGGCGCGCGAGCCGACGGCGAACGTCGCCGGCCGCACCCTCGCGGCGCCGAGGAACGCCGGCGGCGTGGTGTCTTCAGGCGGGGTGCCACGAGGTGGAGTGCCGGGCGCAGGCGTGCCGGGGAACAGCGTGTTCTCACAGTCGGTCAGCGCATCGACCCCGAGCACGTCGGCCGTCGCGGTGTCCGTCTGTGTCCCGCAGAAGGCCTGGTCGGGGCCGCCGTCGCGGATCTCGAGCGCATCGTCGCCGTCATCGCCGAACAGCGTGTCGTTACCGGCGCGCCCTTCGAGCACGTCGTCGCCCTCGCGGCCGTCGATCGTGTTCGGGCCGGCGTTGCCACGCAGGACGTCATCGAACGATGTGCCGGTCACGCTCTCGACGGCTACGAGGTCGGTGCCGCTGCCGCCGGTGTCTTGAAAGCCCGAGCGCGTCAGGTCCACGGTGACGCCGCTCGCGACGTCCGGGTCAAGGCCGAAGTCGGCGACGTCCATGCCGGCGTCTCCGGAGAGGAGATCGCCGCCGGTCCCGGGCACAAGCACGTCGTTCCCGCCCCGGCCGAACAGCTGGTTGGTCCCCGAGCCGCCGAGCAGAACGTCGCTTCCCTCGCCGCCGGTGAGCTGGTCCGCGCCGTCACTGGCGGAGATCAGGACATCCTGCGAGAGCGCGCTGCCGGTGCCCGCCCCGCCCTGCGCGCCGAGGCTGTCGCCACCGCCGCCCCCGTGCAGCTCGAGACGCTGCACGCGGCTCACCAGTGCGACGTCGGCGTCCGGCGCGGCCTCGCTGTCAGCGGCATTGGTGTTGATCCCGTCGCTGCCCGCGCGGAAGCGCGCCCCGGCGTTGTCGGCGATCACGCGCAGCAGCGAGAACCGCTGATCGTGGAAGTCGACGCCGATCTCGATCTCGTCGTCGCCCGTCTCGGGGGTGGCGCCGGGGGCGAAGCGATTCGCCGTCGCCAGGTCGACCCGGTTCGAACCGCCACCCGCGCTCACCGACACGAAGTTCGTGTTGCTCACGGTCGGCGTTCCGCCCGCGCACGCGAGCACCCCACCTGCGCTGCCGGCGCGCACCTCGATATCTCCACCCGGCACCGGCACGGCCAGCTGCACGGCATCGCCGTTGGCGGGAAGCTCCACCTCGAGCAGGTGAAATGGCGCGCCCGTGTACCTGCACGTCGAGGCCGCACCGGCCGTCGCCGGGACGAACGGCAGAGCCCCGGTCGCGCAGACGGCGGCGACCGCCGCCCCGAACGCCGCGTGGCGGAACCGGGACGACCGGCGGATCTCGGCGGCGGTCACGGCACTGCGACCATCGCGGCCGCCGGGCCGGCCGCGGGCAGCCAGCGGCGCGGCAGGGCGGTCGGGATCGGCCCGGGGTAGGCCGGCACGAGCTCCAGCGCCGCCCGCGCGCAGCGCCAGCGCTCGACGATCGGCCGCAGCTCGGTGTGGCAGAGCAGCAGGCGGATCGAGGTCAGGATCTGGAAGTCGGCGGCGTTGGGCTGCTCGCCGCCGATCGTGCCGGCGGCGAGCAGCTCGTCGCAGCGGTCCAGCAGCGCGGGAAGCTGTTCGAGGTCGCGCCGCACCGCGTCGCCGGAGGCGCCGACGATGTGCGCGAAGTAGACGATCACCGGCTTGTAGGCGAGGCCCGCCACGCGGGGGAACGGCATGCCGACGACCTCGCCCGCCATCCACGCGCGGATCGGATTGCTCGTGAGCGCTGCGTAGCGGAACACGCGGCGGGCGAGCGCTTGGAGCACGTCGTGGCCCCAGCGCTCGGCGTCTTCCACCGCGGTGCGCTCGTCCGGGTCGTGTGGGAACAGCGGCGGGTCGGGCTGGATCCCGTCCAGCCGCCGGGAGATGTCGAGCGTGCCCTGGATGCGCTCGCCGTCGATGCGCAGTGCCGGCACCGTGCGTCCCGGAAAGCCCGCCGCCCGCACGACGATCGGGTGCAGGCCCGGCAGGATGTTCCAGACCTCGGCCTCGATCCCTTTGCGATCGAGCATCAGCCGGACCGCGATCGCCGGATGCGAATGGGCCATCGCGTAGAGCTTCGCGCTCACGGCCGCGCCTCGAAGATGAGGTTGAACGGCGTCTGCGCGGCGCGCCGGAAGCGGGTCAGCCCGCCCGCGGTGATCACGTCGTGCAGTCGCGTCTCGCCGGCCTGCGCGCCGAGCGCGAGACCGACCTCCTGCGACAGCGAGGCGGGGGTGCACAGCAGCGTGGAGGCCGCGTAGTAGATGCGGCCGACCGGGTTGAGGTTGTCCTCGGTGCGGTCGTTGGCGAACGGCTCCACGATCAGCCAGGTCCCGTCGGCGTCGAGGCTCGCGCGCACGTGGCGGGCCGCGCCGACCGGGTCGCCCATGTCGTGCAAGCAGTCGAACGTGCACACCAGGTCATAGCCCGCGCCCGGGTAGCCGGCGGCGGGCGCGACGTCGAAGCGCACCCGGTCGCCGAGCCCGGCGGCCCGCGCGCGCTCGCGGGCGGCGGCGATCGAGTCGCCGTGGTAGTCGAACCCGGTGAACGTCGACGCGGGGTAGGCCTGGGCCATGAGGATCGTCGAGGCGCCGTGGCCGCACCCGACGTCGGCCACCCGGGCGCCGGCGCGCAGCTTGGCCTCCACGCCGTCCAGCGCCGGGATCCACTGCGAGCACAAGAACGCTGCGTAGCCGGGTCGGAAGAAGCGCTCGCAGCCCTCGAAGACTCCGTGGTTGTGCTCGTGCCAGCCGACGCCCGCGCCCGAGCGGAACGCCGCGGCGATCGCCGGGTGGTCGGCGGCGCTCGCGGTCATGAGCTGGAAGGCGCCCGGCAGGAAGTACGGGCTGTCCTCGTCGGCCAGCACCACCGCCTGTTCAGCCGGCAGCGTGTAGCGCTCGTCGGACGGGTCGTAGTGGACGTAGCCACCGGCCGCCTGGGCGTTGAGCCACTCGCGCACGTAGCGCTCCGTCGTGCCGGTGCGCTCGGCCAGCTCGGCGGGCGTGAGTGCGCCGGCGGCGGCCATCGCCCGGTACAGCCCCAGCTGGTCGCCGAGCACCACCAGTGCGGAGTTCAGCGTCGCGCCCAGCTCGCCGAGCGCCTGGTGTACGAACGCCTCCAGCTTCGCGTCGTCGATCGCGCCGCGCGCAGCTCGCATCTCGGTCGCCACGGTGTCCTCCTGTGCTCGTTGACCGTGTCGATGCGAACGTAGGGGCGGCGCGATCCGCGGTCATGAGGCGTTCGCCTCATCTTTCCGCGATCAGGCCGTGCTCGACGGCGAACAGGCTGGCCCGGGCCCGGTTGGAGGCGCCGGTCTTGGCGTAGATGTGCTCGACGTGGTTGGCGGCGGTCTTGGGCGTGATCACGAGCTGCTCGGCGATCTCCCGGTTCGAGAGCCCGCGCGCGAGCAGCCTCAGCACCTCCACCTCGCGGGGAGTCAACCCGGCCGGGCCCTCGCGGCGGCGCTTGACCCGATGGCCGGCAGCGCGCAGGACCGTGTCGACGGCGTCCCCTTCGAGGCGTCCGGCCGCCACCTCGGCGCGCAGCGCGGACGCCGCCTCCTCCGATGACCGCGCGGGCCGGTGCGGCCGCGGCTCGATCATCGCCTGGTAGGCGTCGGCGGCGCCGAGGATCCGCCCGGCCGGGGAGATGGCCGCTCCCGACAGGCCGCGGGGATAGCCGGAGCCGTCCATGCGCTCGTGGTGCTGCACGGCGATCGCGCCGAGCGGCGCGAGCACGGCTGAGGGGGCGAGCATGCGCTCCGTCAGATAGGGATGCAGTCGAACCCGCTCGAGCTCGGCCAGGGTCAGCGCCTCTCGCTTGTCCCAGATCGCGTTGGACACGCCGAGGCGGCCGAGGTCGTGGACCAGCGCGGCGCGGCGGAGCATGACGGCGTCGCCCTCGGGCAGCCCGTAGCCGCCCGCGGCCGCGGCCGCGAGCTCGGCCACACCGCGCGAATGGCCGATCGTCCACGGAGACTTGAGGTCCGTGAACTCGGCGACGGCCTCCAGCGCGGCGTCGAGTCCGGCGCCGTCGATCCAGACCTCGGGGCCGGGCTCGGCGGCGAGCACCGCCTCCCAGCTCGTCGCCGAGTCCAGATCGCCGCAGACGGCCGCGGCGTCCTCGCAGAAGACCTGCACGAGGTTCGGGTCGAACTGCGTCCCGCTCCGTTCGCGCGCCACCGCCGTCGCCGCCGCCACGCCGTCCGTCCGGTGGTAGACCTCCACCACGTCGGCGAGGTTGACCAGCCGCGCGGGGACCAGGATCTCCTCGGCCTTGCGGCCGGCCGGCGCCCCCTTGCCGTCCCACCGTTCGAACGTCTGCTCCAGGTTCGCGCGAACCTCTTCGCCCAGGTTCAGCCGCGCCGCCAGCGCATCGGTGGCCAGCCAGTGGTTCGCGAGCATCTCCGCCGCCGCGCGCCGGCCCGCGCCCAGGAACGCGAAGCCGAGGCGCACCCGCTCCAGCGGCGGGCGGCCCGCCCCGAGGTGGCTCAACACGAACGCAGGGCCCGTGCGATCGACCCGGCGCGCATCGCCCTTGAGCGCGAGATCGTCACCGAACCACTTCGCCTGCTCGTACGCGTCGACATGGCAGCCCACCCACGCCACCAGCCCGCAGTAGTAGACCACCGCGCGCCCGGACTCATCCAGGCCCAGCCGCTCCGCGAGCCGCAGCGCGATCAGGCTCTGGCGCAGGACATGCTCCATCGGCTGGCCGAGCCCGAGGTCCGTTCCCAGGGACAGCACCGCCACGAGCTCGGCGAGACGAACGCTCCTGTCCTGGCTCGCTGAGCGCACCAACGGCAAGCCTACGCCAGGGCGGCGGCAGCAGGCTGCGTTGCGCCGGCGTGGATGAGCGCGTCGATCTTGTCGTGCGGAAGCGCGACGCGCAGCGCCCAGAAGTAGATCGCGAGCGTGAACGCGGTGACCGCGACCATGTCCCACCACAGCGGGAACCACGGATTGGCGAGCGGCCCGAAATCGCTGAGGTAGACGAGCAGGCCCATCCCGACGAGGTAGACCGGCAGCCACACGGCAGAGCGCAGCTCGAACTGCGGCCGCGTCGGGTTGAGCTTGAGCACGTGGTTGAGCGCGAGGATCACGTAGCCGATCAGGATCGCGATCCCGAGCTTGTAGTCGGTCGTCCAGCCCGACCACAGGATCAGCAGGTTGGCGACGACGAACGCGAGCGGGGAGAGCACGCGCGCGGCCGGCAGCCGGTACGGCCGCTCCGCCTCCGGCAGGCGGTTGCGGAAGACGCCGAGCGCGAGCGGCGCGCCCGCGTACATGAGCACGCTGGCGCTCGTGATCAGGCCCACCAGCGACCGCCAGCTCGGGAACGGCAAGAAGCACACGCAGCCGATCACGAACGCGGTGATCAGGCCGAACCACGGCACGCCGCGGCGGTCGGTGCGCTCGTAGATCGTCGGCACGTAGCCGTTGCGGGACAGCCCGTAGGAGACGCGCGAGGAGGCGGTCGTGTAGATCAGCCCGGTCCCGCCCGGCGAGATCACCGCGTCGATGTAGAGGACCGTGGCGAGCCAGCCGGCGCCGACGAGCGTGGCGAGCTGCGCGAACGGCCCGCTGAACGTCGCGAACGGCGAGCCCGCCCACGTGCCCGAGATCTGCGACGGCGGCATCGCGGCGAGGAACACGACCTGCAGCAGGATGTAGATCACCGCGCCGATCGCGATCGCGCCGATCACCGCGCGCGGGATGTCGCGCTTGGGGTTCGCGCTCTCGCCCGCGAGCTGGTCGGCCTGCTCGAAGCCGAGCAGCGCGAACACGATGCCGCTCGTCGACACCGCGGCCAGCACGCCGCCCGCGCCGCCGGGCGCGAACCCGTCGGCGGCCGAGAAGTTGTCCCAGTGGAGCCCGCTCGCCGCCAGCACGACGATCGTCAGCACCGGCACGCCGACCTTCCACCACGTCGCCGTGCTGTTCGTGTGCGCAAGGTGCCGGACGCTGAGGAAGTTGACCGCCGTGAAGATCGCCATCAGCGCGACGGCGGCGACGATGCCCGCCGTGGTGAGCACGTTCTGGCCGCCGCTGACCTTCATCCAGCCGCTCGCGAACGAGTAGTGCTGCGCGTACTGGATGACGGCCATGACCTCGATCGGCGCGACGGTGGCGGCCTGCAGCCACGAGAACCAGCCGAACGACGCCCCGACCGCGCCGCCGAACGCCGAGTGCGGGAAGCGCGCCGTCCCGCCCGCCACGGGCCACATGGCGCCGAGCTCGGCGTGCACGAGCGCGAGCAGCAGGATCGCGACTGCGCCGACGACCCAGGAGATGAGCGCGGCGGGGCCCGCGGTGGCAAGGGCGCCCTGGGCGCCGAACAGCCAGCCCGACCCGATGATCGAGCCGCCGGACGCCCACAGCAGTCCGATGAACCCGATCTCGCGGCGGAGCCCGGGCCGGCTCGCGAGCCGGCCGGCGGCGAAGGGAACGCTCTCGGCGGTGGCAGACATGCCCGGTAGCGTCCGCCTGCCGCGTCGGCCGCGGGATCATCCGCCGGGAGGACCCGGCGGACGAACCTCCACGTCATCCGTTCGGACGACGACACCGAGCGGCTGGGCTCGGGGGGACATCGGCGCGACCGGCTTCCAGCGCCGCCGGCTCAGGCGTGGAACGCGGCCAGGCGCTCGGCCTCCGCATCGAGCGCGCGGCGCGCCGCGCGATCGAGCTTCGTCCACGGCTCGAGCGCGATCCGGCCGTCGTCGTACCGCCACGCTCCGGCGACGGCGCCGTCGACGAGGAACGTCGGCGTCCCATGCGGCTTCTTGACGCTGAAGACCTCCGGCCGCAGCGGCTCGGGCAGCAGGCCGGTGCGGCGGGCGTGGACGAGGAGCGTCGCGTCCCACACCGGCAGGAAGCGCACGGGCGCCGGCGTGTCCGGGTGCGGCAGCGGCGATCCCGGGACGTCGAGCAGCTCGCTGCCGTCCTCGCTCTCGTGGCGGTCGAGCTCGAGCCGCTTCACGACGGCGGTCAACTCGCCGACGCGGAAGCCGGTGTAGCTCGCGAGGTCGTGCCGCGACGCCGGCCCGAAGCCGCGCAGGTAGCTGCGGACGAGGTGGTCGATCGCCTGCGCCTCGTCCATCTCGCCGCCCGGCAGCCAGTTCTCGGCCAGGGCGTACAGGTCTGCGCGGCGGCGCTCCCAGGTGCCCGACGGCGGCACGCGCACCATGTCGACCCACAACCCGACGCCGCGGGCGCGGTCCTTGCCGACGAGCTGCTCGATCTGCGCACGGGTGAGCGGGCCGTCGGCCAGCGCCGTGCGCACCGTGCGCGCGGCCCCGGCCATCTTCGGCGCCGATGCGTCCTTCACCGACCGCAGCCACGACCGGCGCCGCGCGGCGCGGACCGCGCGCGCGAACGGCCAGTAGTCGCCCGGTGCGACGAGGTGGATCGTCGAACGCATCAGCGTCGCCTGGATCACGCTGCGGTCCTCGAGCGCGCGTGTGAGCGCGCTGCGCTCGAGGCCCGCGACGCGGGACCACGCGCCGACGTACATCGCCGGCGCGTACTGCGCCTGGATGCCGCCGGTCCGCTCCAGTGCCTCGGCGAGCGCGACGCGCGGGCGCTCGAGCAGCAGCTGGCGCGCGAGCAGCGCCCGGTTGAGCGCCCGCTGCGACAGCACGCTCACGACTGCCAGCGTCCCTGGATCTCCGCCCACCCCGGGGGAGAGCCCGGCAGCGGCGCGGCCCCGGGCGCGCGCAGCGCCTGCAGCATCAGCGCGAGGTAACGCCGCTGCAGGTCGGCGGTGCGCTCGTCGTCGCCGAGCCGCACGCCGCGCAATTGCTCGAACAGCAGGTTCACGTCCTCCTGCGTGATGTCGGCGCGCAGCACGCCCGCCGTCTTGACGCGCTCGATCAGCTCCTGCACGGTCCGGTAGAGGCTGCGGGCGGCGGCGATCAGCTCCTCCGTGGGCGTGAACGTCCCGGCGAGCGCGGCGCCGAGCGAGCCGGCGCCCGCGGCGAGCCCGTCGTGCATGAACGTCGCGAACGCGTCCCAGGCGTCGTCGTCGACGCGGACGAGCGCCGTCCGGGCGACATCCTCGAGCTGCCGCATCCCGTCCAGGGACAGCTGGAGCACGAGCGCCTCCTTGCTCGGATAGCGCCGGTACAGGGTGCCGATCCCGACCCCCGCCCGCCGGGCGATGTCGGCCATCGGCGCCGCCGGGTCCGCCGTCAGGACCGCGCGCGCGGCGGCGAGCACCAGCGCGTCGTTGCGGGATGCCTCTGCCTGCCGGCCACGCACTTCGACAATCCTATCGGAGCACCACATTCCGCGCGAATAAGGGGGTCTGACCCCTTTATGTTCGGCGCGTAAGGCCTTGGCGAAGCGATGTGTGGGCACATGTCCGATGTGCGCGCCGCCGTCGCGGGCGATCAAATCGGAACCGGATATTCCGATTC
>DASSUW010000450.1:0-20258 GCA_035706585.1 Solirubrobacteraceae bacterium | reverse complement strand
CTGCAGTCCGGCGCGCTCGGGTTCGTGCTCAAGGAGGCCGCCGACGACGAGCTGCTCGGCGCGATCCGGCTGGCCGCCGACGGCGAGACCTACCTCAACCCGCGCCTCGGCGCCCGCCTCGCCGCCCAGCCCGCCGAGCCGACGGGCCCGCCCGACGACCTGTCCGACCGCGAGCTCGAGGTCCTGAGGATGATCGCGCTCGGCCACACGAACTCCGAGATCGCGTCGACGCTGTATCTGAGCGTGCGCACGGTCGAGTCGCACCGCGCGCACATCCAGCAGAAGACGCGCCGCTCCACGCGCGCCGAGCTCGTGCGCTACGCGCTCGAGCACCAGCTCGTCGAGCTCGTCGACGCCTGATCGGGCGTTACGAGCGCGCGGGCGCGAGCTCGGCCAGCCAGCGCTCGCGCCGCTCGGCGTACGGCGGCGGCAGCACGCCTCCGGCGAGTGCTGTGGCCGCATCGAGCGCGTGCAGGGCCTGAGCGAAGTCGCCGGCCTCGGCCTCCTCGTCGGCCAGCAGCAACGCCAGGTCGAGGGCGGCCTCGTGGTCGTCGGCGCGCCGGCCGGCGGGGCGTGCGACGCGGTCGACCAGCGGTTCCTTGCCGAGTGCGACGGGACGCGCCGTCGACAGGTAGGGCGCGAGGTAGCGGCCGGCGATCTTGCCCGGCGGCCACCACAGCGCGCGCGCCGACACGTCCCCGGACAGCCGCCGCGCACGCGTGCCCGCGACCCGCGGGGTGCCGGTCGCGTCGAGCTCGGCGCGCAGGTAGAGCGGGGCGCCGCCGGTGAGCAGGAGCCCGCGCAGCACCGGGACGAACGGCCGCGGCTCGACGAGCGCTCCGGTTTCGTGCGCGATCGTCGCCGCGGCGGCATCCGCCTGCTGCGTCGCCAGGCCGCCCTGCTTGACCGGGAACGTGGTGACGTCGCCCGCCGCGAGCACGCCGGGCGCGCCCTTCACGTAGCCGTGCGCGTCGGTCGGCAGGAACCCGTCGCGGTCGTTGGGCAGACCGTCGATGGCGGCCCCGACGAGGCGCGGAAGGCTGATCACGGTGTCGGCGATCATTGCCGTGTCGGAGTCGAGCCAGAGGACGTCGTCGGTCACGTGCACCGCCCGCGCGCCGGTGCGCAGCGCGATGTCGCGACCGGCCAGCAGCTCGCGCATCGCGGCGCCGGCGGCGTCGCCGAAGATCCACAGCGGCTCGCGCTCGGGTGTGACGAGCGTGACGGTGGCCTCCGGCGTCTCGCGGACCGCCGCGGCGCTCATGATCGCCAGCTCGTAGGCCGGCAGCGTCCACGTCGTCGCCGCCGGCACGACGATCGCCACCTGGCGGCGATGCTGGCGCGCGATCTCGGCGAGGACCCAGTCCATCATCGGAACGTCCTCAGGCCCGGAGAACGTCAGCGCGCCCGGCAGCGCCGGCTCCGCGGTGGCCCCGACCGCGACGAGCAGATGGTCGTACTCGAGGTGGTTCCCCGAGGCCAGTGCGACGCGCTGCGCCGCTACATCGACGGCCGCCAGCCCGTCCCGCACGAGGGCGACGCGGTAGCGCTCCGCGAGGTCGCCGAGGTCGAGCGGGAGCGGGGCGCCGAAGCCGAACGGCGCGGCGACGGATGCCGGGCGCTGCTCGAGGGCGTGTGCGGGCGCGACGAGATCGATCTCGACGCGCGGGCCCGCGAGCGCGCGCAGTGCGAGGACGGCCTCCACGGCCGCCACTCCCGAGCCGGCGATGACCACGCGGTGCGTCATGACGACAGCCTCGCGCGTCGGGTAGGTCCGCACATCCGCGTCCGCCCGGCTACCGCCGGCGGAAAACTACGGACCCGGTGCCGCAAGCGCTGCGGATGGCGAGCCGGCTCGCGCGCCGTAGCGTCGGCGCATGCTCTTCCGCCGCCGCCGCGATCCACTGCGCTGGTGCCCCGCGTGCCGCAGCCGCTTCGCGTGCCCTGTCGACTGGGCCGAGCACGACACGACGCACTGGCACATCGAGCTGCGCTGCGGCGAGTGCGGAAACCGCTGGGATGCGCTGGCCGATGACGAGCGCGCGAAGCGCTATGACCTCGAGCTCAACGCAGACGTGACCGCGATCGCGCGCGCGCTCGCACGGCTCGATCTCGAGCGGATGGCCGTGGACGCCGAGACGTTCGCGGCGGCGCTGGCCCACGACCTGATCGACCCCGCCGACTTCGCGACGTCGCGCGGCTGAGCGGGGCCGCCCGGCGTTCAGCCGCCCGCGGCGGCGGGGACGGTGGCCACGACCGTCGTGCCCCGCTCGCCGGCGAGGACGGCTGACGCGTCGGCCAGGCTGCCGATCGCGGCGCGGCCGCCCGTCTCCTGCACGAACCAGGCGGCGGCCTCGACCTTCGGGCCCATCGATCCGGCCGGCAGGCCGAGCCCGAGCAGCTCGGCGGGCGTCGCCGCCGCGATCGGCGCCGCCTCCGCGGTGCCGTGGTCGCGCTCCACGGCGGCGACGTCCGTGAGCAGCAGCAGGGCGTCGGCGCCGATGCCGCGGGCGAGCAGCGCGGCGGCGCGATCCTTGTCGATGACCGCCTCGACGCCGCGCAGGTGCCCGTCGCGCTCGACCACCACCGGAATGCCTCCGCCGCCCACGCACACGACGAGCACGCCGGCCTCGACCAGCAGCCGGATCGTGGGCAGCTCGACGATCGAGCGCGGCTCCGGCGACGCGACGACGCGCCGCCAGTGCGGACCGTCCGGAGCGACGCGCCAGCCGCGCTCGGCGGCCAGGATCTCCGCCGTGCTGCGCAAGTAGACGGGCCCGATGAACTTGGTCGGGTGCGCGAACGCGGGGTCGTCGCCGTCGACGATCACCTGTGTGAGCAGCGTCGCCACCTGGCGTCCCCCGAGGGCGTTGACGAGTTCCTGGTCGAGCAGGTAGCCGATCATGCCTTCGCTTTCTGCGCCGAGCACGTCGAGCGGATACGGCTCGACCTCCTCGCGATACGCCTCGCCCTGGAGCGCGAGCAGGCCGACCTGCGGCCCGTTGCCGTGCGTGACCACGACCTCGTGATCGGCGGCCAGCGCGGCGAGCGCGCGCACCGCGACGGCGACGTTCGCGCGCTGGGCGCCGGCGTCGGCCCGCTGCCCGCGCTGCAGGAGGGCGTTGCCTCCGAGTGCGACGACGATGCGCATCGCTCACACCTCCCAGTCACCGGTCGCGTCGGCGGAGAGAACCGCCGGCTCGGGGCTGAGATCCGCGATCCGCAGCAGGGTGGCGGGGGTGGCGACCGTGCTCATAGGTCATCTCTCTCGGTCGGGCAGGACATGCAGCGCGGACCGCCACGGCCGCGTCCGAGCTCGAAGCCGGCCATCGTGATCACCTCGATGCCGGCGCGCCGGAGCCGCGTGTTGGTGTCGACGTTGCGCTCGTAGGCGACGACGACGCCCGGCGCGATCGCCAGCACGTTGTTGCCGTCGTCCCACTGCTCGCGCTCGGACTCGTAGGCGTCGCCGCCGGTCTCGAAGAGCCGCAGCCGCGGCAGCCCGAGCTCGCGGGCGATCGCCGCGAACAGGTCCTCCTCGCGCTCGGCCGAGACGCCGTCACGCGCCGGCCGCAGCGTGTAGGCGACCAGCTCCTCGCGGACCTGGGGATAGATCGTGAACGCGTCGCGGTCGACCATCGTCATGACCGTGTCGAGGTGCATCGTCGAGCGCTGCGCGGGCATCTGGACCGCGATCACCGCCGTCGCCGAGCCGCCGGCGAACAGGCGCCGTGCCAGGCGCTCGACGCCGGCCGGCCGCGTCCTCTCCCCCATCCCGACGAGCACGCAGCCCTTGCCGATGACCAGGACGTCGCCGCCTTCGAGCTGCGCGGGTCCGCCGAGATCGTCGCTCCAGACGGGGTGGGACGTCGCGAACTGCGGGTGGTGGCGGTAGATCGCGTCGTAGTGGATGCTCTCGCGCCGCCGGGCCGGCTTCGCCATCGCGTTGATCGACACGCCGTCGTAGATCCACGCCGACGTGTCGCGCGTGAACAAGTGATTGGGCAGCGGGGCCAGCACGAACCCGTCTAGCGCCGGGACCTGCGCGGTCAGCGCCGCGCTCGCGAACGGCAGCTCGTCGTAGGTGATGCCCGCGATCAGCCGCTCGGCCAGCTCCTGGGGCGCCAGGGCGAGCAGCCAGTCGGCGACCTCGGGCGCCAGCGACGGCCCGAGGTCGACGGCCTGCAGGGTCCAGCCGACCACCTCCTCGCGGACCTCCTCGATCGCGAGGACGTCGGCGAGCAGGCGGTCGAGGTAGAGCACCTCGACGCCGCGGTCGGCCAGCGTGTCGGCGAACGCGTCGTGCTCCTGGCGCGCGCGCTTGACCCACAGGACGTCGTCGAACAGCAGCGCGTCCTTGTTGCGAGGGGTGAGCCGCTTGAGCTCACGGCCCGGCCGGTGGAGGACGACACGCCGCAGCGTGCCGACCTCCGACCCGACGTACAGGCGCGTCGCGACTTCAGCGCGCACCGGTGATCACCTCCTCCGGCTCCGGCACCCGCACATGCTCGAGGCCGATGAACGCCCACAGCGTCAGGGCCGTGGCCATCCACAGGCTCCTGGAGCGCTTGAGCTTCATGCAGATCACCTCTCTCAAGAGACGTTGTCTGCGATCGTCCCGCCGCCGCCCGGCTGCGTCATCGGGACCTCATGCGGCTTTCCGGTGCGGAAAGCTACGGTCGTGACGGGCAGCACCGTGCACGCCGCCGCCAGGGCGAGCAGCCAGTCGGCGACGCTCAGCGCCGACGAGTCGAACACGGCCTGCATCGGCGGCGCGTAGACGAACAGCGCCTGCAGCGCGAGCACCGCCGCGATGCCGGCGAGCGCCCACGGGTTGGTCCACAGCCCGACGTCGCGGATCGAATGCCGCAGCGAGCGGCACTGGAGCAGGTAGACGACCTGGAACAGGACGATCGTCGTCACCACGAGCGTCTGGTCGTCGCGCAGCTCGAACAGCGCCAGCGCCGACGCCGCCATCAGCACGCTCACGACCAGCGTGCGGATCACCAGCAGGCGTCCGATGATCGGTGTTCCGGGCGCCCGCGGCGGCCGCGTCATCAGCCCCGGCTCGATCGCCTCGACGGCCAGCGGGAGCGCGAGCGTCACGGTCGCGATCAGGTTCACCCACAGGATCTGGGTCGGCTCGACGGGCAGGTCCGGCACGCCGCCCGAGAACGGGAACGCGAGCACCGCGATCAGCACGATCAGCGCCTCGCCGATGTTCGTCGGCAGCACGAACGCGATCGCCTTCTGCACGTTGTCGAACACGTGCCGTCCTTCCTCGACGGCGGCCTCGATGCTCGCGAAGTCGTCGTCGAGCAGGACGACGTCGGCGGCCTCGCGTGCGGCGGCGGTCCCCGACCGGCCCATCGCGACGCCGATGTCCGCCTGCTTGAGCGCCGGGGCGTCGTTGACGCCGTCGCCCGTCATCGCGACCACCTCGCCGTGCGCCTGCAGCGCCTCGACGAGCCGCAGCTTGTGCTCCGGCGTCACGCGGGCGAAGACATGGCCGTCGCCCGCTGCACGCGCGAACTCGTCGTCGGCGAGTGCGTCCAGTGCGCGGCCGCCGTACGCCGTCCCCGCAAGCCCGAAGCGTGAGGCGATCGCGCTCGCCGTCGCGACGTGATCGCCGGTCACCATCTTCACGTCGACACCGGCGGTGCGACATGCCTCGACCGCCGTGAGCGCCGAGTCACGGGGCGGATCGGCGATCGCCGCGAGCCCGAGCAGGTCGAAGCCGCCGTCGATGTCCTCGTCCGCGAGCCGCGTCCGCTCCTGGTCGAGCGTGCGCCGCGCCAGCGCGAGCACGCGCATCCCGTCGGCGGCGAAGGCGTCGACCATCGCCGCCGCAGCCGGCGACGGTCCGCAGCGCTCGAGGACGACCTCGGGCGCCCCCTTGAGCAGCACGACGCCGCCCGCGTGCAGCGTCGCCATCAGCTTGCGGTCCGAGTCGAACGGTATTGCGTCGCGGCGCGGCGACCGCCCGCGTTCGGCGTCCGCGTCCACACCGGCGCGCTCCGCCGCCTCCAGCAGCGCGACCTCGGTCGCCACGGTCCCGTCGCTGCACAGGACCGCCGCCCGCAGCAGCGCGTCCTCGTCGCCCCACAGCTCGGCCACCGTCATGCGACCCTCGGTCAGCGTGCCGGTCTTGTCGGTGCAGATGACGGTCGTCGAGCCGAGCGTCTCCACGGCCGGCAGATGCCGGATCACCGCCTGCCGGCGCGCCATCCGCTGGACGCCCACCGCCAGCGCGATCGTCACGATCGCCGGCAGCCCTTCCGGGATCGCCGCCACGGCGAGCGACACGGCGGCGAGCACCGCCTCCACGAACGGGTACCCGCGTGCGAGGGCG
The DNA here is from genome assembly GCA_035706585.1 of Solirubrobacteraceae bacterium. Taxonomy (GTDB): domain Bacteria; phylum Actinomycetota; class Thermoleophilia; order Solirubrobacterales; family Solirubrobacteraceae; genus DASSUW01. The sequence goes on along the minus strand of DASSUW010000450.1, from coordinate 13,906 downwards.
ACCGCGAGCAGCAGGGCGGCGACGACGCAGATCAGCCCGGTGAGCAGGCGCGCCACGCCCGCGAGACCGCGCGTGAGCGGCGTCTCGACGGCCTCGGTGTGACGCATCAGCGCGGAGATCCGCCCGAGCTCGGTCCGGTCGCCGGTGAGCACGACGGCGGCGGTTCCCGTGCCGGCGGTGACCAGCGTGCCGCCGTGGACCATCGACGCGCGATCGGCCACGACCGCCTCGCCGGCCACCGCCGCCGGTGCCTTCGGCACCGGCATCGACTCTCCGGTCAGCGGCGCCTCGTCGACCTCCAGGCCGCGCGCGGCGAGGACGCGCGCATCGGCCGGGACGCGCTCACCGCGGTGCAGCTCGACGATGTCGCCGGCGACGACCGCGGCGGCGTCGATCTGCGCGCGCGCACCATCGCGCACGACAGTCGCACGCTCGGGCACGAGCGCCGCGAGCGCGACGATCGCCCGCCCGGCCTTGAACTCCTGGACGAAGCCGATCGCGGCGTTGGCGACCACCACACCGAGCACCACGACGCCGTCGGCGATCTCGCCGAGCGCCAGCGCCACGACGCCGGCGGCGAGCAGCACGAGGATCAACGGGCTCGAGAGCTGCCGCCAGAGCAGCGCGGCGACGGGCTCCGGGCGCGTCGGCGCGACGCGGTTGGGGCCCTCGCGCGTAAGCCGCGCCGCGGCCTCGCCGGGCGACAGCCCGTCCGGGTCGCTGCCGACGGTCCTGAGCACCTCATCGCCGTCGAGGGCGTGCCAGGGGACGTCGGCCATGACCTCGACGCTACGACCGCGAAGGCGGTGCTCCATCCGCCGCCAGTGCCGAACGCGCTCCGTGGTTTCTACGCGCCCGCAACCGGACCGCGCACGCTGGCGGGCGGCGGCCGGCCGGGCGATGCTGAGCGGCGTGGACGCGACGACCCGCTTGACCGACCTCATCGGCCGGCCGGTGACCGCCGCCGACGGCCGGCGGTGCGGCCGCGTGACCGACGTCGCCGTCGACCACGCGACGCGCTTTCCCCGCGTCGTCGCGCTCGCGTTCCGCCGCCGGCGCCGCCTGACCGTCGTCCCCTGGCGCTGCGTGGAGCGCGTCGCGCCGGACCAGGTCGTGCTCGGACGGGCCGAGCCGACCTCGATCGCCGGCGGCGTCTACCTGGCCCGCGATCTCCTCGACGCGCAGGTCGTGGACATCGCCGGCCGGCGGCTCGCGCGCGTGGGCGACATCGTGCTCGACCAGCGCGGGACCGAGCTGCGTGCCGTCGCCGTCGACGTCGGGCTCGCGCCGGTGGTGCGCCGGCTCGGGCTGCGACGCGTCGCGGCCCGGCTGCCGAGCGAGATGATCGCCTGGGACGCGCTGCACTGCGCGACCGGCCGCGGTCACGAGCTGCAGCTCGCCAGTCCCGCCGCAGCGGTTCATGGCCTCCAGCCGGAACAGCTCGCCGAGGTCATCTCCCGCCTCCATCCGGACCGCGGCGCCGAGATCCTCGCGGCCGTGCCGGCCGCACGCGCGCGCCGTGTGCCCCGCCGCCGTCGCCGGCGGCGGTACTCGATGATGCGGGCGCGGCGCCGTGCGCCGTCGTAGCGGCATCGCGGCGCTTCTGGTCGTCGCCGGTCCCGGCCTGCTCGCCGGCCTGTCCGACGACGATCCGGCGGGCATCACGACGTATTCCATCCTGGGGGCCGAGCACGGCTACGAGCTGCTGTGGGTGCTGGCCCTGTCGACCGTGGCCCTGATCCTCTTCCACGAGCTCGGCGCCCGGCTCGGCGTCGTGACCGGCCAGGGCCTCGCCGGCCTGATCCGCGAGCGCTACGGGGTGCGCCGGGCCGCCGCCGCACTGCTGGCGCTCGTCGTCGCCAACGTCGGCACCACGTGCGCCGAGTTCGCGGGCGTCGCGGCCGCGCTCGAGCTGGCGGGCGTGACCCGGTACGTGAGCGTGCCGGCGGCCGCGGTCCTCGTGTCGGCGCTGGTGCTCGGCGGCCGCTTTCACCGCGTCGAGCACGTGCTGCTCGTGCTCGCGACGGCGTTCGCGACCTACATCGCGGCCGGGCTGCTCGCCAGACCGGATTGGGGCGCCGCAGCGCAGGGCCTCGTGGTGCCGAGTCTGCCGCTCGACCGCGATGGGCTGCTGCTGGTGACGGCGACGATCGGCACCACGCTGGCGCCGTGGGGCCTGAGCTTCATCCAGTCCTATGCCGTCGACAAGCGCCTCACGCCCGCCGACCTGCGCTACGAGCGGATCGACGTCGTCTCGGGAGCGGTGATGACCGGCGTGATCGGCGTCTTCGTCGTGGTCGCCTGCGCCGCGACACTGCACGCCACGGGCACGTCGATCGACGACGCCGGCGACGCGGCGGTTGCCCTCGAGCCACTCGCGGGGAGCGGCGCAAGTCTGTTATTCGGCGCCGGTCTCCTCGGCGCGGCGCTGCTCGCCGCCTCGATCCTGCCGCTGTCCACCGCCTACTCGGTCGGCGAGGCGCTCGGGTTCGAAGCCGGGCTCGACGACTCGTTTCGCGAGGCGCGCACGTTCTACTGCACGTACGGCGCGATCGTGGTGATCGCGGTGGCCGTCGTGCTGATCCCCGGCGCGCCGCTGGTCCCGATTCTCTTCCTGACCCAGGCGCTCAACGCGGTGCTCCTCCCGCCGCTGCTGGTCCTCGTCGCGCGCATGGCGCGCGACGAGCAGTTGATGGGGCACCACCGCAGCGGTCGCCTGGCAGCCGTCGCCTACGCCGTGACGACGGGCGTCGTGGTCGCGAGCGTCGCCGCGCTCGGCGTCCTGACCGTCAGCTAGCCAGCGCGGCGGCGATGGGCTCCAGCTGCGGCGCGAGGTACGGAGCGTCGAAGCGCAGATGCCGCGACCACAGCGGATGAGCCGACATGCGCGTCGCGTCGCCCTGGCCGCCGGTCAGCGGGGCGTCCACGTACCACCGCAGCCGTGACGGCAGGATGCAGCGCAGCACCGGCGCGAACGGCTGCGGGGTGACGGGGGTGCCCGCACCTGCGGCGATCGCCGTCGCCGCGACGCGTGCCTGCTGCGCGGCGATCGAACGATGCTTGACCGGGAACGACGTGCAGTCGCCGGCCGCGAACACGCCGCCCGCATGCGGCACGCGCCCGTGCACGTCGGCGGCCAGGAAGCCGTCGCGGTCGCACGCAAGCCCCTCGATTCGCGGTCCGGCGAGGCGCGGCACCGCGATGACCCGTTCGGCCTCGACGCCGTCCGCGAGCGCCGTCAGGGCGAGCCTGCCAGCGGCCACGGCCCGCACGTGGGCCGCCGTCACGACGTGCACGCCGTGGGCGCCGAGCGTCTCGCGCAGCGCCCCCGCGACGCGGCGGCCGAGGATCGCGAGCGGTGCCGCGTCCGCGGTGACGAGCGTGAGCGTGGCGTCGACGCGCGCGGTGCGTAGCCTCACCGCGGTGTCGATCGCGAGGTCGAAGAGCTCGAACGGGTGGGTCGGAGCCGCCGGCTCGACGAACGCGAGCGACGCTGCGCGACCGGCGAGCAGGTCGCCGATCGCGGCGCTGCATGCAGAGGCATGGCCGTCGTCGAGCGGGTGCGCTCCGACGGGGACCGCGTGCGTGAGCGCTCGCTCCGCGACGACCAGCGCGTCATACGGCAGCTCGTGGCCGGCGGCGGTGTGGACGCGACGCGCCGCAGCGTCCACGGCGACGACGCGGTCGTAGTGCAGCTCGGCCGCCGCGACGCCGGCCAGCCGCGCGAGCGGCACGCGGACCCGTCCGCGGGCGGCCAGCGGGTCGTGCACCTCGACGGGTCGGTACTCGAAGTCGCGGTCCGCCGCGATCAGCGTGACGTCGACGCGGTCACCGGCGAGCGCGCGCAGCGCGAACATCGTCTCCAGCGCGGCGACGTCGCCTCCGGCCACGATCGCGCGCACGCGCGTCATGCCGCCACCGCCCGTCCGGGTGACGCCCCGGTGATCGCGGCCACGATCTCCTCGCGCGCGGTCGCGCGCCGGTCGTAGGTGCCGGCGTGGCGGCCGAGGCGCAGCACCGAGATGCGGTCCGCGACGTGGAAGACGTTGTCGAGGTTGTGGCTGATGACCACGATCGCGAGGCCCTGTTCGCGCAGGTGCTCGATCAGCTCCAGGACCTGGGCGGTCTGCACGACGCCGAGCGCCGCCGTCGGCTCGTCGAGGATCAGCACGCGCGGATGGGTCACGAGCGAACGGGCGATGGCGACCGCCTGCCGCTGGCCGCCCGACAACGAGCCGACGCGCACGCGCGGGCTCGCGAGCGTCGTCACGGCCAGTGATGCCAGCAGCTCGCCGGTACGCCGCTCCATCGCGGTCTCGTCGAGCGTCCGCAGCCATCGCGAGACGACCTCGGAGCCGAGGTACAGGTTGCCGACGACGTCGAGGTTGTCGGACAGGGCAAGGTCCTGATAGACGGTCGCGATCCCGGCGCGCGACGCCTCCGCGGGGCTGCGGAGCCTTACCCGCCGGCCGGCGAGCCAGTACTCGCCGGCATCGGCCGGCTGGACGCCGGCGATCGCCTTGATCAGCGTCGACTTCCCCGCGCCGTTGTCGCCCACCAGCGCGACCACCTCCCCGGCGTCGACGTCGAAGTCGACATCCACCAGCGCTTCGACGGCACCGAAGCGCTTGGTGACGCCACGGGCCACGAGCAGTGGCATCGTCGAGCGGCCGGAGACGGGCATGGATCGAGTGTCCGCCGTCGAGCCGGTGCTGCCAACCGGGGATGGCCGTGCACCGGCTCCGGAGAGACCCGCAGTCGGGCGCCGGCGGTTAGCGTTCGCCGCGTGCCCCCCATGCCGCCGCCGCTCGTGCTCGCCGACGAGGAGCGGGTCGCCGCCACGGCCGCGGAGGTGATCGCGAACCGGCTGCTCGCGCGGCCGGACCTGCGCCTGCTGCTCTCCGGCGAGCGCACGCCGGTCGGCATGTACGCCGCGCTGCGCGCCCATGCGCGGCGCGGCGAGCTGATGAGCCGCGCCGCGACGGTCCTTCAGCTCGACGAGTACGTCGGCCTGGCACCGAGCGACCCGCGCAGCCGGTCGGCGCGGCTCGCGCACGAGCTCCGGGGCATCGAGCTGCGCGCGCTCCACGGGCTGGACGGCAGCGCCGCCGACCTCGATGCGGAAGCCGCCCGGCACCAGCGGCGGCTCGACGCCGCGCCGCTGGACCTCGCCGTTCTGGGCCTCGGCGCCGACGGGCACGTCGCGTTCGACGAACCCGGCTCGCGGCTCGACGAGCCGACCCGCGCGGTCGGCCTGATCGGCCACACCCGAGCCGAGCTCGCCGACGAGGTCGGCGGCGTCCCCGACCGCGCGCTCACGGTCGGGCTCGGCTCGCTGCTGCAGGCCCGCGAGCTGCTCGTCACGGCGGTCGGCGCGACGCGCGCGGCGGCGCTGCGGGCGATGCTGGTCGATCCGCCGAGCGCGGCCTCCCCGGCCTCGCTGCTGCGGGCGCATCCCCGGCTGACCGTGATCTGCGACCGCAACGCGGCCGCCGCGCTGCCGGCGCACCGCGGCGGTCATCACGTGTGCGTCGTGCTCGGGCATCGCGAGCCGAGCATCAGCGCCGAGCACCGGATCTCGCACGAGTCGCTCGGACGCCTGCACCGGGCCGAGTGGATCGCGCGCCGCCGGCCCACGCTCGCCGCGGTCCTGACCGGGTACACGTCGACCGGCGGGCTCTCGGAAGCGGAGCAGATGCGCGCCGCCTGGAGTCTCGGCGACGTGCCGCCGCTGCTCGAGGTCGCCGGCCGCGACACGGCCGAGAACGCGACGCGCTCGCTCCCGCTCGTCCTCGCGCTCGGCGACGCGCGGCGCGTGACCGTCGTGACGTCGGCGTGGCATGTCCGCGCGCCGTACCACTTCAGGGCGTGGCGCCGCTACGGGCTGGAGGTCGGCTTCGCGTTCGACTGGCGCGGCGACTGGCGGCGCATGATCGCGCACGAGCTGAGCGGCATGCGGACGATGCGATCCGAACGGCGGCGTGCGCTCGCGGCGATGGCGCTGCCGCGCGCCGACTGATCCGCAGCCGCTACGGAGACGGTGCGGTGGCGGGTGCGGATGACGCCGCCCGGCGCGGGCCGTAGCGTGCGAGCCATGAGCACCCCGCCGGGCCCCGTCATCGTCGGCGTCGGCGACGAGCCGTACGCGGACGACGCGATCGCGTTGGGGACAGCGCTGGCCGCGCTCCTGAACGCGCCGGTGGAGCAGGTCGCCGTGCCCGGCCACGACCCCGCCGCGGTGCTGGGTACGAGCGCCGCGCACGACCGCGCGGCGATGATCGTCCTCGGCCCGACCCACCACCACCTGCTGCGCACGCTGCGGGGCACCGCCCGCCACCTGATCGGCGGCGCGACATGCCCGGTCGCCGTTGCGCCCGCCGGCTACGCCGGAGCGGCACCTACCGAACTGCGGCGCGTCGGCGTGGGCTTGGAGCCAACGCCCGAGGCGGCGTGCGCGCTCGACGTCGCGCACGAGCTGGCGGCCCGCGCCGGCGGGTCGCTGGTCGTCCTCGGCGTCGCGCTGCCCCTGGCGCCGTTCGCGATCGACGACGGGCGCGACCAGACGCCGTACCTCGACGCGGAGCGCAAGACCGTCCAGGACGGGCTGGAGCGCGAGCTCGCCCGGCTGGCCGGGGACGTGCCGTGCCGCGCCGAGGCGCGGATCGGCAGTCCCGCCGGGGAGCTGATCGAGCTCTCACGCGAGGTCGACCTGCTCGTCTGCGGATCGCGTGGCCGCGGCGCGCTGCGCGCCGCCACGGTCGGCTCGGTCACCGAGCGGCTACTGCGGTACGCCGAGTGCCCGGTCGTCATCGTCCCGCGCGCCACGTCCTCTCTCGGTGCGTAGCGGATGGCCGTCGCGGTCGGCCTCGCCGTGCTGTTCGCCTTCACGAACGGCATCCACGACGCGTCCAACGCGATCGCGGCGCTGGTGGCGACCCGCGCCGCGCGGCCGCTGCAGGCCGTCGTGCTGGCGGCCGGCTTCAACGTGCTCGGCCCGCTCGTGGTCGGCGGCGCGGTGGCGGACACGATCGGCGGCATCGTCACGGTCGGCGGGTCCGTGGGCGTCGAGGTGATCGGCGCCGGCCTGCTCGCGGCGGTGGCCTGGAACCTCGCGACGTGGGCGCTCGGGCTGCCGTCGAGCTCCGGTCATGCCCTGGTCGGCGGGCTCGTCGGCGCGGCGTTGGCCGCCGGCGGGATCGACGCCATCCAGTGGGGCGGGATCGAGGGCGGGCATCCCGTCGGCGTGCTCGGGACGCTCGTCGCGCTCGCCGCCGCGCCGGTGCTCGGCGCGACCGCCGCGTTCGCCGCGATCCGCGGCCTGCGCCGAGCGGCGCGGCGAGCGACGCGGCGGGTGCGGGGACCGGTGGCCGGCGCCGAGTGGGGGCTTTCGGCCGCGCTCGCGTTCAGCCACGGCGCCAACGACGCGCAGAAGTCCGTCGGCGTCATCGCGGCCGTGCTCGTCGCCGACGGCCGCCTCGACAGCCTCGCCTCCCCGACCTGGGCGGTCGTCGCCTGCGCCGTCGCGCTGACCGCGGGAACCGCGCTCGGCGGCTGGAGCATCGTCAAGACGGTCGGGCGCCGGATCTACCGCATCACGCCCGTCGACGGAATGGCCACGCAGGCGGCGTCGGCCGGCGTGATCCTGAGCGCGTCGCTGGTCGGCGCCCCCGTGTCGACGACGCAGGTCGTGGCATCGTCCGTGCTCGGCGTGGGCGGCGGGCGCCGGCGCTGGCGACACGTCAACTGGGCCGTCGTGCGGCACATCGCGCTCGGGTGGATCGTCACCATGCCGGTCACGGCCGGGCTCGCCGCCGTGGCCGTCAGCGTCTGGAGGGGGTTGTGATGCACCGTCGCCGCTGGTTCCTGCCCGAGTCGCCAGATGTGATCGGCATGCTGCGCCACCAGCTGGCGGTCACGATCGCCGGCATGGACGCGTTCGCCGCCTGGGCCGGCGGCGACGATGCGGCCGCCGGGGCCGTGCGCGAGCACGAGCACCGGGCCGACACGGCTCGGCGCGAGCTCCACCGGACGCTCACCGACGCGTTCGTCACGCCGCTCGAGCCCGAGGACCTGTTCCCGCTCTCGCGCGGGATCGACCGGATCATCAACCAGGCGAAGGACCTGGTGCGCGAGTCGGAGGTGATGGCCTGCCCGCCCGACACGGCGCTGGCCGAGATGGCGGCGCTGATGGCCGCGTTCACGCGCGGCCTCGACGCCGCGGTCGCCGCGCTCGAGCCGCGCGCCGGCGACGCGACCGATGCCGCCAACTCCGCGATCAAGCAGGGCAGGCGGCTCGAGCGGGTCTACCGCGCGGCGATGGCCGAGCTGCTCGAAGTCGACGACCTGCGCGAGGTGATGGCGCGCCGCGAGCTGTACCGGCGCTGCTCGCGCATGGGCGAGGCCGCCGTCGAGGTGGCCGAGCGGGTGCTCTACGCGGCCGTCAAGGAGAGCTGACCGGGCGGCGGCGCCACCGGCGGCGCAGCTCGTCCGAGCCCCACACGATGACCGGGAACACCGACAGCACGGCGAGCTCCGGGACCCCCAGGGGCGCCGTGCCGAAGATGTCCTGCAGCGGTGGGAGATAGACGACGGCGGCGGCGAACGCAAGCTCGAACGCGATGCCCCAGAGCAGCAGCCGGTTCGAGAAGACGCCGATCGCGCGCAGCGAGGCGTGCGTCGTGCGCGACGCGAACGCGGTGCCGATCTGGCAGAACGTGATGCCGGCGAACGTCATCGTCGTCGCGGTGAGGTAGGCGTCGTGGAGCGGCGCGCCGCTGCCGGTGGCGTCGCCCGGCGTCCAGCCCGCGCGGTGGAGCACCCAGAAGAAGCCGCTGGTGACCAGCGCGGCCTCCAGCAGGCCGAGCCACAGCCACGCGCGCGCAAGCATCGGACGGTCGAGGATGCCGCGGTCGCGCGGGCGCGGCGGGCGATCCATGATCCCCGGCTCCGGCGGTTCGCGCCCGAGCGCCAGCGCGGGCAGCGTCTCGGTGCCGAGGTCGATCGCCAGGATCTGCATCACCGTGATCGGCAGCGGCACCGCGCCGCCGGACAACGCGTAGATCAGGAACGGCACGACCTCCGGGGTGGCGTGGGCGAAGATGTAGGTGACGAACTTGCGGATGTTGTCGTAGACGACGCGCCCCTCGCTCACGGCGGCGACGATCGACGCGAAGCTGTCGTCGGTGAGCACCATCGTGGCCGCCTCGCGGGCGACCTCGGTGCCGCCGGCGCCCATCGCCACGCCGATGTCGGCGCGTCGCAGCGCCGGCGCGTCGTTCACGCCGTCGCCGGTCATCGCGACGATGTGCCCGGCGGCACGCAGCGCGTCGACGACCCGCAGCTTCGTCTCCGGCGACGAGCGGGCGAAGATCAGCTCCTGCTCGTCGTCCAGCAGGCGCTCGAGGGCGGCCTCGTCCATCGCGTCGAGGTCCGCGCCATACACGACGCGGGGATGCTCGCCGGTGATCCCGACCTGGTGCGCGACCGCGGTGGCGGTGAGGCCGTGGTCGCCCGTGATGACGATGATGCGGATGCTGGCCCGGCGGCATGCCCGGACGGCCTCGGCGACATCCGGACGCGGCGGGTCCTCGAGCGCGGCAAGGCCGACGAACGTGAGCCCCTCCTCGGCCCGGTCGCGCTCCGCCGGATCGTCGCCCTCGACGCGCCGCTCGGCGAAGCCGAGGACGCGCAGCCCGCTGCCCGCGTAGGCCTCGAACGCGGCCGCGATCCTCGTGCGGGCGCCGGCGTCCAGCGGCCGGTCGCCCGCGGCCGTCCGGACGAGCGTGCAGCGTTCGAGCAGCTCCAGCGGGGCGCCCTTGGAGTGCAGCCACCGCCCGCCGTCGTCCTCATGGTCGACCGTGGTCATCCGCTTGCGCCGCGGGTCGAAGTGGAACACGCGCTGGCGGACGGCGTCCCGGCCTCCGAGCAGCGCGTCGATGTCCACGCCGAGCGCTGCCGCTCCGACGAGCAGCGCGCTCTCGCTCGGGTCGCCGCCGCGCTCCCAGCCGCCGTCGCCGCGGCGCGCGGTGGCGTTGTTGCAGCGCACGGCCGTCCGCAGCAGCGCCGAGAACGGCTCCGCTGCCGCTGCCGCGCGCCGTTCCGGCACCGGACGCAGCTCTTCTCCGGCCGCCCAGAACGCGCGGACGGCCATCCGCCCCTCGGTCAAGGTGCCGGTCTTGTCGGTGCAGATGACGTCGGTCGATCCGAGCGTCTCCACCGCTGTCAGCCGCTTGACGAGCGCGCGCCGGCGGGCCATCCGGCGCACGCCGACCGCGAGCGCCAGCGTGATGGTCGGCAGCAGCCCCTCGGGCACGTTGGCGACCAGCAGCCCGATCGCGAACGTCACCGAGTCGTCGAGCGGCAGGCCGGCGATCGTGGTGCCGACGGCCAGGAACGCGACGCCCGCGCCGAGGGCGACCGCGGCGATCAGCCACGCGGCGCGGTTGACCTGCACCTGGAGCGGGCTCACCTCCGCCTTCACGCGCTGCGACAGCGCGGCGATGCGGCCGAGCTGCGTCGCCATCCCGGTCGCGTAGACGACCCCCATCGCCTCGCCCGCCGTGCACAGGGTGCCCGCGAACACGAGGTCGTCCGATTCCAGCGGGGACGGCGCACGGCGCGCCCGGACGGCGCTGCGGGCGACCGGCTGCGACTCACCCGTGAGCGGCGACATGTCGACCTCGAGCGCGCCGTCGACGAGCCGCGCGTCGGCCGACAGCCGGTCGCCCTCGGCGAGCAGGATCACGTCCCCGGGCACCAGGGCGCGCGCGTCGATGCCGCGCTCGGCGCCGTCGCGCCGCACCTTGGCCTGGGCCGGCAGGAACTCGCGCAACGCCTCCGTCGCCCGCTCCGCCTGCAGCTCCTGGAGGAACGCGAAGCCGGCGTTCAGGACGATCACCGCGACGATCGCGACCGCCAGCGGGGTCAGCGCCGTCACGAACGCGAGCGCCGCGGCCACCCACAGCAGCAGCGCGAGCGGATGCGTGAACTGCCGCGCGAGCGCGCGCAGGTGCCCGGGACCCTCGCGGCGCCGGATCTCGTTGGGTCCGTGCTGTTCGAGCCGCCGGGCGGCCTCGCGCTGGGACAGCCCGCCGCTGCGCGTGCCGAGGTGCCGCAGGAGGAGATCGATCGCCTCCTCCGGGTCGACGTCCCGGCGGTCGAGGTCGGGCCCGAGCTCGACGGCCATGCCGCCCGGCCTCCGGCTATAGGTCGCGCGGCGGCGGCACGATCACCAGCGGGCAGGGCGCGTGATGCGCGCACTGCTGGCTCACCGAGCCCAGCAGGAGGCCGCGGAAGCCGCCGAGTCCGCGCGTCCCGACGACGAGCAGGTCGGCGCCGTCGGCCTCCTCGAGAAGGACCTGCGCCGGCGTGCCCTCGCGGACGACCGTGCTGACTTCGACGCCGCCGGCGTCGGCGTCCTCGAGCGCACGCGCCGCGTGGTCGCCGGCGTCCTGCTCGAGCTCGCTCAAGAGCTGCACGTCGCCGAGGCCGTAGCCACCCGCATACGCGACCGCCGGCAGCTGCCAGGCGGCGACGACGCGCACATCGGTAGCGCGGAGCCGCGCCTCGTCCAGCGCGAAGTCGAGCGCTGCGCGCGCGCCGGCGGATCCATCGACGCCGACGACGATCGTGCTCATGCCCGTCCCCACGCCAGCACGCCGGCGATGTCGAGGCTCGACAGCACGCCGACGGGATGGCCCTCGCTGGTCACGATCAGATGCGAGCCGTGATGCTCGTCCATCAGCCGGGCGGCATCCGCGAGCGGCGTCGACGGGTCGACGCTGACGAGCTCGGTCCGGGCGGCATCCGCCGCCATGTGGCCCTCGATGCCCGACCCGGCGGCGCGGACGATGTCCATGTCAGATACCAGACCCCAGATGAGGTGGTCGCCGCCGGCGTCGTCCTTCGTGACTCCGGCGACGACGACGGCGTGCACGTGATGTGTCGCCATCGTCTGGGCGACCGTCAGCAGCGGAGCGTCGGGCGCACAGCTCATGACGCCGGGACGCATGACGTCCGCCACCGTGGCGCGCTCGAACGCGGGAAGCACGTAGCTGCCGGGATCGGAGTGGGCAGTCTGCGTCATGCTTTGAAGCTACGCCCGGCCGTGCGTACTGCCATCCGTAGCTCTCGCGGACTTCGACCCGTGGTGAGCACGCATGTAGAGTCGACTACGGTCATATGCAAGACCAAGCGCTTCGCACGCTGATCGCGCTCGGCAATAGCGTCCTCGAGGAGTCCGAGCTGGAGCTGGTGTTGCAGCGAGTGATCAGTGCTGCGCGCGAGCTCACCGGCGCCCGCTACGCCGCACTCGGCGTCCTGGACGGGCGCCGCGAGCGGCTCGAGCGGTTCCTGACCACCGGCATCGACGGCGAGGCGCGTGAACTGATCGGCGACCCGCCGAGCGGCCACGGCGTGCTCGGCGAGCTGATCCGCCACCCGGAACCGCTGCGGCTGCACGACGTCGGCGCCCACGCGCGCTCGTACGGGTTCCCGGTCGGCCATCCGCCGATGCGCTCGTTCCTGGGCGTGCCGATCCTCGTCGGCGGCGAGGCCTGGGGCAATCTCTACCTGACCGAGAAGGACGACGACGACTTCACCGACGACGACGAGCAGGCCGTCGTCATGCTCGCTCGCTACGCCGGGATCGCGATCGACAACGCGCGCCGGATCGGGGAGCTGAGCGGACGCCGCGACGAGCTCGAGCGCACGCTCGCCGCGATGCGGGCGACGACCGAGATCTCGCGCGCCCTGGCCGGCGAGACCGACCTCGACGTCGTGCTCGAGCTGATCGCCAAGCGCGGCCGCGCACTCGTCGGCGCCAGCGCGCTGCTGATCGAGCTCGTGACCGGCGATCGGATCCGGGTCGCCGCGGCCGCCGGCGCGGTCGACCGGGAGATCGTCGGCCGCGACTTCGAGATCGCGGCGACCGTGGCGGGGACCGTGCTGGAGACGCGCCGACCCCAGCGGCTCACCGACGAGCTCAACCGCTCGCGCTTCGAGAACGCCGGCATCGGGCGGTTCGGCCTCACCGCGGGCGCGGGCCTGTTCGTGCCGCTGGTGTTCCGGTCCGAGACGCCGGGCGTCCTCGTCGCCCTGAACGCGCCGGACGCCGGCGACTTCAGCGCCGAGGACGAGCGTCTGCTCACCTCGTTCGCCACGAGCGCGGCGAGTGCCGTCGTCACGGCCAGGTCAGTGGGCAGCGATCGCCTGCTCGCGCGCGAAGCGGCAACCGAGGACGAGCGCCGGCGCTGGGCCCGCGAGCTCCACGACGAGACGCTGCAAGGCCTGGGGGCGCTCCGGCTCGCGCTCTCGGCCGCGCGACGGGCGGCCGATCCCGAGGTGTGGCGCGCCGCGCTCGACGACGCGGTGGCCGAGCTGGACACCGAGATCGCGAACGTGCGCGGGATCATCTCCGACGTGCGGCCGGCCGCGCTGGACGAGCTCGGCCTCGGAGCCGCGATCGAGGCGCTGGCGGATCGCATCCGCGCCCGCGGCATCGACGTCGAGCTCAGGGTCGATCTGGACTGGGAGGCCGGCCGCGCCGACACCCGGCACGACGACGAGCTCGAGACCGCGCTGTATCGCATCGCCCAGGAGGCGATGACCAACGGCGTCAAGCACGCGGCCGCCGACGCGCTCGTCGTCGAGGTGTCCGAGGCCGACGGCCGTGCCACCGTGCGCGTGCGCGACGACGGTCAGGGGTTCGACCCGTCCGCGGCGCCGGCGGGCTTCGGGCTCGTCGGCATGCGCGAACGGGTGGAGCTCCTCGGCGGCAACCTCGAGATCGAGGCGGCCCCGGGCGCCGGCACCACGGTCATCGCCCGTCTGCCGGTCCGGCGCCGTGCGGCCGCCGCCGGCGCCGACCGCTCGCTCGCCGCGATGACCGCCCGGCCGATGCGGTCGG
>DASSUW010000449.1:0-3469 GCA_035706585.1 Solirubrobacteraceae bacterium | reverse complement strand
ACACGCTCAGGATGACTCGCGCCTACTCGGTCGTGCGCGCCTTGAACCGCGAGATCGTCAGCGGGACCGCGATCGCCAGGATCAGCAGCGACCACAGCACCGCTGCGAGCACCGGATGCACCAGCGGCCACGGCGCGTCGGAGGGCACCGCCGTCCGGAACAAGCGCGAGCTGTACGCGCTGATGTCCGAGGCGATCATGCGCGAGATCGTCATCCCCGCGGACGAGCTGCCGGACGGATGGCGCGAGGGCCTGGCCGAGATCGCGCGCCGCACGGTGCGCGTCTTCGCGCAGCACCCCTGGATCGGCGACCACATGGACGAGGAGCCCGGCCAGTCGGGCCCGAGCGTGCTGCGCCACGTCGAGCAGTCGCTCGCGGTCGCCTCCCGCACCGGGCTGCCGGTCGAGGAGCAGCTCGAGATCACCGGGCTTGTCGACGACTACGTCTTCGGCTACGCGGTCCGGAACCGCGAGCAGGAGGCCGACCGGCGGCACCTCGAGTCGATGGTCGCGTACCTGCAGACGCAGCTGGACACCGGCGAGTTCCCGCACCTCGCGGCGCTGATCGGCGACGACCCGCGCAAGGGGGTCGAGCGCGTCATGCACCTCGCGTCGCAGGAGGACCGCTTCGAGCGCGGCCTCCAGCGGCTGCTCGACGGCATCGAGCTCGAGATCGAGCGCCGCGCTTGACGACCCGTTACCTTTGATCCAGGCACATGGCTCGGACCTCAACCCTCAGGGCGTCGGACTCCGATCGCGAGGCGGTCACCGCCCGGCTTCACGAGGCCGCGGTCGAGGGTCGGCTCGAGCCGGACGAGCTGGAGGAGCGGCTGCACCTCGCGCTGCGCGCACGCACCTACGGCGAGCTGCGGCGCCTCGTCGCCGACCTGCCGGCGCAGCCCGCCGCGTGGGACCGCCGCCGCCGGCGCGGCTTCGCGCCGCTCGCGTTCACGATTGCCGTGCGCGTCGCGTTCGCGCTCGCCGTGGTGGTCGTCGCGCTCGTCGTGATCGCCGCCACCGCGATGTGGTGGCTCGCGTGGCTGGTCGTCTGGATGGTCCTCAGCGGCCGCCGCTACGGCGCCGCGAGGCCGCGATCGAAGGCGCTGCCGACGTCGATGCGCTCCTTCACGATGCCGAACTGCAGGTCCCACGCCGCCCACTTCTCGAGGACGTCCTCGCGCAGCTGGCCGTAGTAGTCGGCGCCGGCGGTGAACGCGGGCGCGACCGCGTCGAGCTGGGCTGAGGCCGCGTCGCGGTCGAGGTCCGGGTTCGCGTCGCCGAGCGCGCTGAGCGCGCTCTCGGGATCGTTCTGCGTCTCCGTGTAGCCGCGCCGCAGCGCCCGGACCGTCGCCTCCAGCACCGGCCGCTGCTCGTCGAGCGTCGTGCGCGTGACGCACAGGACCAGCTCCGGATACGGCGGCGCGCCGTAGTCGTCGACGCGGAACTCGCGCGTCTGGGGGCGCTGTGTCTTGAGCGCCACGCCCTCGACGTTCCAGAACGCCGTCGCCGCCGCGACGCGGTTCGCCAGCAGCGCCTTGACGGCCTGGAAGCCGATCGTCGTCGTCCTGACAGCGTCCGGGTCACCGCCGTCGCCCTCGATCACCGAGCGCAGCACGGCCACGTCCGACGGCAGGCCGCTTACGCCGGCGCGCTTGCCCTCGAGGTCGCGCGGCCGGGCGATCTCCGGCTGTGCGAGCACCGCCGCGAGCGGGCGCTGGACGAGCGCCATCACGCCGACGATGTCGATCCCGCGCTCGCGCGCCAGCGCCAGGTCGTGGATGTCGAGGATCGCCATGTCGACCTTGCCGGCCTGCAGCAGCCGCAGCGCGTCGGTCGACGCGCCCGGCGCGCGCACCTCGAGCTGGACCCCCTCGGCATCGTCGTAGTCGCGCTCGGTCGCGAGGTAGATGCCGGCGTGGACGGCGTTGGGCGTGAAGTCCAGCAGCAGCGACGCCTCCTCGTTGGGGCGATCGGTGCCGCCGGAGGCTCCGCCGCAGCCCGCGAGTGCCAGGAATGCGACACAGATGAGGAGCCCGAGCCGTGCCACGGCCCGACATGATGGCGGCCGTGGGTATTGTCAGCGCTGCATGCGCCGCAGGGTCACGTTCTCGCGCAACCTGACGCTGTCGCTCTCGCGCACGTGCCGCTGTCACTGCAAGTACTGCGCGTTCGCGACCCACCAGACGCACCTTCACGAGCCCGACGAGGTCGAGCGGCTGATCGATCGCGCGGCACGGCGCCAGATCAAGGAGCTGCTCGTCCTCACCGGCGAGGCGCCCGACCACCACCCCGGCGTGCGCGCCAAGCTCGCCGAGCTCGGATTCACCGACTTCACCGCCTACGTGGTGTGGGCGTGCGAGCGCGCGCTCGAGCGCGGGCTGCTCCCGCACACCAACCTCGGTGTCCTCGGCCGGGCGGATCTCGCCAACCTGCGCGAGGTCACGGCGTCACAAGGGCTGATGCTCGAGTCGGTCAACCCGGACCTCGTCGCCCATCAGGGCTCGCCGACCAAGCATCCCGAGCACCGGCTGGCCACGCTCGCGGCCGCGCAGGAGCTGCGGATCCCGTTCACGAGCGGCATCCTCGTCGGCATCGGCGAGTCCGAGGACGACCGGATGGCGTCGCTGGAGGCGCTCGCCGGGTTCGATCACCTGCAGGAGGTCATCCTCCAGAACTTCGTGCCGCACCGCCGCTACTACGGCGAGGAGCCGGCCGAGATCGCCACCGAGGCGGCGGAGGAGTTCTGGCGCACCGGCCTCGACGCGGCGCCCGAGCACGGCGCGCCGAAGTGGGCGACGCCGGTGAGCGTCGACGACATGAAGCGGCTGATCGCCGAGACCCGGCGGCTGATGCCCGACGTCGGCATCCAGGTGCCGCCGAACCTCGCCGACTGGTGGCCGGAGCTCGTCGCCGCCGGCGCGACCGACCTCGGCGGGCTGTCGGCCAACGGCGACCACATCTCGCCCGAGCACCCGTTCCCGTCGCCGGTGCAGGTGCGCAAGCGGCTGGCGCAGGACGGTGTCGCGCTCGCCGAGCGGCTGTGCGTGGACCCGCGCTTCATCGACCCCGAGTGGCTCGCGCCACGCGTGCTCGACGTGATCCGCGACCGCTACCGCGCGTTCATCCCGCGTCGCGGCGCGGCGGCGACCGCGCCGGGCACGATCGAGCGCGCCCGTGCCGGGCGGCCGCTGCGCGCCGACGAGCTCGCCGCGCTGTTCGCCGAGAGCCGCCCCGAGGTGATCGAGGACATGCGCCAGGCCGCCGACGAGCTGCGCGCCGAGCTCGCGGGCGAGCTCGTGACCTTCGTCGTGAACCGCAACATCAACGTCTCCAACGTCTGCACCGTCGACTGCGCGTTCTGCGGGTTCGGCGTCGGCAAGCGCTCGCCCGACGCCTACGAGCACTCGCGCGCCGACTTCGTCCGCCGCCTCAAGGACGCCGTCGCCTTCGGCGCGACCGAGATCTGCATG
>DASSUW010000448.1:0-4164 GCA_035706585.1 Solirubrobacteraceae bacterium | reverse complement strand
GGCGCCGCGTCCGCGCCGCGCTCCAGGGCGGCGAGTACCGCGTCGGCACGGCCGAGCTCCAGTTCGGCGTCGTTGCACGCCTCGATCGCGTCCCAGCGCAGCTCGTCGAGGCGCCCGATCGCCGCCTGCGCGAACGCCTCGTACCGCACGTCGGCGAGCGCGTCCCCGCGCCAGAGCGCCAGCCCGGATCGCAGGACCTCGGCCGCGTCCGCCGGCGCGCCGTCCGCCAGCGCGCGGCGCCCGCGCTCGAGCAGGTTCTCGAAGCGGTCGGCGTCGAGCTCTCCCGGACGCACGCGCAGCCGGTAACCGGTGGGCGTGGTGACGAGCGTGTCGGGATCGTGGAGCGCGGCGCGGATGCGCGACACGTGCACGCGCACGGTCTTGACCGCGTCCGCCGCGACATCGTCGCCCCACAGGCCCTGCGCGAGCCGCTCGGCGCTGACGGGCTGGTTCGGGTGCAGCAGCAGCATCAGCAGCAGCGCGCGGCGCTTCTCGCCGCCGATCGCGATCGCGCGATCGCCCGAACGCACCTCGAGCGGACCAAGGATCCGGAACTCCATCGTTCCTCGCTGCGCACGCTATCGATTGGTGAAGCCCGCGAACAGGTGTCGCGCCCGCCGCTTGCACGGGCAGCGTCGAGCCGGTGTAGTAGCCACATGAGCACGGGCCCGTCCGAGAGGCGGCCAGGCCGCTTCGCCGTGCTGATCATGGCCGGCGTGCTCGCGCACGCAGCCGGCGGATGCGGCGGGGACGACGCGGCGTCGCAGGACACGCGCGCCGGGGCGCCCGTGGAGGGCAAGCGCGGAGGGAAGCTCGTCGCCCTGTGGGCCGCGGACACCGACAACATCGACCCCGGCATCACGTACTCCGAGGTCGGCTTCCAGATCGTCCGCGCCACCCAGAAGACGCTGTTCACGCCGAAGGTCGACGACGCGAGCGTCGTCGAGCCGGACCTCGCCGCGGCCGGGCCGGAGATCTCCGCCGACGGCTGCCGGGTCACGGTCGCCCTCAAGCGCGGCGTCAGGTTCTCGCCACCGGTGGACCGGGAAGTGACGTCGGCGGACGTCAAGTACGCGATCGAGCGCGGGTTCTTCGGCTCGGTCAACAACGGCTATGCCGGCGCCTACTTCGGCGGCCTGCGCGGCGCGAAGCTGGGCGCCGACCCGGGACGGCGCATCGCGGGGATCAGGACGCCGGACGAGCACACGATCGTGTTCGCTCTCGAGCCTCGCAAGGGCTCGCGCCGCTGCGCCGGCGGGATCCTCGCCGGCGCACTGGCCCTGCCGCTGTCGGCGCCGGTCCCGCGTGAGTATGCGGCGCCGCTCGACGCCAAGCTCCCGTCCAGCTACGGCGCGCACGAGGTCGCGACCGGTCCGTATATGGTCGAGAACAACGACGCGGGCACCGCGGTCGGATACGAGCCGGCGCGGCGCATCCGGCTCGTCCGCAACCCCAACTGGAACGCGCAGACCGACAGCCGGCCGGCCTACCTCGACGAGATCGAGATCCGCGAGGGCAACGACGACGCGACGCTGATGTCGCGCCGCGTGCTCGAGGGCGACGACATGATCAACGGCGATCAGCCGCCTCCGCCGGCGGTCCTGCGGCGCGCGCTGGCCGAGCGCGAGGATCAGGTGCGGCTCGTCCCGCTCGGCGGCACGCGCTGGATCGTGATGAACACCACGATCCCGCCGTTCGACAACGTCGACGTCCGCCGCGCCGTGGTGGCCGGCTTCGACCGAGACGCGATGCGGCTGACCTTCGGAGGCGCGGTGAGCGGCGACATCCCGACCCACTTCCTGCCGCCCGGGATGCAGGGGTTCGAGGAGGCCGGCGGCGTGGACGGGCAGGGCCTCGACTTCATGTCACGACCGCGCGGCGACATGGATGTCGCGGCCGGCTACTTCCGCAGAGCCGGGTTCGCGGCCGGCCGGTACGACGGCCAGAAGACGTTCCTGATGGTGGGCGAGAACGAAGGGGTCGGCGCAGCCGCGGCCGAAGTCGCGCAGCAGCAGTTCGAGCGGCTCGGGTTCCACGTCCGCCTGCGGCGGGTCAGCCGCGATGCGGTGTTCAGCAAGTTCTGCAGCGTGCCCAGCGCCCACGTGGCGATCTGCCCGACCGCCGGCTGGATCAAGGACTTCGCCGACGCCCAGACGTTCCTCGATCCCACGTTCAACGGCGAGAACATCCTCGCGAGCGGCAACGCCAACTGGTCGCAGCTCGACGACCCCGAGCTCAACGCACAGATGCGCCGGGCCGCGCTGCTCACCGACCCGCGCGAGCGCGCACGCGCCTGGGCGGCGATCGACGACCGGATCACCGCGCTCGCCCCTGCGATCCCCTGGCTCTGGCCCAGGCAGGTGAACATCCGCTCCGCGAACGTCGTCGGCGTTATCGACGAGTACCTCGCCGCCTGGTCGCTCACCCACACGCGGCTCAGGTAGCCCGGTGCCGATTCAGTCGCGGCACGCAAGCCCGGCGAACCCGCGTCTTCGAGCAACCGCAGCCTGATGCGAATGATCGTTCGAAGTCCGCGCGCTCGCTTCTCAGTGTCCTCTCAGAGCCGGTCGCGCACCATGCGGCCGGAGAAACCGTCCACGAGAACCAGGAGGTCCCATGCACAAGAAGATCGCCACGGCCGCATCGACGGCGGCAGCCGTCGCCGTCACCTCGGGCATCGCCCTGGCCGCCACCGGCGGCGGCGACGATGCCGCCACCGCTGCCCCGGCCGGCGCCCCCACGACAGCCCGATCGAGCTCGCCGGCGGCCGCGCCGACGTCGCGGCTCGACGACGGCGCGCAGCTGCTGTCTCAGGCGAGGATCACCGAGCAGGAGGCGATCGCCGCGGCACAGACGGCGGCGTCCGGCCCGCTGAACGAGGTCGACCTCGAGCATCGCGACGGCCGGCTGGTGTTCAACGTCGATGTCGGGCGCGCCGATGTCAAGGTCGATGCGTCGACCGGCCAGGTCGTCGCCACCGACCACGACGACAGCGGGGGGTCCGACTAGCCGCGGGCTCCGGCTGTCAAGATCGCCCAGGACCATGCGGCTGCTGCTCGTCGAGGACGACGCGAAGCTGGCCCGGGCGATCGGCCGGGGCCTGCGACACGAAGGCTATGCCGTCGACGTGGCCGGTGACGGCGACGCCGCCCTCGTGCAGGCCGCGGTGTTCGAGTACGACGCGGTCGTGCTCGACATCATGCTGCCCGCGCGCGACGGGCTCGACGTCTGCCGCGTCCTGCGCGAGCGCGGCTGCTGGGCGCCGGTGCTCATACTCACCGCTCGCGGCGCGGCCGAGGATCGGATCGGCGGGCTCGACGCCGGCGCCGACGACTACCTCGCCAAGCCGTTCGACTTCGGCGAGCTGCTGGCGCGGCTGCGCGCCCTGCTGCGCCGCGCCCCGCGCGAGCGCCCGGCCAGGCTCGAACTCGGCGACCTGGTCGTCGACCCGGCCGGCCATGCGGTGAGCCGGGCCGGCACGCCGGTGAAGCTGACGGCCCGGGAGTTCGCCGTGCTCGAGTTCCTCGCCCGCCATCCCGGCGAGGTGATCAGCCGCACGCGGCTGCTCGAGCACGTGTGGGACGAGAACTACGAGGGCTCCACGAACGTCGTGGACGTGTACGTCGGATACCTGCGCCGCAAGCTCGAGCAGCCGTTCGGGCGGCCCCTGATCCGTACGGTCCGCGGCGTGGGCTTCGCACTGGACCCGTGAGCCTGCCGATCCGCGCCCGGATGACCGCGTGGTACGTCGCGCTGTTGGCGCTGGTCGTCGGGGCGGTCGGCGCGTTCCTCGTGCTGCGGCTGCGCGCCGACCTGACCGACGGGCTCGACCGCGGGCTGCGGCCGGCGGTGGCGCAGATCGCCCACGACTACCGGAAGGAGGGCCCGCGCGAGCTGCGCGATTCCGCCCAGACGGTCCTGGGAGGCGAGCGCGTGGCGGCGCAGGTGCTCGACGCCGGCGGCGAGGTCGTGGTCGCCTACGGCGATCCGGTGGCGCAGGTGCCGATGGTCTCCGGCGCGGCCGCGGCCCGCGCCGGGACCACCGTGCGCACCGTCGCGCTCGGCAGTCCCGCCCAGGACTTCCGGGTGGCCGCGCGCCGCGTCGTGCGAGACGGCGAGCAACAGGCCGTCGTGGCCGCCGAGTCGCTTGCGCCTGTCCAGCGG
>DASSUW010000447.1:0-9047 GCA_035706585.1 Solirubrobacteraceae bacterium | reverse complement strand
TGGGTCCGCCGCCGCGGCGCCCGGGTCGGGCGCGGCGGCCAGGAGCGCGAGGTTCGTCAGCGCCGAGTCGGCCTCGATCGCGGTCGACAGCTCGGTCACGCCCTGGCGCAGGAACGCGTCGATCGGGCCGCGGGCGTCGATCGCCGCGTCGATCAGCGGATCCGAGCCGCGCGCGTAGGCGCCGATCGAGATCAGGTCGGCGTTGTCGCGATAGGCGGCCATCAGGCGCCGCACGTCGTCGCCTGCGCCGCGCACGTCGTCGGTCACGACCTCGCCGACGAGACGCGAGACGGACGCGAGCACGTCGACCGCCGGGTAGTGACCGGCGTGCGCGAGGTCGCGCGACAGCACCACGTGGCCGTCCAGGATCGACCGCACGGCGTCGGCGATCGGCTCGTTCATGTCGTCGCCGTCGACGAGGACCGTGTACAGGCCCGTGATCGTGCCGCGCGGCGACGTGCCGGACCGCTCGAGCAGCTTCGGCAGCAGCGCGAACACGCTCGGCGTGTAGCCGCGCGTGGCGGGCGGCTCGCCGATCGCCAGACCGACCTCGCGCTGCGCCATCGCGAAGCGCGTGACCGAGTCCATCATCAGCATCACGTCGCGACCCTGGTCGCGGAAGTGCTCGGCGATCGTCGTCGCCGTGAACGCCGCCTTGATGCGGACGAGAGCCGGCTGGTCGGACGTGGCGACGACCACGACCGAGCGGGCCATGCCCTCAGGCCCGAGGTCGCGCTCGATGAACTCGCGCCCCTCGCGACCGCGCTCGCCGACCAGGCAGATCACGGTGACGTCGGCCGACGTGGAGCGGGCGATCATGCCCAGCAGCGACGACTTGCCGACGCCGGACCCCGCGAAGATGCCGAGGCACTGGCCGCGGCCGCACGGCACGAGGGCGTCGAGCGCCCGGACCCCGAGCGACACGCGCTCCTGGATCCGCGGCCGGGTGAGCGGATCGGGCGGCGACTGCTCGACGGGCCGCGACGCCGCGCCGAGCCCGCCCGCCGGACCGAGCCCGTCGAGCGGACGGCCGAGCCCGTCGAGCGTGCGGCCGAGCAGGTCGTCGGACACGTCGACGCGCAACTGGCGGCCGCTCGCGCTCACGCGCGCGCCCGGGCCGATCCCGGTCGCCTCGCCGAGCGCCATCAGCAGCGTGCGGCCGGCGCGGAAGCCGACCACCTCGGCGGGCACGGCCGCCCGGCCGCGGCCGGTGTCGATCGTGCAGACCTCGCCGACCTCGGCCTCGAGGCCGGTGGCCTCGACGATCAGGCCGATCAGGTCGATGACGCGGCCGTGGCGGCGATGCAGGTCGGCATCGCGCAGGGCCGCGGTCGCGCGGTCGAGTGCGCCGCTCACGACGAGGCGTTCCCGAGCGCGGCCTCGACCACCTCGCGGGCGCGCACGAGCTTGGTCTCGACCCGCGCGTCGACGTCGCCGTCGGGCGTGCGGACGACCGCGCCGCCGCGCGACACGCGGCGCTCGGCCTGGACCTCGCAGTGCTCGATCCCCCCGAGCGTGGCCTTCAGGCCGTCCATCGCGTCGCGCACCAGCTCGAGGTCGTCGGGATGCACGAGCACGGTCACGCGCTCGCGCTCGACGATGCCGCGGACGGCGCCGCGGACGGCCTCCACCACGAGCTCGGGCTGCACGGCCAGCGCGCCGCCGATCACCTTCTCGGCCAGGAACAGCGCCAGGTCGACGGCATGCGCCTCCAGGCGCTCAGCGCGCGCGAACTGCGACGCCTGGATGCCCTCGGCCGCCTGGTGGAGGGCCTCGAGCGCCGGGGCGAGCGCGGCGAGCGCCTCCTCGCGGCCCTCGCGCAGACCCTCGGCGCGGGCCGCGGCGCGCAGCGCGTCGGCCTCGGCCTCGGCGGCGGCGAGCGCGGCCATGACCGCATCGGGCCCGCCGGGCTCGCCGGGCGCCGGAGCGGCGATGACCGGGGCCGGCGCCTCGAGCGCCTCGAAGGAGAACTCGGTCGACGTCATCACATCAGCTCGTCGTCGCCGCCGCCGCCACCGCGCGAGATCACCACGGCACCGGCCTCCTCGAGGCGGCGCACGACCCCGACGATGCGGCCCTGCGCCTCTTCGATGACGCGCTTGCGCTGCGGCGGCTGGAAGTCGATCTCCTCCCTGAGGAGCTCGGCGCCGCGCTCGGACATGTTCGAGAAGATCCGCGCCCGGACGTCCTCGCTGACGCCGCGGAGGGCGATCGCGAGGTCCTTCTGGTCGACCTCCTTGAGGACCATCTGGATCGAGCGGTCGTCGAGCTTGACGACGTCCTCGAACGTGAACAGCAGCAGCCGGACCTCCTCGGCGAGCTCGGACTCGTTCTTGGCGAGCTCGTCGAGCACGTTGCGCTCGGTCGTGCGGTCGGAGTGGTTGAGGATGTCGGCGAGCGACTTGACGCCGCCGGCGGCCGCGTACTCCTGCGCGACGATGTTCGACAGCTTCTGCCGCATCACGGTCTCCACCTGGGCGACCACCTCGGGCCGCGTCTCGGCCATCTTCGCGATCCGGCGGGCGACCTCGGCCTGATCCTCCGGCTCGAGCATCGAGAGCGTCTGGGCGGCGAGCGTGGTGTGCAGGTTGGCGACCACGAGCGCGATCGTCTGCGGCGACTCGTTGCGCAGGAACACCGCGATCTGCTCGGCCGGCGTGCGGCGGAGAAACTCGAACGGGCGGCGCTCGATCGTCGCCGCCAGCCGGCCGATGACCTCCTCGGCCCGGTTGGCGCCGAGCGAGCGCTCGAGGATCGAGCGCGCGTAGTCGACGCCGCCCTCGGCGATGTAGTCCTCGGCGAGGACGATCTCGACGGCCTCGCCGAGCACGTCGCGGGCGATGTTGTTGTCGACCTTGCGCGACTTGGCGATCTCCAGCGACAGCGCCTCGACCTCGGTGTCGCTGAGGTAGCGGAAGATCTCGCCGGCCCGCTCCTCGCCGATGGCGACGAGCAGGATGGCGGCCTTCTCGATGCCGCGAAGACCCTTCGCGGCGCTCTCGGCACCCTCCTTGGGGCGTGTGGCCAGCTCGGTGCTCACTCAGATCAGTCCTCGGACATCCACTGCTTGACCTGGGCGGCGACGCGCTCGGGCTCGCGCTCCATCAGCTGGTCGATCGCCTGGAGGTTCGCGTCGGGCGCGCGCGGCGGGAGCTTGATCGTCGGGTGCTGCGGCGACTCGAGGACGCGCGTCTCCTGCTCGAGCTGAGCCAGCGACACCGGCTCCTCGATCTCGGTCAGCCACGCCGGCGTGGCGAGCGTCTCACCCTCGCGCTTGCGCAGCGAGCGCGACATGAAGAACAGGAACAGCAGCGACGCGAAGCCGATGCCGACCCACTTGAGCGGACCGAGCAGCGTCGTCGGCACCGGGCCGGCCTTCGGCGTCGCGACCTTGGCGAACGGCACCTGGGCGGCCTCCATCGTGTCGCCGCGCGCGGTGTCGATCCCGGCGGCGCTGGAGACGGCCTGCTGGACGGCCTGGAAGTCGGCCGCCGGCACGGACTTGTCGACGAGCAGCGCGACGTTGAGCTTGTTGACGGCGCCGGGCGCGACCTTCGTGCGATCGACCTGCTTGTCGACGGCCTGCTCGACGGTCTCGCTCTTGCGCTGGTAGTTGGAGTTGGCGCCGCCGCCGGCCGCGCCGGCCGAGTAGGTCGGGATGTTCGAGCCCGTGCCCGCCGTGCCGCCGGCCGTGGAGCCGCCGCCGCGCAGGCGCTCGGTCTCGGTCTGCCGCTTGGTCGGCACGCCCTTCTTGCCGTAGGTGAGCTTCTCGCGTGTGGTCTCGTCCGCGTTGAGATCGGCGGTCACGGAGACCTGGGCCTTGCCCGCGCCGAGCGTGCGGACGAGGAGCGCATTCAGGTCGGCCTCCATGGCACGCGAGTAGCGGGCCTCGAGCGCCTGCTTGGACGCCGACACGGCGTCGGCGCCGGCGCCGTCGCCGCCGGGCCACAGCAGGGCGCCGGACGCGTCGGTGATCGTGACGTTCTCGGTCTTGAGGCCCTTCACGGACGACGCGACGAGCTGGGCGATGCCGCGCACCGCGCCGGGCTCGAGCGTGTCGGCCGAGTTGCCGAGCATGACGGCGGCCGTCGCCGGCGACGCCTCGTCGGCGAACAGGTCGTCCTCGGGCATCACCAGCTGGACCTGCGGCGAGCTGACGCCCTGGACGCCCGCGATCGTGCGCGAGATCTCGCCCTCGAGCGCGCGCTGATAGGCGACCTGGTTCTGGAAGTCGGTGGCGCCCAGCTTCTGCTCGTCGAACAGCTCGAAGCCCTTGCCCGTACCGGCGTCGAGAGTGACGCCCTGGCCGGCGAGCGCGACGCGCGCCTGCGCGACCTGGCTCTTCTCGACCGCGAGCCCGGTGCCGTTGTTGCGCAGCTCGTAGCCGATGCCCTGCTCGTCGAGCGCCGCCGTGACCTTGCCCGTCTGCGCGGGATCGAGGCCCGAGGACAGCATCGTGTACGACGGCGCGCCCGCGATACGCAGGAGCAGGAAGGCGATGCCGAGGATGGCCACCGCCGAGACGGCGATGATGCCCTTCGAGCGGGCCGGCAGAGCGCGGAAGGTTTCGACGAACGGAGGCATGAGTCAGCTAGACCTGGGTGTGGAAGATGTCCTGGGCGGCCTCGACGGCCTTCGTGCGGATCTGCGACGCCAGCTGCATCGCGAGCTGCGCCCGCTCGACCGCCATGACGACCGCGGTCGGGTCGCTCGCCTGGCCGGTGGCCAGCGCCTGGGCGGCGCCCGCGGCCTCCGTCTGGGTGTCGGCGAGGCTCTGCAGGGCGCTGCCGAGCGCCTGGCCGAAGCCGGACGAGGCGCCGGCGGCCGGCTGCGTGGGCTCGACCGGAGCGACGCTCCACTCCGGCCCGCTGGTCAGGAAGGACGGATCGATGGGGGCCGGCATCAGCGCAGCAGCTCCAGCGTGCGGGAGAACATCTGCTTGGCCGCCTGCATCGCCGTGACGTTGGCCTCATAGGCGCGCTGCGCGCTGATGAGGTCGACCATCTCCGTGACGGTGTCGACGTTCGGCATCGAGACGTAGCCCTGCGCGTCAGCGTCCGGGTGCCCCGGGTCGTAGACGCGCTTGAGCGGCGTGGCGTCCTGGACGATGCCGGCGACCTGCACGCCGCCGCCCTGGGTTCCGCCGCCGGCGCCCATCGCCTTCGTGAGCGTCGCGCCGAACGAGCCGGGCGCCTCCTGCAGCACGACCTCCTTGCGGCGGTAGGGCTGGCCGTCGGCGCCGCGGGTGGTCTGGGCATTGGCCAGGTTCTCGGCCGTGACATCCATGCGCAGGCGCTCGGCCGTCAGGCCGGACGCCGAGATCTCGAGACCGCCGAACAGGCTCATCAGGTGCCCGTCCCCATCGCGGCCTTCAGGATCCCGATGCGCGCATGCGCCACCTGCACGGCGGCCTGCTGCTCGAGGGCGTTGGCGGCCAGCTTGGCCGACTCGGCCTCGACGTCGACCGTCGAGCCGTCGGCGCGCGTGGCGCCGGCGGAGGCGTCGCGCGCCGGGGTGAACGACAGGCGCTGGAGCGCGGCGCGATCGCCGACCGCCGCGGCCAGCGTGGTGTGGAAGTCCACGTCGACGCGCTGGTAGCCGGGCGTGTTCGCGTTGGCCAGGTTCGCCGCCAGCGCCTCATGGCGCTTGCCGGCGCCCTCGATGGCGCGCTCGAGCGCAAGCTGCGTGGTGTCGAAAAGCACTGGGACGGATCTCCTTGAAAGAAGTTGGTGGTCCATCCTTGGACCAACGAGCCCCATCCCTGAGGCAGCCAGTCGGTTGATCGGCCGCGATGGACCGACCTTTAGGCGGCGTCGTTCACCCAGCCGTGCTGGGGAACCGCCGCGGCGGCGGCGTAGCCGGCCACGGCCCCGCGGCCGGTGCGCAGCGACGCGAGCTCGCGCACGGTCTCGGCGCGCGCGCGCTCGAGCGTCGCGGTCAGCTCGTCCTGCACGACGGCGAGCGCCTCCAGCACGAGCCGGGCCCGCGCCGGAGCCGGCCCGAGGGCGGCGGCGAGACGGACGCGCTCGCGCGTCGACGCTGCGAGCTCGTCCCAGCGACCCTCGGCCGCGAGCGTGCGCTCCTCGTTGGCGCGCGCGAGCAGGAGCGACCAGGGATCCATCAGGCGGCCGCGACCTGGGCCCAGGCGTCGCGCAGCTCGCCCAGCAGCTCGCCGACCTTCTCGATCATCTCGGGATCGCGGCCCATGCGGGCCTCGATGAGATGGCGGCTGCAGAAGACGTAGATGCCCTGGAGGCGGCTCGCGACGACGCCGCCCTTCTCGAGATCGAGCGTGGCCAGCAGCTCGTCGATGATCGCCTCGGCGCGCGACAGGCGCGCATCAGCCTCACCGGTCTTGCCCTCGCGCATCGCGTAGGCGGCCTGGTGCAGGAACCGCAGGCAGCCGTCGTAGAGCATCACGACGAGCTGACCGGGCGTGGCGGTGAGAATGCTCTGCTGCCGGTAGGCGGCAGTCTGGGAGGCGGTGTAGGTAGACAACTGGGCGACCTCGGGACGGAAGGGGACGGTCGTTTAGCTGTCCCGTTAGTCGGCGCGCAGCGGCTGCGCTTGAGGCGATCGGCGTCAGCCGTTGTTGTCCAGGGCAGCCAGCTGCCCGGTGAGCCACGCCTGCTGCGTCTGGCTCGCCTGCAGCGCGCTCTCCATCGCCGCGAACTGCGCCTTCAGCCGCGTCTCCTTGGCGTCGATGCGCTCGTTCATCGCGTCGAGCTGGCTCTGGAGCAGCTTGTAGCTGCTCTCGGTGCCCTTGAGCCGCTTGTCGATCACTCCCGACCCTCCGGTCTGCGTGTCGACGTAGTCGCCGACCGCCTTGGAGAACGTCGTGAAGAAGCCCTTGACGGCGGTCCAGTCGGCCTCGAGGGCGGTCGTCAGCTTCGCGTCGTCGATCACGAGCTTGCCGTCCTTGCCGTCCTCGGACACCGTGCCGCCGGTGGCCTTGGGCACCGTGATGCCGAGGTCGGCGAGGTCGTTGATGCCGGCGCCGGCGACGATGTCGGTCATCTGCCGGCGGACGCTGTTGAGCATCGACTGCAGGCCGATGTCGTTGTGGAGCTGGCCGTAGCCGGCCTGGAACTCGCTCGTCGGGTTGCGAACGGGCTTCTCGGCCATCTCCGCCGTCGTGGCGTCGACGAGCGTGTTGTAGGCGTCGACGAACGCCTTGATCTTCGTCTTGACGGCGTCGCGGTCCAGCGTCGGCTCGCTCACGCTCACGGTCGCCGGCGCGGTGGTGACGCCCTTGAGCGTCACGCGCAGGCCGGGGATCGCGTTCTCGAGCACGTTCGTCTGCGACGGCGGCTGGGCGACGCCGTCGAGCGTGTAGGAGGCGTTGAGCGCGCTGAGATCGGCGGTCGCGTAGGCGGAGTCCTCGGACAGGACGCCGGCGGTGACGGTGAAGTCGGAGTTCGAGCCGGTCTTGCGCGCCGACAGGACGAGCCGGTCCTCGCCAGCGGAGTTCTTGACGACGGCGGCGACGACGGGCCCGCCGGTCTTCGCGTTGATCGCGTCGGCGACGTCCTTGATCGTCGACGTGGCGGTGACGTCGATGGTCACCGGGGAGCTGCCGTCGGCGTACGCGACCGAGATCGTGCCGGCGGTGCCGCCGGGGAAGCTGAAGCCGCGCTGCGCCGCGGACGCGAGGCGCGACACGCCGATCGTGTGGCCGCCGATGCCGGCGCCGCCGGTCAGCGCCACGGCAACGCGGTTGACGTCCGACGACGTGGCGGTCTGCGTCTGCTTCCAGCTCGCGTCCGCGCTGAGCGCGGTGGCCGCCGACTTGAGCGTCGCGAGCTTGGACGCGATGTCCTTGAGCGCGGTCTGCTGTCCGGTGACCGCATACTGGCGGTTCTGCAGGCGCGTCGCCTTCTGGCGCTCGAGCGCCATCAGCTGCTCGACGATCGAGCTGGTGTCGACCCCAGAGGCGAGGCCGGAAAGCGCGAGCCCGGCCATTACAGCGCCGCGCCCGACATGACCTCGAGCGCGCTGGACGGCGGGATCGTGCGGATGACGTTGCCCTCGAGATCGCGCACCTCGACGATCACGCGGCCGGTCTCCTTGTCCTTGCGGAAGTGCAGCTCGCGGTTCTGCGCGGCCAGCTCCTCGGCACGGCTGGCGGCGGCGCCGACGGCGTCGAGCACGTCCGCGGGCGGGAACGCCGGCAGCGACAGCACGGCGACGTCGGCGGCGGGCGCGGCCGGGCCGGCCTTGGCGAGCACGTGCGCGAAGTCCACCGACGGCGCGCTGCTGGCGCGCTGCGTCGACGTGGCAGGCTGGATGGGCGGCAGAGGGCCGATCTCGAAGCTCATTCTGCCCTCGGTTGTCGACCGCTCAGGAGCGGTCTTGAGGCAATGGACGTTTATCCGACGGCCGAGAAGAGAACTGAATCCTCGGCCAGCTGCGCCTTCAGCGTGCGCTTGAGCTGGGAGTGGATCTGGCAGACACGGCTCTCGGAGACGCCGAGGATGTCGCCGATCTCGCGCAGCGTGAGGTTCTTGACGTACAGGAGGACGGCGACCTCGCGCTCGCGCTGGGGCAGCTTCTCGAACGCGCCGCGGAACTTGGTCTTGGCCTCCTCGGTCGCGGTCGCGTGCTCGGGATCGAGCCGCTCGTCGCCGGAGGCCAGCGTGTCGATGCGCTCGACCGTGGTCTCGTCGTCGGAGATCACGAGCGTGTTGAGCGACGTGACGTCGGACACGGAGATCTCGTCCTCGCGGCGGCGCAGATCCTCGACCGAGATCGCGAGCGAGTCGGCGAGCTCCTCGCGCGACGGGCGGCGGCCGTGGATCGTGCTGAACTGCTCGCGCGCCTTGGCGATGTCGCGCTCCCAGCGCCGCAGCGAGCGCGGCGCCCAGTCCTGGCGGCGCAGCTCGTCGAGCACGGCGCCGTGGATCCGGGTCCACGCGAACTGCTCGAGCGTGGCGCCCTTGGCCGGGTCGTAGCGGTCGATCGACGCGATCAGCGCCTCCAGACCGCAGGAGATGAAGTCCTCGACCTCGCAGCGAGCCGGCAGCTCGCGCACCTTCTTGAACACGATG
>DASSUW010000446.1:0-13764 GCA_035706585.1 Solirubrobacteraceae bacterium | reverse complement strand
CGGCGGGCGCGCTCGTCGGCCTTCGCGCGCTCCTTGGCGCGCTCCTCGGCGGCCGCGTCGGCCGCCTCGGCGTCCGATCCGGTGAGCACCGCCACGGCGGCGGTCCGGCCGGCCTCCTCGATCCGCACGAGCTTCTTGTCGCCGACGAACGCGATGCCGTTGGTCACCGAGATCAGGTAGCCGTCGACCTTCGCCACGCCGTCGTCGGGGTTGTACATGTGCGGCTCGACGATGTGGACGTGGACCTCCTCGCCGGCGCGGAACGGCACCGCGTGCTGCTCGATCTCCGTGCGCGGGCCCTCCATCGTCACCGCGAAGTGGTCGAGCGGCAGGCCCTCGGACCCCTCGAAGTGGAAGTAGCGGCCGGTCTGGTCCTCCAGCGCGTGCAGCTCGCGCGCGCTGTCGGCCGTGAACCAGGCGCTCACGCGCGGGTTCATCCGCAGCAGGTAGGCCTCAGGCCCGTCCTTGCCGGCCTCCTCGACCATGTGCCGCAGGTGGCGCGCGATGCCGATCGCGATCGTCTCCTCGGACTTGATCACGCCCTCGCCGTGGCACACCGGACAGGTCTTGGACATGATCTCGCGCACGCCGTCGGTGACGTTCTGGCGCGTCATCTCGACCAGCCCGAGCGGCGAGATCTCGACGACGAACGTCTTCGTGCGGTCCTCGTCGAGCGCCTTGCGCAGCACCTTCAGGACCGCGTCGCGGTTGCGCGCGCGGGCCATGTCGATGAAGTCGATGACGATGATGCCGCCGATGTCGCGCAGCCGCAGCTGGTTGACGACCTCCTCGGCCGCCTCGAGGTTCGTCTTGGTGATCGTGTCCTCGAGCCGCGCGCTCCTGCCCTTGCCGGTGAACGAGCCGGTGTTGACGTCGATCACCGTCAGCGCCTCGGCGTAGTCGATCATCAGATAGCCGCCGCTCGGCAGGTCGACCCGGCGGCTGAGCATCCCCTCGATGACCGGCTCGACGCCGTAGGCCTCGAACAGCGGCTCGGACTCCTCCCACAGCTCCACGCGGTCGACCAGCTCGGGCGCGGTGCGGGCGAAGAACGAGACGAGCCGGTGGTGCGCCTTCGGGTCGTCGACGACGGCGCGCTCGAAGTGCGCCGAGAAGATGTCGCGCACGACCCGCACGGACAGGTCGGCCTCCTGGAAGACGAGCGCGGGCGCGTCCGCCTCCCGGACGCGCTTCTCGAGCACCTCGTTGAGCTTGAACAGGTACTGCAGCTCGCGCTCGAAGTCGCCGCGCGCGGCGCCGTGCGCGGCGGTGCGGATGATCGCCCCGCCGCCGCCGAGGTCGAGCTGCTTGGCCTCCTTGCGCAGGCGGTCGCGCTCCTTGTCCTCGAGCCGGCGCGAGACGCCGACGCCTTCGCCGGTCGGCGCGTAGACCATGTAGCGACCGGCGATCGTGAGCTCCATCGACAGCCGCGCGCCCTTGGTCTTGAGCGGGTCCTTGACGACCTGGACGACGATCTCCTGGCCCGGCGACAGCAGATCGGTGATCCGCGTGCTCGAGCCCGAGCCGCGCCCGCGCTTGACCTGCTCGACGCCCGGCAGGACGATCTCGTCGACGTGCAGGAAGCCGTTCTTGTCGAGGCCGATGTCGACGAAGGCGGCCTCGAGCCCGGGCAGGACGTTGTCGACCTTGCCCTTGTAGATGTTGCCGACGATCGACCGCCCGCCGCGCCGCTCGAAGTAGATCTCGGCGACGCGATACCCGGCGGGGACCTCGGACTTCTTCTTACCCCGGCGGCGCGAACGCGACTTCGCCGGTGCCTCGGGATCGCCCGAGGCTTCCAACATGGCGACGCGGGTCTCCCCCCGGTCGACCGTGACCAGCACTTGCTTTCTCACTGAAAAAATTCCTCATTGGAAGACTGTCGCCCTCCCCTTGAGCTCCGCCGTCTCGCGCGCTTGCGCGTGCACGGAATGGAGCAGGCCGAGGGCCATGAACGTTGCGAGCATCGACGAGCCACCGAAGCTCAAGAGCGGTGCGGTCACACCCGTGATCGGCATGATCCCCACGTTCATCCCGATGTTCACGAAGAGCTGGAAGAGCAGCATCACGGTGATGCCGCCCGCGATCAGCGCGCCATAGAGGTTCTTCGCGACAGTCAAGATGTGCAAACCGCGCCATATAAGTAGCGCATAGAGCGATAGCACGAGTGCGCATCCGGCGAACCCGTATGTCTCGCCGATGGCGGCGAAGATGAAGTCGGTGTGGTGCTCGGGCAGGAAGTTCAGGGACGTCTGGGTCGCCCCCGCCACGCCGCGGCCGGTCTTCTCACCGGACCCGAGCGCGGTCAGCGCCTGCTGCTGGTGGTAGCCCTCGTCGCCCGGGTCGGCCGACGGGTGCAGGAACGACGTCAGGCGGTCGACCTGGTAGGGCTCGAGCACCTGCACGCCGACCTTCGGGGCCACGACGAGCACCAGCGTGATCGCGACCGCGAACAGCGTGAACAGCGCCGCGAAGTGCCGCCACGGCGCGCCCGCGACGAACAGGATCGCGATCGTCGCGGCGACGTAGACGAGCGCCGAGCCGAGGTCCGGCTCGGCGATGACGAGCATCGTCGGGAACAGGCCGAGCAGCATGATCCGCGCGGTCGTGTCCCGCCCCATGCGGCGCATGCGGTCGACCACGAAGCCGCCGAGGGCGGCGATCAGCAGCACCTTGCCGAGCTCGGACGGCTGGAACTGGAAGCCGGGCAGCTCGATCCACGCCTTCGACCCGCGCGTGGCCTGGGCGATCCCGAGCACGAACACGAGCAGCGCGATCAGGACGCCGTACACCGGATAGCGCAGCTCGCGCAGCCGCGAGTAGTCGAACCGCGACAGCGCGTACATGAGCGCGACGCCGATGGCGGCGTAGATCCCCTGCCGCATCACGTAGTAGTCGGGCTTGCCGGGGATGTCGTTCGCGGTCGCGCCGTTGAGCGCGATCAGCGAGCACGCGACCAGGCCGAGCGTGGCCAGCAGGAGCAGCGGGTCCAGCCGCAGATGCCACTCGCGCGGGACGAGCGGAGGCGGCGGCTCGGAAGCTGGCTGGATCGGGTGGGAGCTCAATTCGACTGGTCGTCCCCTGCGTGGAACTCGTCGTCGCCGTGCACATCGAACCACTCATCGAGGATCAGGCGCGCCGCGGGTGCCGCGGTCTCGGCGCCGAAGCCGCCGCGCTCGATCGTGGTGACGACGACGATCGGCTTCAGCGGATCGGCGACGTAGCACGCATACCAGGACTGATCCGGGTTCGGCTGGCGCTCCGCGGTGCCGGTCTTGCCGTACAGCAGCGCGCGGTAGCGCGGATCCCAGCCGGCGAACACGTCGGCCGACGTGCCGCCCGCAGCGGTGGCCGCGCCGTGCAGGCCCGCCATGATCGCGTCCCGGTAGGCGGAGTCGAAGTGCACGCGGCGGCGGATCGGCGTGCGGATCTGCTCCATCAGCCGGCCCTGGCCGTCCTCGACCTGCAGGCCCAGGTGCGGCCGCACCACCTTGCCGCCGTTGACGATCGTCGCGTACGCCTCGGCGAGCTGCAGCGGGGTCGCCTGCAGGTCGCCCTGGCCGACCGCGAGGCTGACGTTGTCGCCGGTCGTCCACGGCCGCTCGATGCCGCCGCACTTGTACAGCGCCTCGGTCGTGCCCTGCGGCACGTGCGCCTTCTCGGCGCACTTCTGGTAGGCGTCGTAGCCCTTCGTGCGCCAGTCGCGGTCGGGGATCAGGCCGTTGAACTCGCCGGGGATGTCGATGCCGGTCTTGCGGCCGAGCCCGAGCTTGTGCGCCCAGTCCTGGAGCGCGTTCCCCTTGGCGTCCAGCGCCTCGCCGAGCTGGTAGAAGAACACGTCCGACGAGACGGTCAGGGCCTGCGACATCTGCAGCGGGCCGTACGACGCGTTCTGGGCGTTCTTGCGGATCTGGTCGCCGAGCTTGTACTCGCCGTTGTCGATCAGCGTCGTCGTCGGGGTGACCACGCCCTCCTCCATCGCCGCCATGGCGGTGATCGGCTTGAACGTCGAGCCGGTCGGATACGTGGCGGCGATCGCGCGGTTGAACAGCGGGGCGCCGTTCTCCTCGGAGCTCAGCGCGTCGTAGCGCTTCTGCGAGATCGGCTTGGCGAACTCGTTGGCGTCGAAGCTCGGGTAGGAGCCGAGCGCGAGGACCTCGCCGTTGCGCGGGTCCATCGCGACGAACGCGCCCGCCCGCGCGCCGTTCGCGGATGCGGCCTCGACGCCGCGCTTGATCGCTTCGTTCGCCGCACGCTGGAGGTCGAGGTCGAGCGTGATCCGCAGGCGCTGGCCCTGGCGGGGCTCGACCCGCTTCTGCGGCCGCCGGTCGTCGCGCTCCCCGAGCGCGTTGATGACGATCCGCGTGTAGCCGTCCTTGCCGCGCAGGTACTTGTCGTACTTCTCCTCGAGCCCGTCGGCCCCGATCCGCGTGCCCGGCTCGACGCCCTCGTAGCGCTTCTCCTTGAGCTCGGCCGGGGAGATCTCGCGCGTGGTGCCGAACAGCTGGGCGGCGAGCGTCTTGTGCGGGTAGTCGCGCAGGTACTGCTTCTCGACCTCGACGCCGGGGAACTGCTCGCGCCGCTCGCGGATGTAGTTGAACGCAGCGCGGCTGACCGCGGTCTTGATCGTCACGTTCGAGTACGGCAGCTCGGCGATGCCCTCGATCACGCGCTGGTGGATGCGGCGCGGCTTGAGGTTGATGACGCGGCCCAGGTGGCGGTACAGGCGCCGCAGCTTGAGCTCGTCGGCCGGGACGGGCGGGATCGGGACCGGCTTGGCCTGGCGCGCGGCGCGCGACAGACGGCGGCGCTCGCGGCGCTGCGCGCGCGTCGGCCCGCGCCGGCTCTCGCGGATGTCGCGCTCGAGCGCGTGCAGCTGCGACGAGGCGGCCAGGCGCTGCTGCTCGGCCTGGCTGCGCTGCTTGCGGAACTCGTCGGCCTGCTGGATCACCGACTCCGGGAGCGACTCGGGGACGATCTGCACCACGGCGGCGACGCGGGTCTCGACGAGCACGCGCCCGTCGCGGTCGACGATGTCGCCGCGCGGCGCCTCGATCCGCACCTTGCGCACGCGGTTCTCGCGCGCCTTGGCGACGTAGTCCTCGCCGGACAGCACCTGCAGGAACCACAGGCGGAAGAAGACGATCGCGAACAGCACGAACGCGAAGCCGCCGAGGATCGCGACGCGGACCGCGAGCTGCGGCGTGATGGCCGGCAGGCGTTCGTCGAGCTTCGGGGGCATCAGGTCAGGCTCGGGACAGCGGGCTGAGGCCGCCGGTCGTGTACGCGCGCCGGCGGCGCCGGCGCGGGTCGTCGGGCAGGTACGGGGCCAGCACGCGGCGGCAGACGACGTATACGGGCAGCGCGAGCAGCGTGTTGAGCACGATCGTCAGGAGGATCTGGCGGACCAGGAGCAGCGAGACCGGCGCCTCGACGCCGAGCAGGAACTGCAGCAGCGCGAAGCTGACGACCGCCACGGCGGTCGCCGCGGCGCCCACCGCCACCGGCGCCAGCGTGTGCGCCGGGTCGCGCAGCTCGCGCACCCGGCCGGCGCCGTAGCCGACGCCGGTGAACACGAGCGAGTTGACGCCGAGCGTCTGGAGCAGCGCGGTGTCGACGAACAGGCCGAGGCAGAAGCCGAACAGCGCGCCGGGGATCGAGCCGCACAGGAAGCCGACCGAGGCGACGAGCAGCGGCGACAGGTCGGCGGGCACCCCGAAGATCGAGATCTGGCTGACGGTCGTGAGCTCGATGATGCCGCCGAGCAGCCCGAGCAGGGCGAGGCGACCGGCTGCGGGCGCGGTCAGCGTCACGGCGCCTGCGCCCTGATGTCGTTGTGGGGCTCGGTCAGCACCTCGACGATGTCGAGGTTGTGCAGGTCGGCCGCCGGCTGGACGTGGATCACGCGGTCGAGCTCGCCCTCGCCGGTCTCGACACGGCTGACGGTGCCGATGATGATCCCGCGCGGATACAGCGACCGCAGGTCGCTGACCCGGCTCGAGGTGCTCGTGCCGGCCGTGATGATGCGGTCGCCGCGGCGCACCTCCTTGGCGTTCGGCACGAGCTCGAACCGCAGATCGCCGGGAGCGCCGACCGCGGGGCCGACGCTGCCGGGCTCGGCGCTCTCGACAGTGGTCGCCGACACGCCGAACTCCGGGTCGGTGAGCAGCATCACGACGGCGTTGCCGTCGGACACGGACTTGACCTTGCCGACGAGCCCCGCGCCGTTGACGACGGGCTGGTCGACCCGGACGCCGTCGCTCGAGCCCTTGTTGATCTGGAACGTCTGGTACCACGAGCTCGGGGACCGGGCGATCACGCGCGCCTCCACCGGCGTGAACCGGCCGAGGCCGCCCTGCTCGTTCTGCTCCTGCAATCCCTTGTACTGCTCGAGCGCGCGCTTTGCCTCCTCGGCCGCGACCAGGTCCTTCTTGAGCTGCTCGTTCTCGGTCTCGAGCTTCTTGTTCTCGGACTTGGCGTCGAGCGTGTCGCCGAACCAGCCGAACAGGTCGCGGAACGGCTTGAGCGCGCGGTTGGCGCCCTCCTGGATCGGCGCGAAGACCTCCATCGCGCCGCGCTGCACGGCGTGCAGGGAGCCGCCGTTGCCCTCGCCGAAGTACGCGGTCAGCAGGAACAGCGAGAGGAGCACCAGTACGGCGAGGACCGCACGGCGCCGACGGACGACCTTGTCATGCATCGGTGATCAAGGCGCTCACGCGAGCTTGCGAGTGTGAGTACGCCGCACTCACTTTCGTGGCCGGCGGTTGTTGCGGTTGCGGTTCGAGCGGTGGATCGCCTCGAACTCCTCCAGCGAGCGCCCGGAGCCGACCGCGACGCACGTCAGCGGCGACTCGGCGCGGTGCGCGGGCATCTGCGTCTCCTCGCGCAGGCGCTCGTCGAGGCCCTGGAGCAGCGATCCGCCGCCCGCGAGCATGATCCCGCGGTCCATGATGTCCGACGCCAGCTCGGGCGGCGTGCGGTCCAGGGTCTCCTTGATGGCGTCGATGATCTGCACGAGCGGCTCTTCGAGCGCCGCGCGCACCTCCTCGGAGGTGAGCACGACCGTCTTGGGGAGGCCCGAGACCAGGTCGCGGCCGCGGATCTCGGCCTGCACCTCCTCGTCCAGAGGGTAAGCGCTTCCGATCTCCAGCTTGACCTCCTCGGCGGTCTGCTGGCCGATGAGGAGCTTGTACTCCTTCTTGACGTAGTTGATGATCGCCTCGTCGAGCTCGTCGCCGCCGACGCGGACGGACTGCGAGACGACGATGCCGCCGAGCGAGATGACGGCCACCTCGGACGTCCCGCCGCCGATGTCGACGATCATGTTGCCGGTCGGCTCGCCGACCGGCAGGCCGGCGCCGATCGCCGCCGCCATCGGCTCCTCGATCAGGTACGCCTGGCGCGCGCCGGCGCTCAGGCAGGCCTCCTCGACCGCGCGCTTCTCGACGCCGGTCACGCCCGACGGCACGCAGACGACCACGCGCGGGTGCGCCCAGCGGTTCTGGTGCACCTTCTGGATGAAGTGGCGCAGCATCTCCTCGGTCACGTCGAAGTCGGCGATCACGCCGTCCTTCAGCGGCCGGATGGCGGAGATCGTGCCGGGCGTGCGGCCGAGCATGCGCTTGGCCTCGATGCCGACGGCGTGGACCTCGCCGGAGCGCGAGTCGATCGCGACCACCGACGGCTCGGACAGCACGATGCCGCGCCCGCGGACGTACACGAGCGTGTTCGCCGTGCCGAGGTCTACGGCCATGTCACGGCCACCGAAGCCGGTGAGGTACGAGAAGAAACCCATGAGGAGGAGCGCGCGCAGCGCGGCGGCCCGAGCCGCCGCCGGGGGCTGAGTGTATCGAAGGGTCCGGCGCGCGAAATGGCGCGCAAAAGCGCTCTCAGACGGTGGCGATGAGCTCGCGCAGGCGCTCGAGCGGCAGCCCGACGACGTTCAGGTAGTCACCGTCGATCCGCTCCACCAGCGCGCCGCCCTCGCCTTGGATCGCATAGCCGCCCGCACGCCCCTCCCACTCGCCGGTGGCGACGTACGCGTCGAGCGCGGCGGCGTCTAAATCGCGGAACGTGACACGCGTGATCTCCACCGCCGTGGCCACGATCTCGCCGTCGCGGGCGAGCGCGATCCCGCCGACGACCTCGTGCGTGCGGCCGTTCAGCCGGCCGACCAGCTCGCGGGCGTGCGCGGCGTCGCGCGGCTTGCCGAGGATGTCGCCGTCGAGCGCGACGTCGGTGTCGGCGCCGAGCACGAGCGGGCCGGGGATCGCCAGCGCCTTGCGGCGCGCGTTCTCGAGGGCGACCGCGCGCGGGTCGCCCTCGGTGAGCTCGTCGACGTCCGCCGGCCGCACCGCGAACGCGAACCCCGCGTCGGCGAGGATCGCGCGCCGCTGCGGCGAGGCGGAAGCCAGTACTAGAGGTCGGGGAAGAACAGCGCAGCCTCGCGCTGACCCGACTCCGGCGAGTCGGACCCGTGGACCATGTTCTGCCCGACGGCGATCGCGAAGTCGCCGCGGATCGAGCCCGGCGACGCCTCGAGCGGGTTCGTCGCGCCGATGACCTGGCGCGCCGCCGTAATCGCCTGGTCGCCCTCCAGCACCATCGCGACGATCGGCCCGGAGGTGATGAACTCGACGAGCTCGCCGAAGAACGGCTTGCCCTCGTGCTCGGCGTAGTGCTGCTTCGCGAGGTCCTCGGTCACGGTCATGTGCTTGAGGGCCACGATCTTCAGGCCCTTGCGCTCGAAGCGGGCGATGATCTCGCCGGTCAATCCGCGCTGGAACGCGTCGGGCTTGACCAGGATCAGGGTCCGGTCCACGGTTCAAATTCCTTTCGTCAGAGACTCGTCAGCCGGCCGCGTTACCTGCGGCCGCGGCCGGGCTCGCGCTCGCCGTCCGTGGCGACCTCGGCCGCCACGGTCGGCTGGTCGGTGGTCGACGAGCGGCGGCGACGGCCACGCGTCGCCTGCGGCGGCGGCTCGGTCTGCATCTCGGCCTCGCAGAACGGACACACCTTCCACGCCGGGTCGACCGGCTTGCCGCACGAGTAGCAGCGCTCTTTGAGCTTGCGCATGCAACTCGGACAGCGCAGGTAGTCCGCCTTTATCTCGTAATCGCAATGCGGGCACAGCTGGTAGTCGAGCTGTGCGAGGCGCGCCTCGGCGGCCGTCATCTCCAGCTCGCGCAGCCGCACGTCGTCCACGAACTCGGGCGGGCGGACGATCAGGTACACGATCGTCCCCACGAACGGGAACAGCGACGCGGCCGTCGCGCACGCGACGAGCATCGGGTCGTCGATCCGGCGCCGAGCGTCGGCGTACGTCCAGAAGATCAACGCGAACCAGACGACGACGAGCACCAGCAGCAGCACGTTGACCGCCGTGTTCAGGCTGTCGTTCTTGATGTTGAAGAGGCCGACCAGGAGCATGTGCGAAACGAATCGTAGAGGGAGGGGTTACAGGAAAGCCCGTCCGAAGGCGTAGCCGATCGCGAAGAAGACCAGGATCACGAGCGCGACGACCACCGCGACGAGGGCCACCATCGCGAGCATTCCCGGGCCGCGATCGTTCACAGCGCCGACGCCTTCTGCCGAGCCGGGTCACTGAGCAGATCGGCCACCAGGTAGATCGAGCCGGTCGCCAGCACGGCTCCGTCCGGACCGGCCAGCGCCTGCGCGCGAGCCACGGCAGCACGCGGATCGCGGACGATCTCGGACGGTGGCCCGCCGAGCTGCTCGGCCAGCGACGCCAGCGTCGCGGGCGGCAGCGCGCGCGGGTTGCGCGAGGTCGTGAAGACGGCCGCCGCGGCGCTTGAGAGCAGCGCCCGCAGCATGCCGGCGGCATCCTTGTCGTCGAGGATCGAGACGACCACCGTCAACGGTCGGTTTCCGACCATTGCGGGCAGCGTGGCGGCCAGGGCCTCGACGCCCGAGGGGTTGTGCGCCCCGTCGTAGATCGTCAGCGGACGCTCGCCGACCGCCTGCATCCGCCCCGGTACCTTGATCTGCGACGCCACCGCCGCCACCCGCGCCGGGTCGAGCGCGCCGAGATGCGCGCGCGCCGCGGCTGCAGCCACCGCGAAGTTCGTCGCCTGGTAGCCGGGCAGCGCGCTCAGCAGCGCCTCGGGCTCGACGATGCGGGCGCCGGTGGCGACGGCCAGGTCGCGCACCTCGGCGTCGACGGGCCCGAGGATCAGCGTCGCGCCGGGCTTGACGACGGCGAGCTTCTCGGCCGCGATGTCCCGCACGGTCGGTCCCAGCCAGCGAGTGTGCTCGAGGCCGACGTTCGTGAGCACGACGACGTCCGCGCCGAGCACGTTGGTGGCGTCGTGGCGGCCGCCGAGGCCCGCCTCGACGACGGCGACCTCGATGCCCTGGCGGGCCAGCTCGTCGAACGCCGCGGCGGTGACGAGCTCGAACTGCGTCACGCGGTCGTCCGGCTCGAGCGTGCGGTCGACCTTGGCGGCGGCCGCCGCGGCGCGCTGCACCGCGGCGGCGAACGCGTCGGCGGCGAGGTCGGCGTCCGCGATCCGGATCCGCTCGGCGAAGCTCGTCAGGTGCGGCGAGAGGAACGCGCCGGCGCGCACGCCGTGCGCCTCCAGCAGCGCCGCGCACATGCGGACGGTGGACGACTTGCCGTTCGTGCCCACCACGTGGATCGCCGCGAACCGCTCCTGCGGGCTGCCGAGCGCGGTCAGCAGCCGCCGCATGCGGTCGAGCCCGAACCGCATCCCGAACAGCTCGAGCGAGAGGAGGTGGGCCTCGGCGTCCTCGAGGCGCCACGGCGTCGTCACTAAAGCTCCTCCAGCTCCCGTTTGAGACGGTCGAGCTTGTCGCGCTCGGCCTCGACCACGGCGGCGGGCGCCTTGGCGACGAAGCCCTGGTTGGCCAGCTTGCCCTCGGCGCGCGCGATCTCCTGCTCGAGCGTCGCGCGCCGCGCCGCGGCGCGCTGCGCCGCCGCCTCCTGATCGACGACCTCCGACGCCAGGACGGCGACGTTGCCGCCCGGCACCCCGACCGTCGCGACCGGCTCGCCGCCGTCGGACGACCACTCCACGCGCGCGAGCCGCGCCACGTGGGCGGCGGTGCGCTCGTAACCGGCCGCCTCCAGGCGGGCCGGGACGGCCTTGCCGGCGGCCGCGCCGACGCGGTCGCGCCAGCCGCGCAGCTCCTGCGTGGCGGCGATCGCGCGCTGGACCTCCGCCTCGGCCTCAGGATCCCGCAGCGCCTCGTCGGGCTCCGGGTAGCGGTGGACCATCAGCAGGCCGTCGGTGCCGGGCACGTGCGACCAGATCTCCTCGGTGACGAACGGGATGATCGGATGGGCGAGTGCCAGCGTCTCGCCCAGGACATGGAGCGCCAGCGGGAAGACGGTGGCGTCCTCCGGTCCTCGCGAGCTCGGACCTTCGGCCGACGTTACACGCCCGTACAGCCGCGGCTTGATCATCTCCAGGTACCAGTCGCACAGCTCGCCGTAGACGAAGTCGTAGAGCCCGAGCGCCGCGTGGTGGAACTCGAACGCGTCGATCGCGCCGGCGACGTCGGCCTTGGCGCCCTGGAGCCGCGACAGGATCCAGGCGTCCTCGATCGTCTGCGGCGCCGGCGCGGCCGCCGGCATCGTCACGCCGTCCGGGACGCGCAGCAGCACGAGCCGTGCGGCGTTCCAGAGCTTGTTCGCGAGCTGGCGGCCCTGCGCGATCTTCTCCTCGTTGAAGCGGACGTCCTGCGTCGAGGACATGGCGAGCAGGCCGTAGCGGACGGCGTCGGCGCCGTAGGCCGGGAAGTCGCCGCCTTGCTCGAACACGGGCGGCCGTGGGCCGCCGCCGATCAGGTCGAGCGGGTCGATCCCGGTGCCGAGCGACTTCGACATCCGGCGCCCGTCCGGCGCCTGGATGATCGAGTGGACGTAGACGCGGTCGAACGGGATTTCGCCCACGAACTCGAGCCCCATCATGATCATGCGCGCGACCCAGAGGAACAGGATGTCGCGCGCGGTCGAGAGGACGTCGGTCGGATAGAACGCCTTCAGCGCCGCCGTCTGGTCGGGCCACCCGAGCGTCACGAACGGCCAGATGCCGCTCGAGAACCAGGTGTCGAGCACGTCGGGGTCGCGCTCCCAGCCGTCGCCGTGCGGCGGCTCCATGCCGACGTAGCGCTCGTCGCCGCGGTACCAGACGGGAATCTGGTGCCCCCACCACAGCTGGCGCGAGATGCACCACGGCCGGATGTTCTCCATCCACTCGAAGTAGCGGCGCTCCTGGCCCTCGGGGTGGATGTGCACGCGACCGCTGCGGACGACCTCGATCGCCGGCTTGGCGAGCTCGTCCATCGCCATGAACCACTGCAGCGAGATCAGCGGCTCGATCCGCTCGCCGGAGCGCTGCGAGAACGGGACGCTGTGGACGTACGGCTCGGTCCGCGCGATCCGGCCCTCGGCGCGCAGCGCCTCGACGACCGCGTCGCGCGCGTCGAGCACCGCCATGCCGGCGAAGCGCTCGCCGGCCGCCTCGGTCATCCGCCCGTCCTCGCCGATCGCGGTGATCTCCTCGAGCCCGTGGGCACGGCCGATCTCGAAGTCGTTGGGGTCGTGGCCGGGCGTGATCTTCAGCGCGCCGGTGCCGAACTCGGGCTTGACGTACTCGTCGGCGATGATCCTCAGGCGCCGGCCGACGAGCGGCAGGATCGCGGTCTCGCCGATCAGGCGCGTGTAGCGATCGTCCTGCGGGTGGACGGCGATCGCGGTGTCGGCCAGCATCGTCTCCGGCCGGACGGTGGCGATCGTGATCGACCCGCCGCCGCTCTCGAGCGGGTAGTCGATGTAGTACAGCGTGTCGGTGACCTCGCGGTCCTCGACCTCGAGGTCGGAGATCGCCGAGCGCGAGCCGGGGTCCCAGTTGACCATCCGGTTGTCGCGGTAGATCAGGCCCTTGTCGTAGAGGTCGACGAAGACCTTCTGGACCGCGTGCGCGTACGGCGGGTCGAGCGTGAAACGCTCGTCCTCGTAGTCGCAGGACGCGCCGAGCCGCTTGAACTGCTCGACGATCGTGGAGCCGTACTGCTCGCGCCAGCGCCAGACGCGCTCGATGAACGCCTCGCGGCCGAGCTCCTCGCGGCTCGTGCCCTCGCT
This sequence comes from Solirubrobacteraceae bacterium, assembly GCA_035706585.1. Lineage (GTDB taxonomy): Bacteria > Actinomycetota > Thermoleophilia > Solirubrobacterales > Solirubrobacteraceae > DASSUW01. The sequence goes on along the minus strand of DASSUW010000446.1, from coordinate 638 downwards.
GAGGAGCAGCCGCTCGACCTGCGTCTGCGTCGCGATGCCCGCATGGTCGGTGCCGAAGATCCACTTCGTCCGCTTGCCGCGCATGCGCGCGAGGCGGATCAGGCTGTCCTGCACCGACCCGTTGAGCGCGTGCCCCATGTGCAGTGCGCCGGTGACGTTCGGCAGCGGGATCGCGATCGAGTAGTTCTCCGACGCGTCGCCCGCGGCCTCGGGGTGGAACAGGCCCGATTCGAGCCAGCGCTTGCGCACGCCCGCCTCGGCCTCGGCGGGGTCATAGCGGGTGCGGCGTTCGAGCTCGTCCTTCATGGGGCCGAGGCAGTCTAGATCGCTGCCTCGCGGTGGAGGCGGGCTGCAGCGCTCCCTGAGTTACACTTAGACGCATACTGTCACAGCGTCACACCCCGACGACGGAGCACGACGCGCTGCTCGATGCGGCGCGGGAATGCGTGCTGGCCGTCGGCGTCCGGCGCACGACGCTGACCGACGTCGCCCGGCGCGCCGGCGTGAGCCGGATGACGCTGTACCGCCGCTATCCCGATCTCGAGGGCGTGCTGTCGTCGCTGATGACACGCGAGTTCGGGCGGCTGGTGGCCGAAGCCGCCGCCCGTGCGGAGGGCGCCAACACGCGCGAGCGCGTC
>DASSUW010000445.1:0-3277 GCA_035706585.1 Solirubrobacteraceae bacterium | reverse complement strand
CTGCAGTCCGGCGCGCTCGGGTTCGTGCTCAAGGAGGCCGCCGACGACGAGCTGCTCGGCGCGATCCGGCTGGCCGCCGACGGCGAGACCTACCTCAACCCGCGCCTCGGCGCCCGCCTCGCCGCCCAGCCCGCCGAGCCGGCCGGGCCGCCCGACGACCTGTCCGAGCGCGAGCTCGAAGTGCTGAAGATGATCGCGCTCGGGCACACGAACGCGGAGATCGCGTCGACGCTGTATCTGAGCGTGCGCACGGTCGAGTCGCACCGCGCGCACATCCAGCAGAAGACGCGCCGCTCCACGCGCGCCGAGCTCGTGCGCTACGCGCTCGAGCACGGGCTCGTCGACATCGGCGGCTAGGCGGCCGCGCGAGCGGGCAGGGTCGCCCGGATGACGGTCTCGCCGGGCTGCGAGGTCACTTCCAGCTCGCCGCCCGCGAGCGTCACGCGCTCGCGCATGCCGAGCAGCCCGAAGCCCTCGGCGGGCGACTGCGGGTCGAACCCGCGCCCGTCGTCGCGGATCTCCACCCGCAGCGCGTCGTAGTCGAGCTCCACGCGCACGCTGACCCGGTCGGCGCGGGCGTGCTTGGCGATGTTCGTGAGCGCCTCCTGGACGAGGCGGTAGACCGTGGTCTCGAGGTCGCGGTCGAGCCGACCGCCGACGTCCACGGCGAGGTCGAGCTCCAGCCCTTCGACCGTCGCGAGGCGGCTCGTGAGGCTCTCGAGCGCCGGTTCGAGGCCGAGCTCGTCGAGCGCCGCCGGACGCAGCTCGGTGATCAGCGTGCGCAGGTTCTCGATCTCGGTCCCGATGTGCTCGACCGCCTCGCGCACCGACCGCTCGAGCGTCTCCGGCGTGCCGCGCCGGATCGCCGACGACAGCAGGACCTGGAGGCCGCCGAGCGCCTGCAGCGTCTCGTCGTGCAGCTCGCGCGCCCAGCGGCGCCGCTCCTGCTCGGCCGCGGCGAGCGAGTGGCGCAGGCGCTCGTCGGCGACCGACCGCGCGGTGGCGACCGCGGTCGCGGCGCTCGCGGCGAACGCCACGAGCAGCCGCTCGTCCTCGTCCGCGAAGCCGTGCTCGGCCACGTTGCGGTCGAACGCCGCGAGCAGCCCGTGCGGGGTGCCGCGGTAGACGAGCGGGACGAGCAGCGCGGTGCGGCTGTCGGGCACGCCGAGGCTGCGGTCGGACATGCCGAGCCGGGAGGACACGTCGGCGATGCGCTCCGGGCGCCCGGCGTGCAGGATCGCGCCGGCCGTCGAGCCGCTGATCGGGAAGCGGGTGCCGACCGCGCCCGGGGCGACCTCGCCGGCCGCGGCGGCGAGGTGAAGGTCCCCCTGCTCGGCGAGCAGGAGGACGACCGAGCGCGCGTCGACGAGCGCGCGGCCGCGCTTGACGACGAGCTCGAGCACGCGGTCGAGGTCGGTCTCGCTGCCGACCGCGCGAGCGATCGCCATCGCCGCCTCCAGCCGCCGCACGGCGTGCTCGGCCTCGTCGCGGCGCTCGCCGGCGTCCTCGTACAGGCGCGCGTTCTCGACGGCGATCGCGGCCCAGTCGGCGAGCACGACCGCGGTCTCCTCGTCGGCCTCGTCGAACTCGCCGGCCTCCTTCTCGGTCAGGTACAGGTTCCCCCACGGCTCGCCGCGGATCAGCACCGGCACGCCGAGGAACGTCCGCATCGGCGGGTGGTGCGCCGGGAAGCCGTACGACGCCGGGTGGCTGCTGACGTCGGCGAGCCGCAGCGGCCGCGGGTCGCGGATCAGCTCTCCGAGCACGCCGCGCCCGCGCGGCAGCTCGCCGATCGCGGCGTGCGTCTCGGCGTCGACCCCGCGCGTGACGAAGCGCCCGAGCTCACGGCGGTCCTCGTCGAGCACGCCGAGCGCGGCATAGCGCGCGCCGGTGAGCTCGCAGGCCACGCGCAGCAGCTCCTCCAGCACGGCGTCGAGCTGGAGCTGGGCCACCAGCCCGCGGCCGGCGGCGAGCAGGGCGGCGAGCCGCCGCTGGTCGAGCGTCTGGATTGCCACCGCGGCCTATTCAACCAGCGCGATCCGTACAAACCCGTAATCAGCGCCCGGGTGCCCTGCGGACGACGAACGGCCAGCGGGCGCCGATGCTGGGGACATGAGCATCCCCGTGGCCCGCGAGACCTGGGTTCGACCACGGCGCGTACCCGACGGACTCGGGCTCCGCGGCCGAGCGGGGCGACCGCCTGAACGCAAGGAGCATCCATGAACCAGCACGAGAGCCCCATCGGCACGCTGCTGATGCCGATCTTCGGCATCGCGACGATCCTCGCTATCGTCGTGATCTGCCTCATGCTCGCGTACCCGTCCACTGTCACGGCGGTCGCCGCGCTGGCGACCGTGATCGGCTGCGCGGCCGCGCTCGTGGCGCTGCTCGGCCGGCTGATCGGACCTGAGGACCACTAGCGCATGGACGTCGTCATCGCAGGCGGGGGCGTCGCCGGGCTCGAAGCCCTGCTGGGCCTGCGCGCGATGGCGGGCGACAAGATCCGCCTCACGCTGGTCGCACCCGACGGGAACTTCTCCTACCGGCCGCTCGCGGTGGCCGAGCCGTTCGCGCTCGGCCACGCCCACCGGGTGCCGCTGACGCGGTTCACCGAGCAGGTCGGCGCCGAGCTCGTGATCGATGCGCTGGAGCGCGTCGACGACGACGCGCGCCGGCTGGAGCTGAGCGACCGCAGCCAGCGGTCGTTCGACGCACTGCTCGTCGCCACCGGTGGGCGGCCGGTGGTGGGCGTCGAGGGCGCGACGACGTGGTGGCCCGGAGGCGATGCCGACACCTACGGCGGCCTGCTGCAGGACATCGACGAGGGCTATGCGAAGCAGATCGCGATCGTCGTCCCGCCCGGCGCGGTGTGGCCGCTGCCGGCGTACGAGCTGGCGCTGATGACGGTCGGCGAGGCCCGCGAGATGGGCCAGGAGGGCGTGCAGGTCACGGTCGTGACGCCCGAGCACACGCCGCTGTCGCTGTTCGGCGAGAACGCGAGCCGCGCGCTCGCCGAGGAGCTGCGGTGGGCGGGCGTCGAGGTCCGTACCGGCACCGTCGTCCAGAACGCGGCGGAGCTCGGCATGCAGCGGGTGTTCGCCGTGCCGCGCATCGTCGGCCCGATCGTCGAGGGCCTGCCGATGGATGAGGAAGGCTTCATCTTGGCGGCCGATGATGGGCTTGTGCAGAACTGCGAGCGCACCTGGGCAGCCGGCGACGGCGTCGCCTCGCCGGTCAAGATCGGCGGCCAGGCGACCCACCAGGCGCGCATCGCCGC
>DASSUW010000444.1:0-5965 GCA_035706585.1 Solirubrobacteraceae bacterium | reverse complement strand
GCCTCGACGTCAATGTCGACGCCTACGTGCCGCCGGACTACATCCCGTACGAGCAGGCGAAGGTCGACGTCCACCGCCGGATCGCCGGCGCGCGCGAGGTCGCCGAGCTGCAGGAGCTGCGCGCGGAACTGACCGACCGGTTCGGGGACATCCCGGCGCCGTTGAGCAATCTCATCACCCTGCAACAGGCGCGCATCAAGCTCGGCGAGGCGGGCGCCACCGCGGTCACCTTCCGCGGCGGGCGGCTTGCCGTGACCCCGATCGAGCTCGATTCCGTCCGCGCCCGCAAGCTGCGCGAAGCCTTGCCGGGAGCCATGTACGAGTCGGGGCGCTCCCAGTTCTCGGTGCGCGTGCCGGAGGACCCGCAGCAGCGCTTCCCGGCCGTCGTCAACGCCGCGGACGTACTGTTGTCCGTGCAGCGCGAGGCCGCCTAAAGGTTCCGTGAACACACGGGGGAATGCGGAATCAGGCCGCTACCATGCTCCAGCCGAGGAGGGCTCTAAGCCCGGCTTGCGCAGCACGATGCGCGCGGCCGTTCCCGAAACCGTCCCCCTCCCCACGCAAGGCTCTCTCATGATCAAGGCAGTTCGACTCGTCCTGACCCTTTGTGTCCTCGGCACGACCGTCGTGGTGGCCGCCGGCTGTGGCGACTCGGTCCCAGGGAACGCCGTCGCGAGCGTCGACGGCCACGACATCAAGAAGGAAGACTTCGAGCACTGGATGACCGTGGCGGCCAAGAGCACCGGCCAGCCCAACGCGTCGGTGCCGGACCCGCCCGAGTTCACCAAGTGCATCGCGGCGAAGCGCAAGACGCTGCCGAAGCCGGCGAAGGGGCAGCCCGAGACGACCGACAAGCAGCTCAAGGACCAGTGCAAGCAGGAGTACGAGGCGCTGCGCGATCAGGTCATGCAGCTGCTGACCCGCTTCCAGTGGATCGACGGCGAGGCCGAGGAACGGAACATCAAGATCACCGACGCCGAGGTCAAGAAGTCGTTCGAGGAGCAGAAGAAGCAGGCCTTCCCCAAGGAGGCCGACTACCAGAAGTTCCTCAAGCAGAACGGCCAGACCGAGGAGGACATCCTCGCCCGCGTGCGGCTCGACCTGCTCTCGAACAAGATCCGCGACGCGATCATCAAGGGCAAGGACAAGGTCTCCGACGCCCAGATCAAGGCGTTCTACGACAAGAACAAGGACCGCTTCGCGCAGCCCGAGCGGCGTGACCTGCGCGTCGTCCTGACCAAGACCGAGGCGAAGGCCAACGAGGCCAAGGACGCGCTCGAGAGCGGCCAGTCGTGGAAGCAGGTCGCCAAGAAGTACTCGATCGACGAGGCGTCCAAGGCGCAGGGCGGCAAGCAGCCCGCGCAGGCCAAGGGCACGCTCGAGCGCTCGCTCGACGAGGCGGTCTTCAGCGCCGACAAGGGCAAGATCACCGGGCCGGTCAAGACGCAGTTCGGCTGGTACGTCTTCGAGGTCGAGAACGTCACCAAGGCGTCGCAGCAGACGCTCGACCAGGCCAAGGAGACGATCCGCCAGACGCTCCAGTCCCAGAACCAGCAGAAGGCGCTCGACGCCTTCCTCAAGGACTGGGAGAAGAAGTGGAAGGAGCGCACCGAATGCCGCGACGGCTACGTGACGGCGGTCTGCAAGGGCGGCAAGGCCACCCCGACGCCGACGCCGCCCGGCGCGCAGCCGACGGCCACGGCCACGCCGCAGAACAAGTAGGTGGCGGCGGAAGAGGAACGTGATGTCGAGGCGCTCCGGCGCCTCGACGCGTTAACGCACCGGTTGCGGCGCGAGTGCCCGTGGGACCGCGAGCAGGACGAGCGCTCGATCGTGCCGCACACGGTCGAGGAGGCGTACGAGCTGGCGGCGGCCGCGCACGCCGGTGACGACGCCAAGCTGCTCGACGAGCTCGGCGACGTGCTGTTCCAGGTCCACTTCCTCTCGCTGCTGCTCGAGGAGCGCGGCGCCGGGTCGCTCGCCGACGTCGCCGAGCACGTGCGCCAGAAGCTGATCCGCCGCCACCCGCACGTGTTCGGGGAGGTCGAGGCGCAGACCGCCGGCGAGGTGCTGCGCAACTGGGACGAGATCAAGCAGACCGAGCCGGGCCGCGAGCCCGGGATCTTCGGCGAGGTGCCCGAGAACCTGCCGGGGCCGCTGTACGCGCGCAAGGTGCAGCGGCGCGCGGCGACCAGCGGGTTCGACTTCGAGCACGTGCCGTACGAGGCGGTCGAGGCCGAGCTGGAGGAGCTGCGCGAGGCCGACGGCCGCGAGGCGGCCTTCCACGAGGTCGGCGACGTGCTGTTCGCGGCGGTCAACGTCGCGCGCAAGCTCAAGGTCGATCCCGAGCTGGCGCTGCGGGCCGCCGCCGACCGGTTCCGCGGGCGCGTCCAGGGCGCGGCCGACCTCGCCGCAGACGACGGCGCCGATTGGCAGGATCTGGGGCCCGAGGCGCAGCTCTCGTACTACGCGCGCGCCCGTCTGAACGAGGAGCCCCAGTGAGCCAGATCGAAACCGTCCACGCCCGCCAGATCCTGGATTCGCGCGGCAATCCGACCGTGGAGGTCGACCTCGTGCTGCGCTCCGGCGCGCACGGCCGCGCCGCGGTGCCGTCCGGCGCCTCGACCGGCGAGTTCGAGGCGACCGAGCTGCGCGACGGCGGCGACGCCTGGGGCGGCAAGGGCGTGACCAACGCCGTGCGGAACGTCAACGGCGAGATCGCCGACGCGGTCGCCGGCGCCGACGCACTCGACCAGAAGGCGATCGACCAGGCGCTGATCGACCTCGACGGCACGCCGAACAAGTCGCGCCTCGGCGCCAACGCGATCCTCGGCGTGTCGCTCGCCGCCGCGCGTGCCGCCGCGGTGGAGGAGAACCAACCGCTGTGGCGCTATCTCGGCGGCGAGGGTGCGCGCGTGCTGCCGGTACCGATGATGAACGTGCTCAACGGCGGCGCCCACGCCGACAACTCGGTCGACTTCCAGGAGTTCATGGTCGTCCCGGTCGGCGCCGGCTCGTTCGCCGACTGCCTGCGCATGGGCGCGGAGGTGTTCCATGCGCTCAAGAAGACGCTGCACGCGCGCGGGCTCGGCACCGCCGTCGGCGACGAGGGCGGCTTCGCGCCCGACCTCGAATCCAACGAGGCGGCTCTGCGGGCTCTGCTGGACGGCGTCGAGGCGGCGGGCTACACGCCGGGCGACGACGTCGCCATCGCGCTCGACCCCGCGGTCAGCGAGATCTTCAAGGGCGGCGAGTACGACCTCGAGCACGAGCACCGCAAGCTCTCCTCCGAGGACCTCGCCGCCTATTGGGCCGACCTTGCCGGCCGCTACCCGATCGTGTCGATCGAGGACGGCATGGACGAGGAGGACTGGGGCGGCTGGAGGCTGCTCACCGACCGCCTGGGCGATCACCTCCAGCTCGTCGGCGACGACCTGTTCGTGACCAACACGGAGCGGCTCAAGCGCGGGATCGACTCCGGCGTGGCCAACTCGATCCTCATCAAGGTCAACCAGATCGGGACGCTCAGCGAGACGCTGGCGGCGATCGACATGGCGCGCGCGGCCCGCTACACGGCGGTCATGTCGCACCGGTCGGGGGAGACCGAGGACACGACGATCGCCGACCTCGCGGTCGCGACCGGCTGCGGGCAGATCAAGACCGGCGCGCCGTCGCGCTCGGATCGCGTGGCGAAGTACAACCAGCTGCTGCGGATCGAGGAGGCGCTCGGCGGCGACGCCGAGTTCCCCGGGCGCAGCGTCTTCCGGTCCTGAACCGGGCGATCCCTTTCAAAGGAAGGTGGCGCGGCGCGGCGAACGAACGCGTAAGGCATGGAGCGCCGTACCCGGATCCGCTGGGACCGCCTGGGCCGCTGGGCCCTGATCGCGGTCTTCGCCTTCGTCATCTACCTCTACGTGGGGCCTGCCGCCACGTGGATCTCGACATACCACGAGGCCAAGAAGAAGCGGGCCGAGGTCGCCGCGCTCAAGGCCGAGAACGCGCGCCTGCGCGAGCGGCGCCGCGAGCTGCGCGATCCCGCCTCGCTGGAGCGCGAGGCGCGCCGCCTCGGGATGGTCAAGGCGGGCGAGAAGTCGTACGTGATCCAGGGCCTGCCCAACGAGCGCTAACCGTCGCGCATCAGGCGCCGGCCGCCCGCGAAGTCGGTCGCGCTGCGCAGGTAGCGCCCGAACGCGGCATCGCCGACCGTGCGCACGTCCCAGGCGAACGGGTCGTCGGGGGCGACGGAGACCGCGAGGTCGGTCACCCAGTCCGTGCCCTGGTCGTAGAGGTCGGCCAGCTCGCCGGTGGTGAACGCGCCGCCGAGCCGGCGCCGCAGCTCGGCCTCGACCGCCGCCGTCACCCGCTCGAGCACGCGGCGCTCGTCCGGCGGTGCGTCGGCGAGCCGGCGCAGACCCTCCTGCCACTGGGCGAGCGCGTTCTCGAACATGGCTTCGAGGCTACCCAGGGCGGGTCAGGAAGACGTGCTGGATCCAGACGGGCGCGAAGCCGAGCCGCTCGTACAGGCGCTTGGAGTCGCCCTCGTCGTCGGCGATGATGAACACGTCGCGTGCGCCCGACGCCCGCACCGCGGCCGCCACGAGCGCACCGCCGAGCCCGCGGTTGCGCAGGTCGGGCGTCACGTACGCCTGCTCGACCTCGGCGGCCTCGCCCGACGCCACAAAGCTGACATAGCCGCTCGGCGCCCCGTCGTCGTCGCGGACGACGAGCGTGCGGGTGCCGCGCAGCCGTGCGACAGCGTCCTCGTGATCGACGAACCGCTCGATCGCGGCGTCGTCGTTGAGCCACGGCAGCGAGCGCATCCACTCCACGCGCAGGGCGCGCGTGGCGGCGAACGGGACGTCCTCGAAGTCCTCGCCGGCGGGCGGCGGGCCGGAGCGTTCCAGCCACGCGAGCCGCTCGACGCTCCAGCCGCGCTCCTCGAACGCGGGCCGCAGCCGCTCGCCGGCCGCCGGGTCGAAGACCTCGATCTGCCGGTGCTTCAAGCCGCGCTGCAGCGCGTCGGCGGCGCGGATCAGCGCGGCGGCGTCGATGCCCGGGTCCGGCCCCTCGACGCGCACGCTGTTGTAGTCCCACCAATCGGGCATCGACGTGCAGCGGACCGCCGTGCCGTGCTCCCACGGCTCGACGCGATCACAGACCTCCGCATGCCGGGCGCGCCGCCAGGCGACCGCGCGGGCAGTGCGCTCAGTCCTCGTCGTCGTCCTCGCCACCGCCGGCGCGGCGAATCACGATCTGGTCCTCCTCGATCGTGATCTCGACCGGGCGGTGACCGGCCCAGTGCTCGGCGTAGACCGGATCGTCCTGCACGGCGGGGTCGAGCCACAGGCCGTAGCCCTCCTCGCCGTGGTCGAACGTGCCCTCGAGCGGGCTCGGGACCGCGCTGCGACGCCGGGTGCGCGTGCCGCCGCGGCTGCGACGGGTGCGCTTGGGCTTGGCGTCCTCTTCGTCCTCGTCGCCGGCGGCGGCCGCCGCGGCCTCCTCCTCGGCGGCCTTGCGGGCGGCCTCCTCGGCCGCGCGCGCGTCCTCTTCGGCGCGCTTGCGGGCCTCTTCCTCGAGCTCGGCGGCGATCGCCGCGTCGTCCTCCGCGCGGAGGTCGACCTCGTCGTTGAAGGCGCCTGGACCCTCGCCGCCGTCGGCCTCGAGCTCCTGCTCGCGCTTGAAGGCCTGGATCTGCTGAACGGTGACGTCCAACTGGTGGGCGATCCAGGCGTCGGTACGACCCTGTCGCACCCACCCACGGATCTGGTTAAGCTGGGGACGCAGGGACCGGCGACTCATGAGAGGCCGGTAGGCTAGCGCAAGAGGGGTCAGGGGCTTCGGGTGCAGGCCCCATTGGAGATACGCCGAATGAGCACTAACCTCGCCCGAGCCTCGCGAAACGCCAGGGAGGCGGCGCAATGCTGGTACTGACACGCAAGTCCAACCAGTCGATCATGATCGGCGA
>DASSUW010000443.1:0-6139 GCA_035706585.1 Solirubrobacteraceae bacterium | reverse complement strand
CTTCTTCCCGGGCCGCACGTCGTGCGCGGCGATGCGCTTGCGCAGCTCGACGCGGCGCGTCTGGTAGGACGGCGGGCCGGACGTCGCGGCGCCGTTGATGCGGCGCGTGATCTCCTCGAACCGGTTCTGGTCGGCGAGCTCGTTGAGCCCGTGGGTCTTCCAGAACCAGCCCGCCACCCGGTAGCCGTAGCGCGGCTTCGCGACGAGCTTGGGCTTGACCTCGAAGTTGACGCCGAGGGCGTCGCCGGCCCGGCGGTAGTTCGCCCGGCCCGTCAGCTGGATCGGGCCGCGGCCCTTGAACCGGCGGCCGTCGCCGGGATGATCGTTGCCGAGGTCCTTGCGGCCCTCGTAGGCGTCGCCGGACGCGATCTCCTCGAAGAACTTCAGCGTGGCGGACTCGTGGAACAGCTGGGCGAGGAAGCAGACGGCGCGGCGCTGCGAGGTGATGTCGAACTCGCGCATGGCGGCGCACAGGTGCGGCAGGTGCTTGCGCGCCTTCTCCCTCGGGACGCCGAGGTCCACGAGGGTGTCGACGGAAAGGGGCATGGCGGATCTCCTCAGCGAACCGGCGTCGAGACGTCGTCGTCGATGTCGTCGAGCTCGAGGTCGAGGTCGTCCTCGAACCCGTCGTCGGATCCGGCGTCGTCGTCCGCGACGGGATCGTCGTCGTCGTCGATCTCGAAGTCGTCCGGCTCGGTCGTGTCGGCGGTGGTGGTCGCCGCCTGCTCGGCGGCGTCCCACTTGAAGCGGTTGTGGTTGAACTGCAGCGCGAGGGCGGCGATGACCCCGAGCACGGCGAAGAAGATCTCCTCCATCGCGTCGGCCGGGATGTCGACGCCCGGGACGTTCTGCGACAGCCAGGCGGCGAAGGCCGCCGCGAGCGGGGCGACCAGCGGCGTCGCCAGGGCGACGATGCGGTTGGGGGGCATGCGGCTCGGTCCTTGTGGTTGCGGTCCGCGTGTTCGCGGCTTGCCGCTAGAGAGCGGCGACCGACCCGCGCTGATACGTGGTTCGAGTCAGGCGCTCGGCCGACCCGTCGGGTTATGATCGCGTGATGCTGCTCAGGCCGCTGAGACGGGCGCCGATGATGCTGGGTGGTGTCGGGTTCCAGGTCGGCCTGGACGAGGTGCGGCGCAAGCAGATCGCCGCCCGGCGGCCGGCGCTGGGGGACGAGCCCGCTCGTGACGTCGTCACCCAGCTCAAGGAGCTCAAGGCGCTCGTGGACGGCGGCGCTCTCACCGCGGAGGAGTTCGAGACGGCGAAGCGCAAGGTGCTCGAGGGCTGAGCGGCGCGATGCGCTTCGGGCCTGTCCAGCTGCTCGTCGTCGGTCTCGAGCGAGCCGACTCCAGCGGCGAGGTGCTCAGCGAATTCGAGCGCCTGCGGGACAGCGACGCCGTCCGGACCGTCGACGTGCTGGTCGTGCACAGGAACGCCGACGGCGTCGTCGAGCGATCGGACGAGCCCGAGGGCGCCGTCGTCGCCGCGCTGATCGGACTGGCCGACGACGACGCCGGCGCCCTGCCCGCCGAGGAGGAGCTCTGGTCGCTCGACGACGTCATACCGAGCGACTCTGCCGCAGTCGTCGCGCTCGTCGAGCACCGCTGGGCGATCGGCGTGCGCGACGCGGTCCGCGCCGCGGGCGGCGTACCGGTCGCGGATGCGTGGATCCATCCGGCCGACCTCGTCGCTGTCGGGCTCACCGATGTCGACGACGCGCGCATGACCTGAATCACCCCGTCCGGGTGATGCCCTGTGACCCCGCGACCCGGATCGTTGCAGCGCTGATGGTTGACACGGTCGATCGGCGGGCGGCGGGCGGCGTGCTCGCCGCCGCCTGCGTGTCCGCGCTCGTCGTCAACGCGAACACGTCGGCGGTGACGATCCTGCTGCCGTCGATCAGCAAGGACGTCGACGCGCCGGTCGCGCAGCTGCAGTGGGCCGTGACCGGCTACTCGCTCGTCGGCGCGGCGGTGATCGTCACCGCGGGCGCGCTCGGCGACGTCCTCGGCCGCCGCAAGGTGTTCCTGGCCGGCCTGGCGCTGTTCATCGCGTCGTGCGCGTTCATCGCGCTGTCGACGACCGGCGCAGGCGTGGTCATCGGCCGGATGATCCAGGGCGCCTCGGGCGCGACGATCCTCGCCTGCGGCATGAGCCTGCTCTCGGTCGCGTCGTCGGGCTCGGGCCAGATGAAAGCGGTCACGCTATGGGGCGCGGCGTCAGCGGCCGGCGGGGCGCTCGGACCCCTGCTCGGGGGCGTGCTCGTGGAGACCACGGGCTGGCAGGGCCTGTTCTGGATCGATGCCGCGATCGCCGCCGCGTGCGTCCCGCTGACGCTGGCCAGGGTGGAGGAGTCGCGCGACCCGAACCGCTCGCGCTCGATCGACTTCGCCGGCACCGTGCTGATCGCACTGTTGCTCGCGCCGGTGGTGCTCGCGCTCAGCAAGGGCAACGACTGGGGCTGGGCCTCGGCGGCCACGCTCGGCTGCTTCGCGTTGTCGATCGTGGCCGGTGTGCTGTTCGTGATCGTCGAGAAGCGCGTCAAAGCGCCGATCGTGCACCTGAGCCTGCTGCGCAACCGCGTGCTCGTCGGGGCGACGCTGGCGATCCTCATCGTCGCCGGGACGATCAACGCGCTGATGTACGTCCTCAGCCTCTACTTCCAGGACCCGTCGGCGCTGGGGATGAGCGCGTTCGAGGCCGGGCTGGCCACGCTGCCCGCGGCCGCCGGCATGATCGCGATCACGCCGCTGATCACGCCGCTCGCCGTCAAGGTCGGCGCCGCGCGGGCCGTGGTCGTGGGCTTCCTGCTCGCCGCGGGAGGGTTCGCGGTGCTCGCGTTCGTCGAGGCGTCGTGGACCTACGCGGCGTTCGTCGGCCCGCTGGTGGCGCTCGCGGTCGGCCTCGGCATCGCGAACGGGCCCGCGTCGTCGGGCTCGACCGCCTCGGTGGAGGCCGACCAGGTCGGCGAGGCGTCGGGGATCTCGAACATGGCCCGCTACATCGGCGGCTCGGTCGCCGTCGCCGCGGTCGCGATGATCTACAACGCGGTCATCAACAACCATCGCGACGCGGGCGACGCGGCCGGCGAGGCGCTCGCGGCCGGCCTCTCGAGCGCCTCGCTCACGATGGCGATCTGGTGCGCCTGCGGCGTCGCGCTGATCGCGTTCATGCGCCGCCACCACGCCCGGCGTCCGCAAGCGGTCGACCTCGCGGCGGCCGCGGCGGCGAGCGTGCACACGATCCCGACGACGCCGACGTCGACCTCCGAGTCGCGGCCCGCGGTAGTCGCGTGAGAGGCCGAGAGAGGAGCCGGTCGGGCCGGCCGCGGCTCGGCATCCTCGCCGGCACGATGGGCTGACTGCACGCGCTGAGCACGCGCGTCGCCGCGATAGCGTGCCGGTATGCCGGACATCTGGAATTCCCTGAGCTCACTGCCGGTCGCCGTCGAGTCGGTCGAGTACGAGCGGCGGGCGGCGACGGTCGCGTACGGCTTCGAGCGCGTCACGACCGTTGTCCACCTGCACGGCGGCGGCGCCGAGGGCATCGGCGAGGACGTCTCGCCGTACGAGACCGAGGACGACACGCTGCACGTGCTCGCGCCGGACCTGCCGCTGACCGGCGAGTGGACGCTCGGCGCGCTGTGCGAGCGGCTGCGCGAGATCGACCAGTGGCCCGTGGCACCTCGCTACGACATGGCGCGGCGCTGGCGGCACTGGGCGTTCGAGTCGGCGGCGCTCGACCTCGCTCTGGGCCAGGCGGGCCGCCCGCTGCACGAGCTCGTCGGCCGCGAGCCGCGGCCGCTGCGCTTCGTCAACTCGCTCGGGCTCGGCGATCCGCCGACGTTCGATCCGATCCGCCGGCGGCTGGAGGTCCATCCGGATCTGCGCTTCAAGCTCGACGTCACGGCCGCCTGGTCGCCCGAGCTGATGCGCGAGGTCGCGGCGACGGGCGCGGTCGAGATCGTCGACTTCAAGGGCCAGTACGGCCTCGAGCTCCCGGAAAAGCCCGCGCTCCTGCGCATGTACGAGCGCGCGCTGGAGACGTTCCCGGACGCGCGGCTCGAGGACGCGCACGACCTGCCCGAGGTCACCGGGATGCTCGAGTCCGTGGGCGACCGCATCTCCTACGACGCGCCGATCACGACGGTCGAGTCGCTCGACGCGACGCCGCTGGCGCCGACGGCGGTCAACATCAAGCCGTGCCGCGTCGGTGACCTGCGGGCGCTGCTCGACGTGTACGCGGCGTGCGACGCCCGCGGGCTGGTGATGTACGGCGGGGGGATGGGCGAGCTGGGCGTCGGCCGTGGCCAGATCCAGCTGCTCGCCTCGCTGTTTCACCCGGACGGACCCAACGACGTCGCGCCCGGCGGCTACAACCTCGACACACCCGCGCCCGATCTCCCGTCGAGCCCGCTGGCCGTCGAGCCCGCACCGGCCGGCTTTCGCAGCTCATACCAATAGATGTTGATCTGACGGCCGGTATCCGCTAGGCTCGTCATAACGATGTCCATCGATGTGACGCTGCAGGGTCCCGCCGCGGCGGAGTGCTGTGCCCCGGCGGTCGGGCTCGACTCCGCGCTCGACGCCGACCGCCTGGCGACGCTCGCCAAGGCGATCTCCGAGCCGGTCCGCGTCCGGATTCTCGACGTGCTACGCCGCACTGGCGAGCCGGTCTGCCAGTGCGAGCTGGTGCCGCTGTTCGACATGCCGCAGTCGACGCTCTCGCACCACGTCAACAAGCTCGTGGACGCCGGGCTCGTGACCGTCGAGCGGCGCCACAAGTGGGCCTACTACTCCGTCTCCCGGGACGCGATCGAGGAGCTGACCGCATGGCTGAGCTGACCAACGACATCCGCGAGGTCGTCCGCGAGCGCTACGCCGCCGCGGCCGGCAGCTCGTGTGACTGCGGGCCGACGTTCGGCGCGGCGCTCTACGACGACGCGGGCGACCCGGCGCTGCGGCCGGCGGTCGACGCGTCGCTGGGCTGCGGCGTGCCGACCGCGGTCGCCGACCTGCACGAAGGCGAGACGGTGCTCGACCTCGGCTCGGGTGCGGGTGCGGACGTGCTCATCTCGGCGCGCCGGGTCGGCCCGGCGGGCCGCGCGATCGGCCTCGACATGACCGACGAGATGCTGGCGCTCGCGCGGGCGAACGCCGCCGCTGCGGGCGTCGGCAACGTCGAGTTCGTCAAGGGCTACATCGAGGAGATCCCGTTGCCCGACGCGTCGGTCGACGTCGTGATCTCCAACTGCGTGATCAACCTCGCCGCCGACAAGCGCGCGGTGCTCGCCGAGGCGGCGCGAGTCCTCAAGCCCGGCGGTCGCTTCGCGGTCTCCGACGTGATCGCCGACGCCGACATGGACGCCGCGACGCGCGCGGACATGGAACAGTGGACGGGCTGCATCGCCGGTGCGCTGACGGAGACCGAGTTCCGCGCCGAGCTCGCCGAAGCGGGCATGGAGGCGATCGAGATCCGCCCGACGCATCGCGTCCACGCGCACGCGACGTCGGCGATCGTGCGGGCGACGAAGCCCGCGGCCTGATGGCGACGGCGCTGTTCGTCTGCCTGCACAATGCGGGGCGCTCGCAGATGTCCGCTGCGCTGTTCGAGCGCGCGGCCGGCGGCCGGCACCGGGCGCTCTCGGCCGGCACGACGCCGGCCGAGCGCGTGCATCCGGAGGTCGTCGCCGTGATGCAGGAGCTCGGCATCGACCTCTCCGGCCGCGTCCCGCGCAGGCTCGATCGCGAGCTCGCCGAGCAGGCCGACGTCGTGGTCACGATGGGCTGCGGCGACGAGTGCCCGTACATCCCCGGCAAGCGCTACCTCGACTGGGACCTCGAGGATCCCAAGGGCCGGCCGCTCGCTCAGGTCCGGTCGACGCGCGACGAGATCGCCGAGCGCGTCAGCGCGCTCGTGGCCGAACTCGACGCGGGCAGCTCGTAGAACGCGTCGAGCGTGTGATCGGCCTCGGCGCGGTCGTCGCCGGTGCGCGGGTTCGTGATCGTCCACACCACCGCGTCGCCGGCGGTCTCGACGCGGTAGTCCAGGAACGGGCAGCAGGCGGCCTCGCGGCGCGCGAGCTCCTCGATGGTGTCGCGGACGTCGCCGCGGAACGTGAGCACGACGTGATCGCCGGCTC
>DASSUW010000442.1:0-2504 GCA_035706585.1 Solirubrobacteraceae bacterium | reverse complement strand
CGGGCGATGGACGGTGCGTTGCGCGCCCACATGCCCGACGGCATCACCTGGAGCGAGCCGACAGGCGGCTTCTTCAGCTGGATGACCGTGCCGGTCGACACGCTGCAGCTGCGCCCGGCCGCGCTCGAGGCGGGCGTCATGTACGTGCCCGGGTCGCTGTTCGGCGGCCCGCCGAACACGCTGCGGCTGTCGTTCAGCCTGCTCGACGAGGACGAGCTGGAGACGGCGGTGGTACGGCTGTCCACACTCTTCTAGAGCGAGCGATGAGTCGCGTCGGCGGGCGCCGTCTGAGCGGCATGACATCGCACCGCACCGACTCGCGCTGGACCTCGCTGATCGTTCTCTGCGTCGGCGTCCTCATGATCGTGCTCGACGCCACGGTGGTGAACGTTGCACTGCCGTCGATCCAGCAGGACCTCGACTTCTCCCAGTCCAGCCTCGCATGGGTCGTCAACGCGTACCTGATCGCGTTCGGCGGCCTGCTGCTGCTGGCCGGCCGGCTCGGTGACCTGATCGGGCGCCGGACCGTGTTCCTCACCGGGCTCACCGGGTTCGTCGTCGCATCGCTGCTGTGCGGCGCCGCTCAGAGCCAGGAGATGCTGATCGCCGCGCGCTTCATCCAGGGCGTCGCCGGCGCGCTGACCTCCGCGGTCATCCTCGGGATGATCGTGACGATGTTCACCGAGCCGCGCGAGCAGGCGAAGGCGATCGGCGTGTACGGCTTCGTCGCCTCGTCGGGCGGCTCCGTCGGCCTGCTGGCCGGCGGCGTGCTGACGCAGGCGATCAACTGGCACTGGATCTTCTTCATCAACATCCCGATCGGCATCGCGACCGCCGTGTTCGCGCTGCGTCTGCTCCCGAAGGACAAGGGCCTCGGCTTCGGCGGCGGCGCCGACGTCCCGGGCGCCGTGCTCGTCACCGGCGCGCTGATGCTGCTCGTCTACACGATCGTCGAGCCGGCCGCCAAGTACGGCTGGGGTGCGGGCCGCACGCTGGCTCTGGGCGCCGCCGCCGCAGCGCTGCTGGTCGCGTTCCTCGCCCGTGAGGCGACGGCCGCCAACCCGCTGATCCCGCTGCGGATCTTCCGCTCGCGCAACATCTCCGGCGCCAACGCGGTGCAGGCTCTGGCCGTCGCCGGCATGTTCGGCATGTTCTTCCTGGGCGCGCTGTACCTGCAGCAGATCCTCGGCTACGACGCCCTGCAGACGGGCCTGGCGTTCCTGCCGGCGACGCTGGTCATGGCCGCCCTGTCGCTCGGCTACTCGGAGAAGCTGATCATGCGCTTCGGTGCGCAGACGACGCTGGTGCCGGGCCTCGTGCTGATCGGCGTGGCGCTGGGCCTGTTCGCGCTGGCGCCGGTCGACGGTGTCTACGTCGTGCACGTGCTGCCCGTGATGGTGCTGCTCGGCGCGGGCGCCGGCATCGCGTTCCCGGCGCTGATGACGCTGGCGATGTCGGACGCGACGCCGCAGGACGCCGGCCTCGCCTCCGGCCTGGTCAACACGACCGTGCAGGTCGGCGGCGCGATCGGCCTCGCCGTCCTGGCGACGCTGTCGGCGACGCACAGCTCGGGCCTGATGGCGGACGGCGTCGCGCGCGCGTCGGCGCTGAACGACGGCTACCACCTGGCGTTCCTGATCGGCGCCGCACTGGTCGCCGCGGCGGTCACCGTTGCCGTGAGCGTGCTGCGCAAGCCGCGGCCGGCCGAGCGGCTGCAGCCCGCGCTGGCCGAGGCGTAGCCGGCAGCCAGGGTTCTTCGCGCCGGGCCTTGCGCCGAGCAAGGCCCGGCGTCTTTTCCAAGTCTTTCCTTCGCGCTGGCCGGGCCTTGCCCGGCCCGCGTCGATGCTGGGGCGCATGCGACGCCCGCTCATCACTCTCTCCGTCGCCGCCGTGCTGATGGCAGCCGGCGGCGTGCTCGGGGCGATTCTCGCCCCCGGTCCCACGGCGGCTCCCGCCGCCGCACCGGCCGTTGTCCCGTCCGTCGACACCCCGGTGGAGGTGCGCACCGTCGTGAGGCGGCGCACGGTGCACGTCTTCCGCAAGCCCAAGCGGCCCGCGCCGACGGCGACCCCCGCCAGCGCTCCCGCCCCGGCACCGGCTCCGGCGCCCGCCCCGGCGCCGGTCTCGACCCCCGTCCGCACCTCCGCTCCGCTGCAGACCAGCACGAGCGGCGGCGGGCGCGGCGACGACGACGAGCACGAGGCCGAGCACGGAGACCACGAAGAGCATGAGGGCGGCGATGACTAGGCGTCCTCGCGCGCGCGTCGTCGCACTGGCGACGCTCGCGCTGTTCCTCACGGCCTTCGCGCTGCTGGTGTTCCAGCTGCGCAGCGGCCGCGACCCCGCGCTCGGCGCCACCGTCGCGCCGGTGAGCGCGCCCGCGCCGGAGAAGAAGCGCATCCTGATCCGCAAGCTGATCATCACGCGGCGGGTCGTGCACCTGCCGGCCGAGACGGCCGCGCCGGCGCCGTCCACGCGCGTGAGCGCGCCGGCCGCGGCGCCGG
>DASSUW010000441.1:0-17494 GCA_035706585.1 Solirubrobacteraceae bacterium | reverse complement strand
CCGATCCACAGGAGCGGCCGCTCGGCCGCGCCGAGCGCCTCGGCCGCCGCGTCGACGTCCGCGCCGGCGACCACGGTCCGCACGCCGCCGGCGGGGAGCGGCTCCGGCGTCACGCGCGCCCCGAGCAGGTCGGTCGCGATCTCCAGGTACACGGGCCGGTACGGCTCCTCCATGACGCTCTCGAACGCCTGCGCGACCGCCGCTCCGAACTGCTCGGCGGCGAGCGCGCGGTGCGTGGATTTCGTGACCGGCGCGAACATCGCGGCCTGGTCGGTGCACTCGTGCAGCACGCCGCGGTAGGCGCCGGGATCGCGCAGCGTCGAGGCGATGTCGGTCGCGATCACCAGCACCGGCGACCGCGACGCCCATGCCTCGCCGACCGCGCCGAGCGTGTTCGCCGCGCCCGGCCCCGTCGTCGTCAGCGCGACGCCGAGGCGGCCGGTCGCGCGCGCGTAGCCGTCCGCCGCGTATGCGGCCGCCTGCTCGTGGCGCACCCCGACGAGCCGCATCGACGATGCGCGCAGCGCCTCCCACAGGGCGAGGTTGTGCACGCCGGGCAGGCCGAACACGACCTCCACACGGTGGTCCTCGAGCAGCGTGACGATGAGCTCGGCGCCGGTCGCCATCCGCGGCGCATCCTTTCACGCTTGCGCCCGCGCCCCTGGGGGAACACCATGTGTGACATGAGCATGACTGGAGTCTCCCGTCGTGTGGTCGCCGAGCCCGTCAAGGCGCCGACGACCCGCGAGGAGCCGGCACCCCGCCGCGAGCCCACCAAGCAGCCCGAGCCCGCTGCCAAGAAGTGACCAGCACGCCGCTGTTCGCGGATCCCCTCTACGGCCTGCGCTGCTGGAGGGTGACCGTGGACGAGAGCGGCGAGTGGCTGTCGGCTCCCCATCAGAACACGCGCTGGCCTCCCGGCGGCCAGTGGCTGCAGGCCAGGTGCCCGATCGGCCACGGCGCTCCGGCCGCCGGCTGTGACTGCGGCGCACATGCGTGGCATCCACGGAAGCGGACGGCCCGCGACGTGCTGGCCGTACGGGCGACGGTCGCCGGGATCGTCGAGGCGAAGGGCGCGATCGAGGTGCACGAGGACGGGTTCCGTGCGGCGAAGGCGCGCCCGTACGCGCTGATCGCGACACCGCGGTCCAACACGGCGCTCATCGATCGCCTCGCCGAGCGCTACGGGACCCCGGTGGTCGCCGTCTCCGGGCCGCAGGCGCTGCTCGCGTGGTGTCGCGAGCGCAGCATCGGCATGGGTGAAGACGTCGTCGCCGACCTGCTCGGAACCGGCGAGCTGGCGGAGCGCCGCCGTGCCAGGTTCCGGCGCCGCGCCACCGACGTCGCGCGCGTGGCAGCTGCGTTCAGCGCCGCCGCCACGCTCGTGTTCGTGGGACTGCACATCGGCTGAGAAACTCCCGGAGCCGACCGGGGTACGTACTGGACATGGGGAGCGGACGAGTCAACCGAGTCAATCGGTCGGTGCGTGATGCCCGCGTCAAGGGCACCGAACTCGGGCGTACCGCGGCGAGCCGCGGGGCCGAGCTCGGACGCACGGCCGCCAGCCGCAGCGCGGACATCGGGCGCAACATGCGCACGCTCGACGTCCCGTGGGCGCGCTGTGCACCGGCGCGCATGGCGCGCGAGGCGATCCTGCAGTTCGTGCTCGCGCCGCTGATGAACATCTACACGCGCGAGCGCGTGTGGGGCCGCGAGGTGTTCGACCGCCTGCCGCACCCCGTGATCCTCGTCGCCAATCACTCGAGCCACCTCGACACGCCGACGATCCTGCGTGCGCTCCCGCTCCCCTGGCGCCAGCGCACCGCGGTCGCGGCGGCCGCCGACTACTTCTACAAGAAGCGCGGCGTCAAGGAGCTCGTCGCGCTGATCTTCAACACCGTGCCGCTGTCCCGCGAGGGCGGCGGCGTCGGCAATGGCTCCACCGCGCACGTCGACAAGCTCATCCAGCAGCGGTGGAACATCCTGATGTTCCCCGAGGGCACCCGCTCGCGCGACGGCGAGCTGCACAAGCTCCGCTCCGGGGCGGCCGCGATCGCCCAGCAGCACGGCATCCCGATCGTGCCGATCTACGTCACGGGCACGCACGACGCGATGCCACCCGGCCGCAACTGGCCCAAGAAGCGCTGGCTGCTCGCCCGCCGGCACCGCCTCGAGGTCAAGTTCGGCGCGCCCATCTGGCCGCGCGTCGACGAGCATCGCAGCGAGGTGATGGCGCGCGTGCGCGCCTTCCTGGAGGCCGAGGCCGGCCTCGAGCCGACGCCGGTCCGCGCGCCCGCTCCCGCCAAGGTGGCGGAGCGCCCGGCGGCCCCCGTCGTTTGACCGCCTCATAAGTCCCTTTGTAGGGTCACGCCGATTGTCAACTCGGTCGCGGGTTTCGCCCCCTGGGGCGAATACCCGCAAGGGAACCTGGCCCCCAGGGCCAGTGTTCCCCGGTGAGGAGGATCATGTCTGTCAAGACGATGAAGAAGCTCATCAACGCGCCCGACGCGGTGGTCCGCGAGGCGCTCGAGGGCATGGAGGCCGCGCACGGCGACCTCATCAAGGTCAACTACGACCCGGCGTACATCGTTCGCGCCGACGCGCCGGTCCAGGGCAAGGTCGGGATCATCTCGGGCGGCGGCTCCGGCCATGAGCCGATGCACGGCGGCTTCGTCGGGCGCGGCATGCTCGACGCGGCGTGCCCCGGCGAGGTGTTCACGTCGCCGACGCCGGACCAGATGCTCGAGGCGACGAAGGCGGTCGACGGCGGCGCCGGCGTCCTGCACATCGTCAAGAACTACACCGGCGACGTGCTCAACTTCGAGATGGCGGCGGACCTCGCCAAGGGCGAGGGCATCGACGTCGAGGCGGTCGTGACCAACGACGACGTCGCCGTCCAGGACAGCCTGTACACCGCGGGCCGGCGTGGCGTCGGCATCACCGTGATCGCCGAGAAGATCTGCGGCGCGGCAGCCGACGAGGGCAAGTCGCTGGCCGAGGTGGCGGAGATCTGCCGGCGCGTGAACGGCCAGGGCCGCAGCATGGGCATGGCGCTCACCGCGTGCACCACGCCGAGCTCCGGCGAGCCGAGCTTCGACCTCGGCGACGACGAGATGGAGATCGGCATCGGCATCCACGGCGAGCCGGGCCGCTACCGCGAGCCGCTGGGCTCGGCGCACCAGGTCGTCGAGCGGCTCGCGACAGCGATCGTCGAGGACCTCCCGTACGAGTCCGGCGACAACGTGCTGGCGTTCGTCAACGGCATGGGCGGCACGCCGCTGATCGAGCTCTATGTCGTCTACAACGAGCTCAACAAGTTCCTGTCGAGCCGCGGGATCACGATCGCCCGCCACCTGATCGGCGACTACATCACGTCGCTCGAGATGGCCGGCTGCTCGATCACGCTGCTCAAGCTCGACGACGAGCTGATGCGGCTGTGGGACGCGCCCGTGCTCACCCCGGCGCTGCGGTGGGGAGCGTGACGGCCGACCAGGTACGCGACTGGATCCGCCGGTACGCCGACGTGATCGCCGAGAACCGCGTGGAGCTGGTGCGGCTGGACACCGCGATCGGCGACGGCGATCACGGCACCAACATGGACCGCGGGATGAAGAAGGCCGTCGAGAAGCTCGACGGCACCGACGGCGGTGACATCGGCGCCGACCTCAAGGCGGTCGGCATGGCGCTGGTGTCGAGCGTCGGCGGCGCCGCGGGACCGCTCTACGGGACGCTGTTCCTGCAGATGGGTATGGCGGCCGCGGGCAAGGACGAGCTCGACCTCGACGGCTGGACCGCGGCCGTCGAGGCCGGCGTCAAGGGCGTCCAGTCGCGCGGCAAGGCCGAGCCGGGCGACAAGACGATGGTCGACGCGCTGCTGCCGGCGGTCGACGCCCTCAAGCAGGGCGGGGCGGTCGGGGAGGCGCTGGAGCGCTCCGCCGCCGCGGCGGAGGAGGGGATGAAGGCCACGATCCCGATGGAGGCGCGCAAGGGCCGGGCGAGCTACCTCGGACCCCGCAGCATCGACCATCAGGATCCCGGCGCCACCTCGAGCTACCTGCTGCTGAGGGCAGCGGCTGAAACCTTGAAGTAGGTTCGGGCCCGTGCCGGGCTCCATCCAGTCGATCGAGCGTGCGGCCGCGATCCTCCGGCTCCTGTCGGGGCGATCGCGGCGGCTCGGCGTCGGCGAGCTCGCGGGCGAGCTCGGCCTGCCGAAGGGCACGGTCCACGGCATCCTGCGCACGCTGCAGCTCGTCGGCTTCGTCGAGCAGGACGCCGAGTCCGGCAAGTACCAGCTCGGGGCCGCGCTGCTGCACATGGGTTCGAGCTATCTGGATGGCAACGAGCTGCGCACGCGCGCGCTCAACTGGGCGGACTCGCTCGCCGCCCGGTCGAACGAGAGCGTGCGCATCGGCACGCTGCACGAGGGCCAGGCGCTCGTCGTGCATCACGTGTTCCGGCCGGACAACAGCCGCCAGGCGCTCGAGGTCGGCGCGCTGCTGCCCGGCCACGCGACGGCCCTCGGCAAGGTGCTGCTGGCCCACAACCCGTACGCCACCGAGGCGGTGATCGACGCCGGGCTGAACCCGTTCACGCCCGCCACCGTCGTCGAGCCGGACGCGCTCCGGCACGAGCTCAACGAGGTGCGGGTCCGCGGCTGGGCCGCCGACGTGGAAGAGCTCGTGGAGGGCGAGGTCTCCCTGGCGGCGCCGATCCAGGACCGGCGGGGCGCGACCGTCGGCGCCATCGGCATCTCGGGCCCGATCGAGCGGCTGGCCAACAGCGACGGCCCGCGAAGCGAGTTGATCTCTTACGTGCGCGAGTCGGCCCGGGCGGTCTCCCGGGACCTCGGCGCGATCCCGTGGTGAGGAGCCTGTGACGTGACCAACCGGTATATCGCCTCGATCGACCAGGGAACCGCCTCGTCCCGATGTCTCCTGTTCGACGAGCGGGGGCGGATCGTCTCGGTCGCCCAGAAGGAGCACCACCAGATCTTTCCCAAGCCCGGGTGGGTCGAGCACGACCCGGTCGAGATCTGGCAGAACGTGCTCGAGGTCGTCCAGGAGGCGCTGACCAAGGCCCAGCTCACGCCCGCGGACATCGTCGCCGTCGGCATCGCCAACCAGCGTGAGACGACCGTCGTGTGGGACCGCGCGACCGGCGAGCCGGTGCAGAACGCGATCAACTGGCAGGACATCCGCACCGACCATCTGATCCACGAGCTGGCCGGCGAGGCGGGGCAGGACCGCTTCCGCGAGCGCTGCGGGCTGCCGCTCGCCACGTACTTCTCGGGTCCGAAGCTCCGCTGGCTGCTCGACCACATCCCGGACCTGCAGGAGCGCGCGGAGGCGGGCGAGGTGCTGTTCGGGACGATGGACGCGTGGCTGATCTGGAACCTCACCGGCCGCCACGTGACCGACGTGACCAACGCCGGCCGCACGATGCTGATGAACCTGCAGACGCTCGAGTGGGACGACGTGCTGCTCGATGCGATGGGCGTGCCGCGGGCGATGCTGCCGGAGATCCGCCCGTCGGCGGAGATCTACGGCGAGGCGACCGGCGTGCTCGCCGGCCTGCCGGTGGCGGGCGCGCTCGGGGACCAGCACGCCGCGCTGTTCGGGCAGACGTGCTTCGCCCCCGGCGAGGGCAAGTGCACGTACGGCACCGGCAGCTTCCTGCTGCTCAACACCGGCGAGCAGCCGGTCACGTCCGCGAACGGACTGCTCACCACCGTCGGCTACAAGATCGGCGACGCGCCGCCGACCTACGCGCTGGAGGGCTCGATCGCGGTCACCGGCGCGCTCGTGCAGTGGTTCCGCGACAACGTCGGGGTGATCGGCTCGGCGCCCGAGATCGAGACGCTCGCCCGCACGGTCGAGGACAACGGCGGCTGCTACTTCGTGCCGGCGTTCGCCGGCCTGTTCGCCCCGCACTGGCGCAGCGACGCGCGCGGCGTGATCGCCGGCCTCACCGGCTACATCACCAAGGGCCATCTCGCGCGCGCCGTGCTGGAGGCGACCGCGTGGCAGACGCGCGAGGTTGTCGAGGCGATGAACAGCGACGCCGGCGTCGAGCTCCGCACGCTCAAGGTCGACGGCGGCATGACCGCCAACAACCTCCTGATGCAGTTCCTCGCCGACGTGCTCGAGGTGCCGGTCGTGCGGCCGATCGTGGCCGAGACGGTGTCGCTCGGCGCGGCCTACGCGGCGGGCCTCGGCGTCGGCTTCTGGCGCGACATCGAGTCGCTGCGCGAGAACTGGCACAAGGCGGCGGAGTGGATCCCGGGGATGGACGCGGCCGTTCGCGACAAGGGCTATCGCAAGTGGCGCAAGGCGGTTCAGCGCACCCTGGATTGGGTCGACGAAGACGACGATGACGTCACGTCTTGACCGACCGCCGAACGTTCGACATAGTCGCGATCATCACGCTGGCATAGGGGGAGACCAGTGGGTCGGTTCGCCGCGACGCGGTGCTTCGCTGTGCCTCCCTACGCAATCACGTCCGACATTGTCGAACGCTGTTTGACAATGTCTGGCTCGGACCAATAAGGTCGACCCGGTCGGCTCGTGGGAGCCGCGGAGGAGAGGAGGAGAGTACGTGGACATCTTCCCTGCAGAGGTCATCGGGACGGCGATCCTGATCCTGCTCGGCGATGGTGTGGTGGCGGCTGTGCTGCTGGCCCAGTCGAAGGCCCAGAACAGCGGCTGGATCGTCATCACGTTCGGATGGGGCATGGCGGTCGCCATGGCGGTGTACGCCGTCGGGCAGTTCACCGGCGCCCACCTCAACCCGGCGGTCACGCTCGGGTTCGCGTTCCAAGGGACCACCGACTGGAGTGATGTCCCTGCCTACCTGGGCGGCGAGTTCGTCGGGGCGTTCGTCGGCGCGACGCTGGTGTTCCTGGCGTACAGCAACCACTGGCGCGCGACCGAGGACCCGGGACTGAAGCTGGCCGTGTTCTGCACCGCGCCGGCGATTCGCAACACCGTCGCGAACGTCATCACCGAGATCATCGGCACGTTCATGCTGGTGTTCGGCGTGCTGGCGATCGTCGACCCGGGTAACAACCTCACGTCCGGTCTCGCCCCACTGCTCGTCGGCCTGCTTGTGTTCGCCATCGGCCTGTCGCTCGGTGGGCCCACCGGCTACGCCATCAACCCGGCCCGTGACCTCGGTCCGCGCATCATGCACGCGATCCTGCCGATCCCCGGCAAGGGCCCGTCGGACTGGGGCTATTCGTGGATTCCGGTCGTCGGTCCGATCATCGGCGGTGTGCTCGGTGGCCTGGCGTACGACTGGTGGTGGCCGACCTGATCTCGAGCTGAGGAGGAGAACGAATGGCTAAGTACGCGGCTGCCCTGGACCAGGGCACCACGAGTTCGCGCTGCATGATCTTCGACCACGGGGGCCAGGTCGTCGCCGTGTCGCAGAAGGAGCACGAGCAGATCTATCCGAAGCCGGGCTGGGTCGAGCACGACCCGATGGAGATCTGGCAGCGCAGCCAGGAAGTGATCGACGAGGCGATGGAGTCGGCCGGCGCGAGCGCGGACGACATCGCCGCCCTCGGCATCACGAACCAGCGCGAGACCACGGTGGTGTGGGATCGCAACACCGGCGAGCCGGTGATGAACGCGATCGTCTGGCAGGACACGCGGACCGACAAGATCGTCGACGAGCTCTCGCGCGACGGCGGTCAGGACCGGTTCCGCGATCACGTCGGCCTGCCACTGGCGACGTACTTCTCGGGCCCGAAGGTCCGCTGGATCCTCGAGAACGTCGACGGTGCGCGCGATCGCGCCGACGCCGGTGATCTGCTGTTCGGCAACATCGACACGTGGCTGATCTGGAACCTGACCGGCGGGACCGACGGCGGGATCCACATCACCGACGTCTCGAATGCCAGCCGCACGATGCTGATGAAGCTCGACACGCTGGCGTGGGACGAGCCGATCGCGTCGACGATCGGCGTGCCGGTGTCGATGTTGCCCGAGATCAAGCCGTCGAGCGCCCCGTACGGCGAGGTTCGGTCAGGCGGCGCGCTCCAGGGCGTGCAGATCGCCGGCGATCTCGGCGACCAGCAGGCGGCGACGTTCGGCCAGACGTGCTTCGCCGTCGGTGAGGCGAAGAACACGTACGGCACGGGCAACTTCCTCCTGCTCAACACCGGGACCGAGCCGGTCCAGTCCAAGTCCGGGCTGATCACGACCGCCGGCTACAAGATCGGCGACGAGGACTGCGTGTACTGCCTCGAGGGCTCGATCGCGATCACGGGTGCGCTCGTGCAGTGGCTGCGCGACAACCTGAAGATGATCAAGGCGGCTCCGGAGGTCGAGGAGCTGGCGTCGACGGTCGAGGACAACGGCGGCTGCTACATCGTGCCGGCGTTCTCGGGCCTGTTCGCGCCGTACTGGAAGTCCAACGCCCGCGGCGTCGTGGCGGGTCTGACCCGCTACGTCAACGCCGGCCACATCGCCCGCGCGACGCTGGAGGCGACCGCCTTCCAGAGCCGCGAGGTCGTCGAGGCCATGGATGCCGACTCGGGCGTCAAGCTGGAGTCGCTGAAGGTCGACGGCGGCATGGTCGCCAACGACCTGCTCATGCAGTTCCAGGCCGACCTGCTCGGCGTCCCGGTGATCCGGCCGCAGGTGGCCGAGACCACTGCGCTCGGCGCCGCGTACGCGGCCGGCCTTGCGACCGGCCTGTGGGACAACCAGGAGGACCTGCGCAACAACTGGGCCGAGGACAAGCGCTGGGAGCCGACGATGGACCCCGCCAAGCGCGACGAGTACTACAAGTTCTGGAAGAAGGCCGTCACGCGGACCTTCGACTGGTTCGAGGCCGACGGGAACTGACGAAGTTCGTGCTGCGGGCTGACCTGGATGCGGGTATCGGGAATGCATGATCGCTCCCGCTACCCGTGTCCGGGGCAGCCGCGACGCGTCCCGTCCACCGATTTCGCACGCCGAGGATCCGGCCCATCCCGGCGTCGCGCTGTGCGGTGCCAAGCTGCGCGGCAAGCCGACCAGCGCGCACGGAGACCGCTGCGTCGTCTGCAGGGACCTGACGCGGCGCTCGTTCGTCGGCCGCTGAGACGCGCACTGTAGGCTCGCCGGTATGGCGAGTCTCGAGACCGACGTCCTCGTCATCGGCGGCGGTGCCACCGGCGCCGGCGTCGCATGGGACGCCGCGCTGCGCGGGTTCGATGTGATCCTCGTCGACCGCGCCGACCTGGCCGAGGGCACGAGCGGGCGCTTTCACGGGCTGCTGCACTCGGGCGGCCGCTACGTCGTCAAGGACCCGATCGCGGCGGAGGAGTGCGTGGCCGAGAACGCGGTCCTGCGGCGGATCGTCCCCGACTGCATCGAGGACACCGGCGGGCTGTTCGTCGTGACGCCCGACGACGACCCGGCCTACGGCGACGAGTTCATGGCGGGCTGCCGCAAGACGAACCTCCCCGCGGAGGAGATCGGGGTCGATGCGGCGCTGCGGATGGAGCCGCGGCTGAACCCCGGCATCAAGCGCGCGTTCACCGTCCCCGACGCCTCGATCGACGTCTGGAAGACCGTCTGGTCGCTCGCGCGCGGGGCCAAGCAGCACGGCGCGCGGATCCTCACCTACCACCGCGTGATCGACCTGCACGTGGACGGCGACGCCGTCACCGGGGCGCGCCTGCGCAACGAGCGGACCGGCGAGGAGATCGACGTCGCGGCCGGGTTCACCCTGAACGCGTCGGGCGCGTGGGCGGCGCAGATCGTGAAGATGGCCGGGATCGAGGGCGTTGGCGTGATCCCCGGCAAGGGGATCATGATCGCGATGAACCACCGGCTCGTGAACACGGTGGTCAACCGCTGCACGCTGCCGGCCGACGGCGACATCCTGGTCCCGATCCGGACCGTGAGCGTGATCGGGACGACCGACGAGCGCGCGGCCGATCCCGACGACATCCCGCCGACGCAGGAGGAGGTCGACGCGATGCTCGACGACGGCGAGCGGCTCGTGCCGGGGTTCCGCGAGGCGCGCGCGATGCGCGTCTGGGCGGGCGTCCGTCCGCTGTTCCAGGACGAGAAGGCGGCGGGCAGCGAGGCGATCGACACGCGCGACGTGAGCCGCACGCACGCGGTGGTCGACCACGTGGCCCGCGACGGCATCGGCCGGCTGCTGACGATGTCCGGCGGCAAGCTCACGACGCTGCGGCTGATGGCGGAGGACCTCGTCGACGCGATGTGCCGGCAGCTCGGCGACGAGCGGCCGTGCCGCACCGAGACCGAGATCCCGCCCGGCAACGAGGACGGCGAGCACTACGCGATCGGTGCGCGCCTGCGCGCGCGCGAGAAGACGATGCAGGACGAGCAGCTGATCTGCGAGTGCGAGCTGATCGGCCGCAGCCGCCTCGAGGAGACGATGCGGCGGCGCGAGACGACGATCCTCGACGACATCCGGCGGTCGCTGCGGCTGGGCATGGGCCCGTGCCAGGGTGGCTTCTGCATCTACCGGGCGACCGGTATCGAGCATGGGTTGGACGGGATCGACGCCGCCACCGCCTCGGCGTCGCTGCGCGACTTCCTACAGGAGCGCTGGAAGGGGATGTGGCCGATCCTGTACGGCGACCAGCTGCGGCAGGCGCGGCTCGACGACTGGATCTTCCAGGGGCTGCTCGACGTGGAGCATCTGCCGTGATCGTCGTCGTCGGTGCCGGGCTCGCCGGGCTCGTCGCGGCCGTCAAGCTGGCCGAGGGCGGCGAGCGGGTGACCGTGCTGGCCAAGGGCGTCGGGGCGACGCACCTGAGCCCGTGCACGATCGACGTGCTCGGCTACGCGCCCGACCGCGTCGCGAAGCCGCTCGACGCGCTCGACCGTCTCGGCGCGGACCACCCGTACTCGCTCGTCGGCCGCGACGCGATCGCCGCCGCCGCCGCGTGGTGGCGCGAGTCGATGCCGTACGTCGGCGGTGTCGAGGAGAACGTCCTGCTGCCGACCGCGGTCGGTGCCCTCAAGCCGTCGGCGCTCGTGCCGGAGACGATGGCCGCGGGCGCCGGTTCTGACCCGGTCTGCGTCGTCGGGTTCCGGGCGCTGAAGGACTTCCACGCCGCGCTGCTCGCCGACAACCTGGGCCGTGCCGGCATCGACGCGCGGTCGGTGGAGCTCGACGTGCGGCCGGAGGGACGCGTCGACGCGAACTCGCTGGCGTTCGCACGCGCGTTCGACGACCCGCGGTTCCGGGATCAGATCGCCGGCTCGGTGAGCCCGCGGGAGGGCGAGCGCGTGGCGTTCCCGGCGGTCCTGGGTCTGGAAGGCTCGGTCTGGGGCGAGCTGCAGGAGCGGCTCGGGCGGCCCGTGTTCGAGGTGCCGACGCTGCCGCCGTCGGTGCCGGGCATGCGGGTGGCGAAGGCGCTGCGCGAGCGGCTCCGCCGCGCCGGCGGACGGCTGGTGTTCAACAACGTCGTGATCGGCGCCGAGCGCGCGGGCGCGCGCGTGACCGCGCGGCGGGTCGGGGTCGGGCGGCGCGAGGTCACGCAGCGCGCCGACTGGGTGGTGCTCGCGACCGGCGGCTTCGCGTCCGGCGGGCTCGAGCTGGACTCGCGCTGGCGGCCGCACGAGGTGGCGCTCGGGCTGCCGGTCGCCGGCGTGCCCGCCGACCGGCGGTTCGTGCCCGAGTACTTCGCCGAGCACCCGATGGGCCGCGCCGGCGTGGCGGTCGGGCGCGACCTGCGGCCGGAAGGGCTCGAGAACGTGCTCGTCGCGGGGGCGACGCTGGCGGGCGCGCAGCCGTGGAAGGAGAAGTCCGGTGACGGCATCAGCCTCGTCACCGGCCATCGCGCCGCCGAGCTGATCCTCGGATCGCCCACGACCTCTGAGCCGGCGCCTGCCACGGCGTCGTCTCCCGGCGCGACGGCGGAGGCCCCATGACGGTCGAGCACGACATCCTCGGCGATCTCATGCGCGGCTCGCTCGATCACTGCGTCAAGTGCACGATCTGCGAGACCTACTGTCCCGTCTCCAACGTCACGCCGCTGTTTCCGGGGCCGAAGTACGTCGGCCCGCAGGCCGAGCGCTTCCGGGTCTGGGACGAGGAGTCGCCCGACGCGTCGCTGGACTACTGCTCGGGCTGCGGCGTGTGCACCCAGGTCTGCCCGCAGGGCGTGCACATCGCCGAGATCAATACGCAGGCGCGCGCGAAGCTGCGCGAGCGCACCGGCTTCAAGTTCCGCGATCGCCTGCTCGCGCGGCCGGACGTGCTCGGCCGGCTCGCCACGCCGGTCGCCCCGCTCGCGAACCTGACGCTGCGCAGCAAGCCGCTGCGAGCGCTCGGCGAGAAGCTGGTCGGGCTCGACCGGCGGGCCGCGCTGCCCGCCTACCCCGGGCGCACGCTGCAGGGCTGGGCGCGCAAGCGCACGTCGCCGCCGGCGGCGCGGCGGGTGGCGTACTTCCACGGCTGCGGCGCCAACTGGTCGGAGCTGCAGGTCGGCCAGAAGGCCGTCGAGCTGCTCGAGTGGCTCGGCTGCCAGGTCGACGTCCCGCGCGGCCAGCTGTGCTGCGGCCTGCCGGCGCAGTCCAACGGCATGTTCGACCTCGCGCGCCGCTACACGGGCCGGATGGCGGGCGCGCTGGCGCCGTCCGCGCGCGCGGGCGTCGACATCGTCGGCACGTCGCCGAGCTGCACGCTGATGCTCAAGCGCGAGGCGCGCGAGATCCTCGGCATGGAGGGCCACGGCGACTTGCGCGCGGTGTCGGACCGCATGTTCGACATCTGCGAGTACCTCATGCTCCTGCTCGACCGCGGTGAGCTGCGGACCGACTTCCAGCCGCTCCCGATCACCGTCACCTACCACGCGCCGTGCCAGCAGCAGGGCCACGGCGTCGGCAAGCCGGCGCTCGACCTGCTGGCGCTCGTGCCCGAGCTGCGGGTGATCGAGAACGACGCGACCTGCTGCGGCGTCGCCGGCACCTACGGGCTCAAGCACGAGAAGTACGAGATCGCGATGGACGTCGGGCGCGGGCTGTTCCGGCAGATCGCCGACGCCGAGCCCGAGCTGGCGGTCTGCGATACCGAGACCTGCCGCTGGCACAT
Organism: Solirubrobacteraceae bacterium; assembly: GCA_035706585.1. Taxonomy (GTDB): domain Bacteria; phylum Actinomycetota; class Thermoleophilia; order Solirubrobacterales; family Solirubrobacteraceae; genus DASSUW01. The sequence goes on along the minus strand of DASSUW010000441.1, from coordinate 4,429 downwards.
CGCCGCGGCGACCGGCGTGCCGGCGGTCCATCCCGTCGAGGTCCTGCACCGCGCCGCCGGCCTGGGCGCGTAGTGGTCGGGCTCGTCATCGTCTCCCACAGCGCGACGCTCGCCGCCGGCGTGGTCGAGCTCGCGCGCCAGATGGGCGGCGAGGACGTGGCGATCGAGGCCGCCGGCGGCATGGCCGACCCGCCGGGCGCGATCGGCACCGACATGGCGCTCGTGCTCGCCGCGATCGAGGCGGCGGCGTCCGACGACGGCGTGCTCGTGCTGATGGACCTCGGCAGCGCGGTCATGAGCGCCGAGATGGCGGCCGAGATGGTCGAGGGCACCGAGGTGCTGCTGTGCGAGGCGCCGCTCGTGGAGGGCGCGGTCGCCGCCGCCGCCCGGGCCCGCACCGGAGCCTCGCTCGCCGAGGTCGCCGGGGAGGCGCGCAGCGCGATCGGCATGAAGGCCGCGCAGCTCGGCGTCGAGACCCCCGACGCCGCCGCTCCCGCGTCCGATCAGGCCGCGCCCGCAGCCGACCTCGCCGCCGCCGAGGAGCTCCGCATCGAGGTGCCCAACCGGCTCGGTCTGCACGCGCGCCCGGCGGCGCGCTTCGTCGAGACCGCCGGCCGGTTCGACGCCACGGTCACGGTCGCCGACCAGACCACCGGCCGCGGCCCGGCCGACGCCCGCAGCCTCAGCGCGCTGATCACGCTCGGCGTCCACCAGGGCCACGAGATCCTCGTCCGCGCCGCGGGCCCCGAGGCCACGCAGGTCCTGACGGCGCTGCGCGAGCTCGCCGACACGGGGTTCGGCGACGACAACGGCGACGCGCCAGTGGCCCCAGCGCCGCCACCTCCTCCGCCGACCGCTGCCACCGGCACGCTCCAGGGGGTCCCCGCCGCGTCCGGCATCGCGATCGCCCCGGCCCGCCGCCTAAAGGGGTCAGACCCCTTTACTGTCACGTACGACCCCGACGGGACCGACCCGGCGGCGGAGTGGTCGCGGCTCGAGGCGGCGCGCGCGGCGGCACGGACGGACATCGAGGCCGCGCGGGCGCAGATCGCCGCGCAGGTCGGCGAGGGCGAGGCGGGGATCTTCAACGCGCACCTGCTGCTGCTCGACGACGCCGCGCTGCTCGGGCCGGCGAAGGACGCGGTCGACGCCGGCGCGAGCGCGGCGGCGGCGTGGGGCGAGGCGGCGCGCGCGACGGCGGACGCGTACCGCGGGCTCGACGACCCGTATCTGCAGGAGCGCGCCACCGACGTGGAGGACGTCGGCGGCCGCGTGCTGCGCCACCTCGTCGGCGGCGGCGGGGCGCCGGCCATCACCGAGCCGGGCATCTTGGTCGTGCGTGACCTGACGCCGGGCGACGCCGCGGCGCTGGACCGCGACCTGGTGCAAGGCCTGGCGGTGGCGCGGGGCGGCGCCACCTCGCACGCGGCGATCCTCGCGCGCGCGCTCGGCATCCCGTCGGTGGTCGGCCTCGGCGAAGGGCTGCTGGGCGTCGAGGACGGGACGATGCTGATCGTCGACGGCGATGCCGGGACCGTCGAGCTGGATCCGCCGGCCGACGAGCTCGCGGCGCGGCGGCGCGACCAGGAGGAGGCGGACCGGCGCGCGGCCGCGGCCCGGGAGCGCGCGCGCGAGCCCGCCCGGCTGCGCGACGGCGACACGATCGAGGTCGCGGCCAACCTGGGCTCGGTCGCCGAGGCGGCCGCGGCGGTCGAGCTCGGCGCCGACGGCGTCGGCCTGCTGCGCACCGAGTTCCTGTTCCTCGACCGCGAGCAGGCGCCGTCGGAGGAAGAGCAGCGCGCGGTCTACGAGGAGATCGCGGCGGCGCTCGGCGGCCGCCCGGTGATCATCCGCACGCTCGACGCCGGCGCCGACAAGCCGCTGCCGTTCCTCAAGCAGGCGCCCGAGGACAACCCGTTCCTCGGCGTGCGGGGGATCCGGCTCGGGCTCGCGAACCCCGAGCTGCTACGCGCCCAGCTGCGGGCGATCGCGGCCGTCGCCGAACGCCACCCCGTCAAGGTCATGTTCCCGATGGTCGCCACGCTGGACGAGTTCCGGGCCGCTCGCCGGATGCTCGACGCGGACGTCGAGGTCGGCGTGATGCTCGAGGTGCCCGCGGTGGCGCTGCAGGCCGACGCGTTCGCTCGCGAGGTCGACTTCTTCTCGGTCGGCACGAACGACCTGACGCAGTACACGATGGCCGCGGAGCGCGGCAACGAGGCGCTCGCGCCGCTGCTGGCCGGTCCGCAGGCGCCCGTCCTGAAGCTGATCGCCGGCGCCGTCGAGGCCGCGAACGCGCACGGCCGCTGGGTCGGCGTGTGCGGCGAGCTGGCCGGCGACCCCGAGGCGGCGGTGATCCTCACCGGCCTCGGGGTACGCGAGCTCAGCATGGCGGCCGGCCGGATCCCTGCGGTGAAGGACGCGTTACGGGCGGTGTCGCGGGCCGAGGCGCGTGCCGCGGCCGCGCGGGCGCTCGGCTAGAGTCATCGCTCCGTGTTGGGGGGAGTTGCGACCATGAGCAGCATCCGCTCTGCGCGGTTCCTCGCCGCGAGCACATCGCTCCGAATCCTGCTGACGCCGGTCATCATGGCGCTGCTGTTCGCCGACGCCGACCGCGGGCTGACCGCCGCGCTGTTCGCGTTCGCCGCCGCCACCGACTGGTTCGACGGCTACCTCGCCCGCCGCTGGCAGGTCACGACCAAGCTCGGCTCGTTCCTGGACACGACCGCCGACAAGCTGCTGGTCACCGGCGTTCTGATCGGCCTCGTCGCGGTCGAGCGTGCCAGCCCGTGGGTGAGCGTGATCATCATCGGCCGCGAGCTGATGGTGCTCGGCCTCCGCGGCGTGATCGCCGCCGAGGGCACGGTCATCCAGCCTTCGATCTGGGGCCGCATGAAGACGGCCGTGCAGTTCCTGGCGATCCTGCTCGCGATCCTGCGCCCCGGCGACGAGATCGGCGGCGCGTACGCCGACGAGTGGGTGATGCTGGCCGCCGCGGCGATCACCGTCGGCTCGGCGGTCGACTACTTCAGCGCCTACGCGGACTCGCTCCGCGAGCGATGAAGGCGTTCCTCACCGGCGGCAGCGGCTTCCTCGGCGGCGCCCTGCTGAAGGCGCTGCAGGAGCGCGGGGACGAGGTCGTGGCGCTCGCGCGCAGCGACAGCGCGGCGGCGGCGCTGGAGGGTGCGCGCGTCGTGCGCGGCGACACGCTCGACGAGGCCGCGATGACGGAGGGCATGCGCGGCTGTGACATCGTCTTCCACGTCGCCGGGATGAACACGATGTGCCCGACCGACCCGCTGGAGATGATCCACGTCAACGTGCGCGGCGCCGAGGCGGCGGTCAGGGCCGCGGCGCGGGCGGGGATCACGCGGCTCGTCCTGACCTCCTCGGCGGCGTCGCTGGGCGAGCCCAAGGGCACCGTCGGCAACGAGGACTCGCCGCATCGCGGCTGGTACCTGTCGGTCTACGAGCGCTCCAAGCGCGAGGGCGAGGTTGCGGCCCTGCAGGCCGGCGAGCGCGAGGGCGTCGAGGTCGTCTCCGTCAACCCGTCGTCGGTGCAGGGCCCGGGCCGGGCGGGCGGCACCGGGCGGATCATGATCGCCTACCTCAACGGCACGCTGCGCGCGTTCGTGCACACGAACATCAGCATCGTCGACGTCCGCGACACCGTGGAGGGTCACCTGCTCGCGGCCGCCAAGGGCGAGCCCGGCCGTCGCTACGTGCTCAGCGGCGCCACGCTCACCTCGAGCGAGGCGCTGGAGATCGTCTCGAGCATGACCGGCGTCGTCGAGAAGCCGCGCTTCCTCCCGCCCGCCGTCGCCCAGGCGATCGCGGCCGCCGTCGAGAGCGGATTCAAGGTGGCGCGCAAGCACCCGCCGGTGTGCCGCGCGATGGTGCGCACGATGCTCCACGGCCATCGCTACGACGGCTCGCGTGCGACGCGCGAGCTCGGCCTCACTTACACGCCGGTGCGCGACACCTTCGCCCGGACCATCGAATGGGCGCTGGGGCAGGGCCTGGTCAAGCGTCCGCTCCCTGACTTCCCGGGCGCGCCGGCGGGTAGGACATAGGCATGGACAACAAGCACGAGCACAAGCATCCGGCGCGGCCCGAGCAGCCGGACACGGGCTTCGCCGAGGGTGTCGACCACAAGCCCGACACCCCCGAAGAGGAGCTCGAGCCCGACTTCGCGCGCGGCGTGCGCCAGGGCCCCGAGGCCGAGGTCGAGCACCGCGGGCGCTTCAGCGAAGGCGCCGAGCAGCTCCCCGACACCCCCGAGAAGACCGTCGAGCGGCGGTTCAGCGAGGGTGTCGAGCGCAGCCCGACGAGCGAATAGCCGTCCGGGGCGCTCGCCGGCGTCCCACGGTCAGTTCCAGGCGAGCTCCGAGCGCGCCGCCCAGTACTGCTCGGGCGGCTCGATCAGCGC
>DASSUW010000440.1:0-24431 GCA_035706585.1 Solirubrobacteraceae bacterium | reverse complement strand
CGAGCGGCTCGACTCGCGCAGCGACCGTGCGCTCGCGCTGGCCATCCGCCGCGGCGCCAGGCTCGAGCGCCTGGTCGCACAGCGCCGGCCGCTCGATGCGGGCTCGATCGACGTGCTCGAGCACGAGCTCGGCCGGCTGGGCGACGTCATCGGCGAGATGCGCCGCGCGCTCGCGGAGGCGGCCGAGCCGGCGGTCAACGGCAACGGGCACCACGAGGCCGTCACCGACATCGCCGCGCGCCTGCAGGAGAACGACGAGGCCGGCGATGCGCTGCGCGAGGCCCTCGCCGATCGCATGCGGACGCTGGAGGCGCAGCTCGGCCGCCACGTGACGGTCGAGCGGCCCGCCACGACCAAGCCGGTGAAGCCGGCGCGCAAGGACAAGCGCACGCCGGCGGCGACGCTGAAGCTCACGACACCGCTCATGAAGGGCCGCGGCATCGCGGCGCTGCAGCGGGCGGTCAACCGGCAGATGGCCGCCTGGAAGGTCGACCAGCGGATCAAGGTCGACGGCGAGTACGGCACCGAGACGCGCGACGCGGTCCGCCGCGTCGCGTACGGCCTCGGGCTGTCGACCAAGGCGGTCGACCACGGCGTCACCCCGGAGCTGCGTGAGCGGATCTGCGATCCCAAGCGCCGCACCGCAGCCGAGCGCGAGCGGGCGCGCGCCCGGCGGCCGTGGCTGCGCCGCCTGCGCCGGCGCTACGACGGGCACGGGCCCGCCGCGGCGATCGCCTACGCGCGCAAGCACCTCAACGTCCGCGAGGACGCGGGGCGCCCGAACCGCGGCAGGATGATCGACAAGTGGAACACCGCCACGGGCATCCCGCTCAACAGCCAGGCGTACTGGTGCGGCGCGTTCGTGAACGCGTGCCTGACGGCGGCCGGCCTGCCGCCCGACCACGTCCTCGCCTACTGCCCGTCGATCGAGAACCGCGCGAAGGCGGGCACCGGCGGCTGGTCGTGGCAGTCCAAGCCGCGCCCCGGCGACCTCGCGCTGTTCACGCACGGGGGCGTCGCGGGCCACGTGGGCCTCGTCGAGCGCGTCGAGGGCAGCACCGTCATCACGATCGAGGGCAACACGTCCCCCAACGGCACGACGAACAACGGCTACGGCGTGTTCCGCCGTCGCCGGCCGCTCCCCATCCGCGGGTTCGCGCGCCCGCCCTACGACCGCTGAGCGACGCGACGCCGGCGGGCGCCCGCGGCCGGGCGCCCGCCGGTGACGTCCGCGGCCACGCCCTCGGCCGGACGCCCGCCGGTCGCGTCCGCGGCTACTCCCCCACGCCGATGGCCTCGACGGGCCGCGACCGCAGGGCCCGCCGCGTCGGCAGCGCGAGGGCCACGAGCGCCAGCAGCGCCGAGCCCCCGAGGATGCCGATCAGCCAGTCGGCCGGGATGTGCGGCCGGAGGCTGCCGGTGAGCGCGTGGCTGAGCGGCAGCAGTGCCGTCGCCGTGATCGCCAGCCCGAGTCCCAGGCCGATCGCGATGATCAGCCCCGCCTCCCAGCGCGCCATCGACCGGACCTGGCGATGCGTCGCGCCGACGAGGCGCAGGAGCCCGAGCTCGCGCCCGCGCCGGAGCGCGATCATCGCCAGCGTGTTGACGACGGCGATCGACGTGAAGCCGAACAGCATCGCGACGAAGATCGGCCCGAGCCAGCGATTGAGCTCACGGTCGGCGTCGGTGGCGCTCGCCAGCGTCGCGCGGTCGCTCACCTGCAGCCCGGGATAGCTCCGGTCCAGCGCGCGCAGGCGCCGGGCGACGGCCGCCGGGCGGCCGGCCTGCACGAGGATCGTCCCGCGCAGGTCGTCGGTCAGGTGGCCGGCGGCCAGCTCGGGCGCCAGCAGCGCGTCACCGAACGCGAGCTGGCGCGAGTAGATCGCCGCGACGGTGGCGTGCGTCCGGGTCCCGTCGCCGAGCGTGACGGCGACGCGGTCGCCGACGTCGGCGTCGGCCGCGTCCGCCCGGTGACGGCCGAGCGCGACGGCTTCGCCGCGCAGGTCCGCCAGCGAGCCGGCGATCACGCCGACGTCGAGCCCGCCGCCCTGCCCGCCGTCGAGCACCTGCGCCGGGATGATGTCGTCGGACACGCCGAGGCTCGGGCCGAGCGTCGTCGGCGTCAGGGCGACCGCCGAGTCCACGCCGGGCGAGGTGCGCACGTCGGCCAGCGCGGCGGCCGGCAGCCCCGGTCCGCTGCTGGTCAGCGCGAGCTCGCCGCCCATCGCCGCATGGCGCTCCTGGGTGACCGCGTGGTCGATCGTCGTGCTGCTGAACAGCATCGTGCAACTCACGGCGATCGAGAGCACGAGCGGCGTGCTGGCGGACGAGAAGAGGCGCGTGGCGGCGCCGACGTTCGCGGACGCGAGAAAGCCGCCGACCGGCGCGAACGCCGCGAGCGCGGGACCCACCAGCCGCGCGACCACGCGGGCGGCGATCGGGCCGAGGAAGCCGGCCGCCAGCACGAGCATCAGCGCGGTCATGACCGACGTCGCCGCGGCAGCATCCGGCGCGCTGGTGGTCGTCGAGACCAGGAACAGCGGCACCGCACCCGCGATCGCGAGCAGCCCGCCGATCGCGCGCCCCGGGCCGAGCAGGCCCGGCTCGACCGCCGCGTTGGTGAGCGCGACGGTCGGCCGCACCCGCGCGGCGCGGCGCCCGGCGGCCAGGACCGCGAGCAGCGCCACCGCGACGCCCCCGCCGATCGCCGCGGCGGCGGGCATCCAGCCCGCCTCGACCGTGAAGTTCGCCGGCACGATGCCGTGCCGTATCAGTGCCTCGCCGAGCTCCTGGCCGAGCAGCGCGCCGGGCCAGATCCCGGCCGCCGACCCGAGCAGGCCGACGATCGCCGCCTCCCAGGCGATCATGCGGCGGACCTGCCGCGGCGTCGCGGCGATCGCGCGCAGGAGCGCGATCTCGCGCTCGCGCTGCTGGATCGACAGCCCCATCGTGCTCGCGACGACGAACATCGCGATGAACATCGCGAGCCCGCCGAACGCCGCGGTGACCGGGATCAGCGTGGTGCGCGCCTCGTGGAGCTCGGGGTGCTCGGCACGGCCGCGGTCGTCGCCGGTGAGCACGTCCGCGCCGCCGGCGGCGGCCTTCAGGCGCGCGGCGTCGAAGCCGGGGCCGGCCAGGACCCCGATCGCGTCGACGGTTCCCGGATGCCCGGCCAGCCGCTCCGCCTCGGCGTCGGTCACGAAGACCGCCGCCGGATCGGGGTCAGCGTGCCGCGGGCGGGCGACGCCGACCACCGTGACCCGGCGTGCCGGCTCGGTCGACGCGAGCCGCAGCCGCGCGCCGAGCCTGGCGGGGTAGCCGGTGACGATCTCGCCGGGACCCGCGGGCGCGCGGCCTGCGGTCAGCACGTACGGGGTCAGCGCCGCGCTGCCCCACCCGTGGGCCGCGGCAGCGCGGCCGGCGAGCTGCACGGGCACCGACACGTCGCCGATCGCGGCCTTGACGCCGGGCACGGCCGCCAGCCGCGCGGCGAGATCGGCGTCGACGCGGGCGCGTTCGGTGAGCAGCACGTCGTGATCGGCGCCGGCGGTCTGCTGCCCCGTCACGATCGCGGCGGCGCCGGCGTAGCGCTCGACGGGCGCGTGGCCGCGCAGCACCGCCTCGAGCTGCATGCCCCAGGCCATGGTCAGGACGGCGGCGGCCATGAGCGCGACGAACGCGCCGGTGAAGGCGGCGAGCCGGCCGCGTGCGGTGAGGATCCCGAGACGCAGCATCGCTCAGCCGCCCAGGTGCGCGAGCTGGTCGGCGACGTCGTCGGCGCCGGGCGCCTCGAGCGTGCCGACGAGCCGTCCGTCGGCGAGCAGGAGGACGCGATCGGCCTGCGCGGCGGCGACGGGGTCGTGCGTGACCATCACCACCGTGTGGCCGTCGACGTCGACGACCTCGCGCAGGAGGGCGAGGACGTCGCGTCCGGTGCGCGAGTCGAGCGCCCCCGTCGGCTCGTCGGCGAAGATCACCTCGGGCCGCGTGACGAGCGCGCGGGCGATCGCGACGCGCTGCTGCTGGCCCCCGGAGAGCTGGGCCGGACGATGACGCAACCGGTCGTCCAGCCCGACCCGCGCCGCCACCTCGCGCACGTCCGCGCGGCGGACGCGGCGACGGTCCAGGCGCAGCGGCAGCCCGATGTTCTGGGCGACCGTGAGCGACGGCAGGAGGTTGAAGGCCTGGAAGACGAAGCCGATCCGCTCGCGCCGCAGGATCGTCAGGCGGCGCTCGCTGAGCCCCGCGAGGTCCGTGTCGCCGAGCACGACGGTGCCGGCGGTGGGACGGTCGAGCCCCGCCGCGACGTTGAGGAACGTGCTCTTGCCGGAGCCCGACGGGCCCATGATCGCGGTAAAGGATCCGCGCGGGAGCGTGACGCTGACGCCGTCGAGCGCGACCACGGCGGCATCGCCCTTGCCGTGGACCTTGCGCACGTCGCGGAGGGCGACGGCAGGCGCTGCCGCGGCCGCCTCGGAGAAGTGGGGAGCGGACTGGTACATGGCACTCACTCTCCCGGCCGCCGGGCCGCTCTCCCATCGGGTCTGCCTGCGTCCTGGCGTCCGCGCGCTGGTGCCGCCCCGGGCGGTCAGCCGTACCGTGCGCCGTGCTCGGGGCTCCACTAGAGTCGGCGGATGCGCGGCCTCGTCGCTCGTCCCGTCGCGCTTCGCCGCGTCGAGGAGCTGAGCTGGTTCACGGCCCCCACGCGCGGCCCCTGGTTCTGGACGGCGCTGTGGACCGCGGTCGCCGTCGCGAGCTTCGCCGCGCTGATCCCGGCGCTCTTCGACCGCGAGCCGCCGATGGCGGCCAACGACGTCATCCACTCGCTGTCGGGCACGTCGTTCGCGGCGTGCGGCCTCGTCGCCTGGCGCCGGCGCCGCGACAGCACGATCGGACCGCTGCTCACGATCGCCGGCTTCGGCGTGCTCGTGCCCGAGATCCTGATCCAGATCGATGCGCCGGTCGCGTTCACGCTCGCCCTGCTGCTCGGCGAGCTGTGGATCGTGGTCTACGCGGCGCTGATCCTCAGCTTCGCGACCGGCGGCCGGCTCACGTCGCGCGTCGACGTGGTGATCGTCCAGGCGTTCTTCGTCGGGCTCTTCGTCTTCCAGTTCGCGGTGATGCTGTTCCTCCCCGACGACCGCAACCTGCTGCTCGTGTGGCCCGACGCCGACGCCGCCGAGACGCTCACCAGGATCCAGTTCGGCGTCCTCGCCGCTGCCGCGCTCGCGGTCGCGGTCGTCACCGCGCACCGCTGGCGGACGGCCTCGCGCCCGCGCCGGCGCGCCCTGCTCCCGAGCCTCGGCGGCAGCCTGTCCGCCCTGCTGTACGCGGCGAACCTGATCACGCTGATCGCCGACTCGCCGTCGACGCTGCTCATGTCGGTGCTCAACGCGGCCCTGCTCACCGTCCCGGCGGCGCTGCTGTGGGGGCTGCTGCGGTCGCGGCTCGCGGCCGCGGGGCTTCCGGAGCTGTTCCGCGAGCTCGGCACGCTGCGCGGCGCGCGGCTGGAGGCCGGGCTCGCCGCGACGCTCGGGGACCCGGAGCTCGTGCTGGCGTATCGCGTTCCGGGCGAGCCGTCGTTCATCGACGGTGCCGGGCGGCCGGTCGACGCGCCCGGGCCGGGCTCCGGCCGTTCGGCAGCGCCGATCGAGCGCGACGGCCGCGCGCTGGGGATGCTGATCTACGACGCGTCGCTCGACGACGATCCGGAGCTCGTCGGCGCCGTCGCCGCGACCGCCGCGATCGCGCTCGACGACGCGCGGCTGCAGGCCGAGTCCGCGGACCGGCTGACGGAGCTGCGCGCTTCGCGCGAGCGCCTCGTCGCCGCCGGTGACGCGGAGCGGCGGCGCCTCGAACGCGACCTGCACGACGGGGCGCAGCAGCGGCTCGTGTCCGTGGCACTGCAGCTGCGGATGATCCAGCGCAGCATCCGCTCCGATCCCGACCTCGCCGAGCGGCTCGCGGCGGCGGCCGGCGACGAGCTGTCGCAGTCGCTGCAGGAGCTGCGCGAGCTGGCACGCGGCATCCATCCGGCCGTGCTCAACCACGGCCTGAAGGCCGCGCTCGAGTCGCTTGCGTCGCGCTCGCCGGTCCCGGCCGCGGTCTCCTGCCCGGAGGCGGGAGGCCTGCCCGAGGCGGTCGAGCTCGCCGCCTACTTCGTGGCCTGCGAGGCGCTCGCCAACGTCGCCAAGTACGCGCAGGCGACACGCGCCTCGGTCCGCGTCTCGCGCGGCGGCGATGCGCTCGTGATCGAGATCGCCGACGACGGCGTCGGCGGTGCGGACGAGACGGCCGGCAGCGGGCTCCAGGGGCTGGCGGACCGCGTGGCCGCGCTCGACGGGACGCTGCGGATCCTCAGCCCTCCGGGCGAGGGCACCGTGGTCACCGCGGAGCTCCCGTGCGCGTCGTGATCGCCGACGACAGCCCGCTGCTGCGCGAGGGCATCGCGTCGTTCGTGCGCAGCGAGGGCATCGACGTCGTCGCGGAGGCGTCGGACGCCGGCGAGCTGCTCGCGGCCGTCGACCGCCACGAGCCCGACATCGCGATCGTCGACATCCGCATGCCGCCGAGCCAGACCGACGAGGGCATCCAGGCCGCGCACGAGATCCGCCGCCGCCATCCGGGCGTGGGCGTCGTGCTGCTCTCCCACCACGTCGAGGTCGGCGTCGCGACCCAGCTGCTGGCGGAGGCGCCCGAGCGGCTCGGCTACCTGCTCAAGGACCGCGTCACGGACGCTGCCGACTTCGCCGCCTCGCTGCGACGCGTCGCCGCCGGGGGCACCGCGCTCGATCCGCAGGTGGTGGCCGGGCTGCTGGCGAACCCGGCCGACGCGGGCCCGCTGCGATCGCTGTCGCCGCGCGAGCGCGATGTGCTCGAGCTGGTGGCCGAGGGACGCTCGAACAAGGCGATCGGCGAACGGCTCGCGATCAGTCAGGGCGCGGTGCAGAAGCTCGTGAGCGCGATCTTCACCAAGCTCGGACTGCCGGCGAGCGAGGACGACGATCGCCGCATCCTGGCGGTGCTCGCCTACCTGCGGCCCGAGCGCTGACGCGCCGCCCTCAGCCGACGGCCAGGAGGCTGACGGCCACCGCGGCGAGCCCGAGCCCGGCGAGCTGGACCGTTCCGATGCGCTCGGCCAGGAACGCGCGGGCGAGCACGACCGTGCTGGCCGGGTAGAGCGCGGTGATCACCGCGACGATCGCGAGGTCGCCCTCGCGGACCGCGAGCAGGAACGCGAAGTTGGCCAGCGAGTCGAGCGCGCCGGCGGCGGCCGACGCCGGCAGGCTGGGCCGGGCGACGCCGAGGTGCGCGCGCAGCGCGAACGCGGCCGCGAGCACCACCGCGGAGGACACGGCGCGGCCCACGAGCAGCGGCGCGATGCCGCTGTCGTCCGGCGCCTGGTCGAGACACACGAGCTGCAGCGCGATCGCCGCGCCGGCCCCGAACGCCAGCACGAGCGCGGTCCGGCGCGGCCGCGCGCCGTGGATGTCGGTGCCGCCGCTGACGATCACGATCGCCGCCCCGGCAAGCAGCATGCCGCCGACGGCGAGGCCGCTGAGCGTCTCGCCGCTCATGAGACCGACCGCGACCGGGAGCGCCGCCGAGACGAGCGCCGTGATCGGCGAGAGCACGCTCATCGGCCCGATCGCCAGCGTGCGGTAGAGCAGCGCGAACGCCGCCGCCGACGCCACGCCCGACGCAGCGCCCCACCAGACCGCGCCGGCATCGAACGTCGCCCCGACCACGGGCCACAGCAGCACTTCGACGAGCAGGCTCGCCGGCGCGGCGATGACGACCACCCGCAGCACGTGGGCACCGCGCGCCGCGACCCCGCCGAGGAAGTCGGCGGCGCCGTAGGCGAGCGAGCAGGAGAGTGCGAGCAGGAGAGCGCCGGTCATGAGAGCGACGCGTAGTGTGGCGATCTGCGCCGCTGCGCCCCCACCGGGTCCGGCCTCGCGGCCTCGACGATCAGCGCGACGTGCGCAGGCTGCGCAGCACGATCAGGCAGGCGACGGCGACGAGCGCCATCAGGACGAACCCGATCGCGTAGCCGCCGGTGGCGGACTTGACGACGCCCATGACCAAGGGAGGGAAGAAGCCGCCGAGGCCGCCGGCGGCGCCGACGACGCCCGTGACCGCGCCGACGTTCTCCGGGTACCAGACCGGCACGAGCTTGAAGACCGCGCCGGTCCCGAGGCCGAGCGCGAGCGCCAGCGTCAGGCAGCACACGGTCAGCGGCACCATCGACTCGTAGCTGACGGCGAGCCCGAGCGCGAGCACGGTGACGGCGACGAAGCAGACGAGCAGCACGCGCTCGGCGCCGATGCGGTCCGACACCACGCCGCCGAGCGGGCGGCCCACGACGGCCAGCAGCGCGAAGCCGGCGGCGCGCGCGCCGGCGTCGGTCTTCGACAGATCGTGCACGCCCGTCAGGAGCTTGGGCAGGTAGAGGTACATCGCGACGAACCCGCCGAACGCGAGGAAGTAGAACAGCACGAGCCCCCACGCCCGCGTGCCGGTCCCGAGGACGGCAATCGGGTCGCGCATCGAAGCGGGACGGTTCGGCACGGGCGCGTCACGCGCGAACACGACCCAGATGACGAGCACGACCGCGACGAGGCCCGCGGCGAAGAAGAAGGCGGCCGACACGCTGACCGCATCGACGATCCGCGGCGCCGTGAGGCCGGCGAGCACGGTCCCGCCCATGCCCGCGCCGTAGATCCCGAGCGCCGCACCCTGGCGCTCGGGCGGATACCAGCGGTTCACGAACGGCACGCCGATGGCGAACGAGGCGCCGGCGAAGCCGAGCAGGAACCCGAGGACGATGATCGCGGCGAACGAGTCGTGCACGACGCCGAGCGCGAGCAGCGGCACGATCGTGTACGCGAGCAGCCACATGAAGACGCGGCGGCCGCCGTAGCGCTCGGTCAGCACACCCATCGGGATCCGCATCAGCGAGCCGAGGATCACCGGCACCGCGACCGCGATCGACAGCTGGACGTCGGTGAGGCCGAGGTCGTCCTGCAGGTCGGGACCGAGCGGGCCGAGCAGCGACCACCCGTAGAACGACACGGTGAACGCCGCCAGCGCGAGCGTGAGCTGGCGTCCGTTCCCCGTCATCGCGGTGCCTTGGCGTACCGCCGGCGGTAGAGGATGTACGGCCGGCCGAGGTACTGCAGCGGGATGCTCCACGCGTGCACGAGCCGGCTGAACGGGAACAGCGCCCAGAACGCCCACGCGATGATCGCGTGCACCTGGTAGACGGTGTTCGCGCCCTGCACCGCGTCGACGTCGGGCTGCAGCACGAACAGCGACCGCCACCACTCCGAGATCGAATCGCGATAGTCGTACGGCGACGCGGTGATCAGGTTGTGCGCGAACGTCATCCAGCAGCCGAGGCCGATCAGCACGACGAGCAGGAAGTAGACGAGCAGATCGGTGCGCGACGTGGTGCGGCGCACACGGACGTTGGTGACCCGCCGGTAGACGAGCCCGGCGAAGCCGACCACGCACACCGCGCCGGCGACGGCGCCGGCGATCGCCGAGAACCAGCGGTAGGTGCTCTCGGACATCCCGATCGCCTCGGTGAACGACTTCGGGATCATCAACCCGATCACGTGACCGCCGACGGCCGCGAGCGCACCGTAGTGGAACGCCGGCCCGGCCCAGCCGAGGATCTTCTGCTCGAACAGCTGGGTGGAGCCGCTCGTCCAGCCGAACTGGTCGGCGCGGTAGCGCCACCAGGTGCCGACGACGAACGTCGCCACCGCGGCGTACGGGAAGATGATCCAGAGCAGGATCTCGCCCGCGCTCATGCGGGCCCTCCGATGTCGGCGTCAGCGAACTCGAAGGCCGAGCTTGCTCGGCCCGTCGCCTCGGGCGGCCCGTAAGGCTCGAGCCCGACCGCCTCGTCCGGCGGTCCCTCGCGCGCGAGACGGGCGACCTCGGCGCGCTCGGAGACGGTCAGCGACGGCAGCAGCGCCGCCACCGCATCGAGGACGTACGCGTACGGGCTGTCGAGGTCGTGCAGCGACAGGCGCAGCAGCTCGATCGCCGGCCGGTGCTCCGCGAGCAGCGCCTCCCCGCGGCCGTCGTCGGCGAGCGCGGCGAACGCGAGCATCACGGTCAGGTGGTCGGGCAGCTCGGGCGAGTCCATCGGGAGCCCGGCGACCCGGTAGAGCTTCTTCAGGCGCAGCAGCGCCATCCCCCGTTCGCGCGTGTCGCCGTGCGCGTAGTACGTCAGGTTCAGCGTTGCCCGCCGGCGCAGGTCGAACGTCTGGACGTACTGCTCGGCGTACGGCGGACGCCACTCGCGCACGAACCGCTCGAGGGCGTCCCGCACGGGGCCGGGCGCGACATCCTCGACGTCGGCGCGCGCCGCGACGACGCCGTCGTCGGGGTAGCGCAGCAGGTACGAGAGCAGCGCCCACGGCTTCATGGGCCCGGACGCTCCTCGCGCTTGAGGATGTCGACGAGGTGGAACTGCTCGCCGTCGTAGGGCACGTGCGGGGACGACGTGTCCGGCCGCGGGTCGACGGCGCCGCAATTGCCGGGGCCGCCGGCGAAGTCGAGGCCGCAGCTGCCCTGCTCCTGCATCAGCCGCTCGCCGAGCTCGGCGTGCGCCTGCGGGATCACGTAGCGGTCCTCGTAGTTGGCGATCGCCAGCAGCCGGTACATGCGCTCGAGCTCGCCGCCCGTCATGCCGACCCGGCCGGGCAGCGCGTCGTCGATCTCGTCGAGCACCTCGCGCTTGCGCATGTAGGCGCGCATCGCGGCGAGCCTGTGCAGCACGCCGCGGACCGGCTCGACGTCGCCCGCGGCCAGGAGGTTCGCCAGGTACTCGAGCGGGATGCGGAGGTGGTCGATCGCGCCGAAGACGTCGTCGGGGTCGGCCTCGTAGCCGTCGGTCTCCAGCGTGGCGACCACCGGCGACAGCGGCGGCACGTACCAGACCATCGGCAGCGTGCGGAACTCGGGGTGCAGCGGGAGCGCGACGCCCCAGCGCAGCGCGAGGTCGTAGACCGGCGACCGGCGCGCCGCATCGATCCAGTCGTCCGGGATGCCGTCGCGCCGCGCCGCCTCGCGCACGGCCGGGTCCTCGGGGTCCAGGAACACGTCGCGCTGGGCGGCGAGCAGGTCGTGCACGTCGGGCGTCGACGCGGCCTCGTGGACGCGGTCGGAGTCGTACAGGACGAGTCCGATGTAGCGGATGCGGCCGACGCACGTCTCCGAGCAGATCGTCGGCTGGCCGATCTCGATCCGCGGGTAGCAGAGCGTGCACTTCTCGGCCTTGCCGGTGCGGTGGTTGAAGTAGACCTTCTTGTACGGGCAGCCGGAGACGCAGTAGCGCCAGCCGCGGCACTTGTTCTGGTCGACGAGGACGATCCCGTCCTCCTCGCGCTTGTACATCGCGCCGGACGGGCAGCTGGCCACGCACGAGGGGTTCAGGCAGTGCTCGCAGATGCGCGGGAGGAAGAACATGAACGCCTGCTCGTAGGTCAGGCGCACCTCCTCCTGCATCGCCCGCAGGTGCGGGTCCTTCGGAGCCGACTCCTGGCCGCCGGCGAGCCCCTCGTCCCAGTTCGGCCCCCACTGGACGTTCATCGGCTTGCCGGTGAGCTGCGAGTGCGGCCGCGCGACGGGATCGAGATCGCCGAGCGGCGCCTCGACCAGCGTCTCGTAGTCGTACGTGAACGGCTCGTAGTAGTCGTCGATCGCCGGCAGGTCCGGATTGGAGAAGATCGTCAGCAGCTTCTTGAGCGGGCCGCCGGCCTTCAGGCGCAGGCGGCCCTTGCGGTCGAGCTCCCAGCCGCCGTTCCAGCGCGCCTGGTCGGACCACTGGCGCGGGTAGCCCTGGCCGGGCGCCGTCTCGACGTTGTTGAACCAGACGTACTCGGTGCCGGGCCGGTTCGTCCACACCTGCTTGCAGGTGACCGAGCACGTGTGGCAGCCGATGCACTTGTCCAGGTTCATCACCATCGCGACCTGCGCGCGGACGTGCATCAGTACGTCACCTCCTGCGAGCGGCGCCGCACGACGGTGACCGAATCGCGGTTGGAGCCCGTGGGCCCGTAGTAGTTGGGCCCCCACGAGAGCTGGGCGTAGCCGCCGACCATGTGCGTCGGCTTCATCGCGATCGTCGTCAGCGCGTTCTCGGTGCCGCCGCGGCGGCCGTCGATCTGCGAGCGCGGCGTGCCGATCTGCCGGTCCTTGGAGTGGTACATCAGGCACACGCCCTGCGGCACGCGGTGCGAGACCACCGCGCGGGTGACGAGGATGCCGTTGCGGTTGTGCGCCTCGACCCACTCGTTGTCGCGCACGCCGATCGCCTCGGCGTCCTGCGGGCTCATCCACAGCCCCGACCCGCCGCGGAACAGCGTGAGCATGTGCAGGTTGTCCTGGTACTCGGAGTGGATCGACCACTTCGAATGCGGCGTCAGGTAGCGCAGCGTCACCTCGGGCACGCCGCCCGAGTCGACCGGCTGCGCGCCCGCGAGCATCAGCCGGTGGTCGATCGGGGGCCGGTACGCGGGCAGGCTCTCGCCGAGCTCTCGGATCCACGCGTGGTCGAGGTACAGGTGCATCCGGCCCGACAGCGTGTGCCACGGCTTCTCGCGCTCGACGTTGATCGGGAACGCGGCGTAGGCGCGGCCCTCCTCGTCGATGCCCGACCATTCCGGCGACGTGATCACGCGCCGCGGCTGAACCTGCGTGTCCTGGAACGTGATGCGCGTCTCCTCGGCGACCTCGGCGAGGTCGGCCAGCGGCACGCCGCAGCGCTCCTCGAGCGCCCGGAACCCCGCGACCGCGATGCGCCCGTTGCTGACGCCCGACAGCGCCAGGATCGTCTCGGCGGCCTGCTCGGGACGGCTGAGCGATGGGCGGCCCTGCGCGACCCCGGCGCGCACCGTGCCGTTCCTGGCCGCGAGCTGCTCGACCTCGCGATCGGGGATCCACGCGGCGCTCTTCACGTTCGAGCCGAGCCGCTCCGCGAGCGGGCCGAGCGCCGCCCACTGCTCGGCGACCGCCCCGTAGTCGCGCTCGACGACGGTGAGCACCGGCATCGTGCGGCCGGGCACGGGCTCGCACTCGCCGGCGCGCCAGTCGCGCACGTCGCCGCGCGGCTGGCTGATCTCGCCCGGCGTGTCGTGCTGGACCGGGCCGCTGACGATGTCGCGCCGAACGCCCAGGTGCTCGGCGGCGAGCGCGGAGAACGCGCGGGCGATCGTCCCGAACGCGTCCCAGTCCGTGCGCGCCTCCCACGGCGGCGGCACCGCCTGGTTGAACGAGTGCACGAACGGGTGCATGTCCGTCATCGACAGGTCGTGCTTCTCGTACCACGTGGCCGCCGGCAGGACGATGTCCGAGTACAGGCCGGTCGTCGTCATGCGGAAGTCGACGTTGACCAGCAGGTCGAGCTTGCCGCTGGGGATCTCGTCGCGCCAGCGCACCTCGGCCGGGCGCTCGCCCTCGGGGAGCGGCTCGGCGAGCGGGCCGTCGTGGACCGCGCCGAGCAGGTGGCGCATGAAGTACTCCTGCCCCTTGCCCGACGAGCCGAGCAGGTTCGACCGCCAGACGAAGAACACGCGCGGGAAGTTCTCCGGGGCGCTGGGGTCCTCGACCGCGTACCGGAGCCGGCCCGCCTTGAGCTCCTCCACCACGTGAGCGACCGGGTCCTCGCCGCCCTCGTCGGCGACGTCGAGCGGGTTGCGGTTCCACTGCGGGAACGCGGGCATCCACCCCATCCGCACGGCCTTGGCGTGGGCGTCGATCGCGGTCATGCCGGCGAAGTGGCCGGCGCCGAGCGGTGACGCGAAGTGCTCGGGCCGCAGGCGGTCGTAGCGCCACTGCTCGGTGTGCGCGTAGTACCACGACGTCCCCTGCGCCTGGCGCGGCGGGCGGCGCCAGTCGAGCGCGAAGGCAAGCTGCTGCCAGCCCGCGAACGTGCGGATCTTCTCCTGGCCGACGTAGTGCGCCCAGCCGCCGCCGTTGATGCCGACGCAGCCGCCCAGCAGCAGCAGCGCGATGAACGACCGGTACGTCTCGTCGGAGTGGAACCAGTGGTTGGTCCCGGCGCCCATGCAGATCATCGAGCGCCCGCCGCTGACCTCGGCGTTGCGCGCGAACTCGCGCGCGATCTTGACGGCCAGCCGCCGGTCGACGCCCGTGATCGCCTCCTGCCACGCCGGCGTGTAGGGCCGCGCCTCGTCGTCGTAGCCGGTCGGCCAGTCGCCCGGCAGGCCGTCGCGGGCGACGCCGTAGGTGGCGAGCATCAGGTCCAGCACCGTGGTGACGAGCTGCCCGTTCACGCGGACGGCGGGCACGCCGCGCCGCATCACGTCGCCGCGCGGCCCGTCACCGGCGTCGAACCGCGGGAGCGCGACCTCGACCGTCGTCTCGTGCCGCCCGTACAGCGTCAGCACCGGGTCGAGCGCACCGAGCCGCAGGTTCCAGCGCCCCTTGCCCTCGTCGCCGTAGCGGAAGCCCACCGACCCGTTCGGCACCGCGGGCGCCCCGGTCGCGGCGTCGAGCAGCACCGGCTTCCAGTCGGCGTTCTCGCTCGTGTCGCCGATGTCGGACGCCATCACGAACCGGCCGGGAGCGTGCACGCCGTCGCGCTCCTCGAGCGCGACCAGCAGCGGCAGGTCCGTGAAGCGCTTGCCGTAGTCCGCGAACCGCGGCACCGGCCGGTCGACCCAGAACTCCTTGAGCATCACGTGACCCATCGCCATCGCCAGCGCCGCGTCGGTGCCGGGCTGCGCCGGCAGCCAGTCGTCGGCGAACTTGACGTGGTCGGAGTAGTCGGGCGAGACGACGACGACCTTCTGCCCGCGGTAGCGCGCCTCGGTCATGAAGTGCGCGTCCGGCGTGCGCGTGATCGGCAGGTTGGTGCCCCACACGATCAGGTAGCTCGCGTCCCACCAGTCCGCCGACTCGGGCACGTCGGTCTGGTCCCCGAACACCTGTGGCGACGCCGGCGGCAGGTCGGCGTACCAGTCGTAGAACGTCGTCGTGTGGCCGCCGATCAGCGACAGGAAGCGGCTGCCGGCAGCGAACGAGACGGGCGACATCGCGGGGATCGGCGTGAAGCCGCCGACGCGGTCCGGCCCGTAGCGCTTGATCGCGTGGACGGTCGCCGCGGCGATCAGCTGCGCCGCCTCGTCCCAGGAGCAGCGCACGAAGCCGCCGCGTCCGCGCTCGCTGCGATAGCCGCCGTCCGCCGCGACGTGCGCGAACGCGGCCACGGGGTCCGGCTCGGAGGCGAGCGCGGCGCGCCAGGCGTCGAGCAGGCTCCCGCGCACGTACGGGTACTTGAGGCGGACCGGCGAGTACGTGTACCACGAGAACGACGCCCCGCGCGGGCATCCGCGCGGCTCGTGATCCGGGCGGCCGGGATCGGTGCGCGGGTAGTCGACCGCCTGGCTCTCCCACGTGATCAGGCCGTCCTTGACGTAGACGTTCCACGAGCACGAGCCGGTGCAGTTGACGCCGTGGGTGGAGCGCACGACCTTGTCGTGGCGCCAGCGATCGCGATAGGCCGACTCCCAGCCGCGGCCCTTGGCGATCAGCATGCTCCAGCCTTCCGCGTTCGCCTCGCCGCGGCGGAAGAACTCGTGCGCTGCCGCCATGCGGGCATCGGCCACACGAGGAGTCTTTCGAACCGCCCGCCCCACTACCGCCGTAGTCTTCCGCAATGCGCCGACGGATGCCTTACGGTCGCGGCCGCGCCTGGAACGCCTTCCAGACGGCCTCGTAGACCGCATGCGCGTCCAGGAACGGCCGCAGGTCCTCGACGCCCGCGTCGCCGTAGGCGGTCAGGAGCGCGTCGATGAACTCCGCGCTCTGCCCGCGCGCTCGCGCGCTCGTCACGAGCCCCGCGACGTCCCACGCGACGGGACCGGCGCAGACGTCCTCGAGGTCGGTCCAGACCAGCCCGCGATCGGTGCGCAGCAGATTGCCGATCGAGACGTCGCCGTGCAGCGCCTGCGCGGGCAGCGAGCTCTCGAAGACCGTGGGCGTCAGCGCGTCCAGCCGGCGGCGGAGCCGCGCCACCGCGGGTGCCGGACTCAGCTCGCCGAGCAGGCGTTCGAGCCAGTCGCGGATCCCGCTCACCGCGGCGAGGTCGCCGGGGAATCCGGCGAGCGCCGCGTGCAGGGCCCGCAGCGACGCGCCGAGCTCGCGCGCGTCGGGCGGCGGAGCCTGCCGGTCGTGCGGGACGAACGTCCACATCGTCATCCACAGCCCATCGCGCTCGTGCGGGCCGGGCGGCAGGAGGTCGCTGGGCGGGGCGACGAGGCCGGTCGCGCCCAGGAACGTGCCGACCGCCACCTCACGGGCCAGCCACCGCTCGGGGTCGTCGTGCAGGAGCGCGGTCGCGGTCATCACGCGCGCCACGACCGGCGCCGGCTTCAGGTGCACCAGCACGTTGCTGCCCGCCGCGATCCGCGCCGCCTGGTCGCAGGGCACGCCGTGCTCGCGCGCCACCGCCTGGGCGGCGGCGAGCGCCTCGGCCGCGCGGATCAGTCGATCCGCTCCGCGAGCTCGATGATGATCCCCGCCGGGCCGCGGACGTAGCAGAGGCGGAAGAGGTCCCGGTACTGCTCCACGTCGCCGACGAGCTCCCCGCCGTGGGGTCGCAGGCGGGAGACGACGTCGTCGACGTCCTCGACGACGAACGCGATGTGGCGGATCCCCGGGGCGTTGGCCGCCTCGTGCCCGTTGCCGCCCGCGTGTGACGGCGACTGGAACCTGATCAGCTCGAGCCGGCCGTTGCCGTCCGGCGTCTGCATCATCGCGAACTGCGTCCGCACGCCGTCGAGCCCGACGATGCGGTCGACCCAGCGACCTTCGGCGGAGCCCTCGCCCTGCCGCTCGAGACCGAGCGCGGCGAAGAACTCGGTCGCGGCGGCGAGGTCGTCGACCACGATGCCGATGTGCTCCATCCGGTGGAGAGTCATGGGCTCGATGGTAGGCGCGCACGACCCCTCGCCGGCCCGCGGGCCGGGCGCCGGCGCTACCGGCGCTTCGCGCGCGCCGTGTAGCGCTTGCCGGCGCGCACGATCACGGTCTTCTTCTTGGCGAAGTCGCGCACGCGAACCTTGCCGCGGACGACGCGCGTCAGCGTCGACGTGCAGCGGTCCTGGACGAGCCACTTGGTGCCGACGACGGTCGCGGCGCTGTGCTTGCCCTTCGTCCGGAAGCGGCCCTTGCCGTCACCCCACAGCCGCCGCTTCTTCTTCTTGGCGGCGGCGGCGGACGCCGGCTTGCGCGAGCAGCTGAGCCGCTCGATCAGCCGTAGCGTCGTGAGCTTGGAGCGCTTGGCCTGGGTGAGCTTGAACAGGCCCTGATAGAAGTCCGCCGACGCCGTCGTGCCGCTGCCCTGCGCTGCGGTGATCGTGATCCGCCCGCGCCGCGTGTCGATCGAGCTGCCGACCGGGATCTGCGCCTCCCCGGTCAGGGTGACGAAGCGCTTGCGCCCCGGCCGCTTGATCTTCACCGTGCCGGACACCGGCTCGACGTTGACGCTCTTGCCGGCCACCGGCGGCGCCGGCGTCGGGCCCGGCGGTGGCGCCGGCGCCGGGTTCAGCAGCACGCTGAACGTGTCGGGCGTGGCGTCGGTGTAGTACGACGACGCCGCCAGGTCGGGCCGCGAGTCGCCGTCGAAGTCGGCCGCCGCAACGTCGTTGACCGCGCCGGCGATCGCGATCGCGGGGTCGCGCGTGAAGCCGCCGGCGGCGTTGCGGCGCAGGATGTCGACGGCGCCGGCGTTGGACGCCACCGCGAGGTCGGGCCGGCCGTCGCGGTCGAAGTCGGCGGCGTCGATGCCGGCCGGCGTGGCGTTGACCGTGATCGGCGGCTGCGCGGTGAAGCCGGAGTTCGCGCCGTTGCGCAGGAAGACGGCGACGGTGCCGGGCACGTAGTCGACGACCGCAAGATCGGCACGGCCGTTGCCGTCGAAGTCGGCGGCGACGATGCCGACCGGGTTGTCGCCGACCGGCAGCGTCGCCTCGGCGCTGAACGTTCCGCCGGGAACCCGGAGCAGGATCGTCGCGTTGTCGCTGCTCCGGTTGGCGGTCGCGAGGTCCGCCAGCCCGTCGCCGTTGAAGTCTCCGACGGCGATCGCGACCGGCGCCGAGCCGGTCGCGAACGCCTGCGGCGACTGGTCGAAGCCGGTGTTGGCCGCGTTGCGCAGGAGGATCACGAGCTGGCCGGCCGCCAGCGTGGCCGCGAGGTCGAGCCGTCCGTCGCCGTTGAAGTCGCCCGCGGCGACCGCGTGGATGCTCGTACCGGACAGGACCGCCGCACCGCCCTCGAGCGCGAAGCCGCCGCCCGGCTGGCGCAGCAGCACCGATATGCCGCCCGCGACGAACCTCGACACCGCCAGGTCCGTACGCCCGTCGCCGTTGTAGTCGCCGACCGCCGCGCCGCTCGGCCCCGAGCCGGCGCCGACCGAGATCGGCGAGCCCGGCTCCTGCGCGAAGCCGCCGCCGGCCGCCCGCAGGAACACCGAGACGTCCGAGCTCGTCCCGTTGATGGTCGCCACGTCGGGCCGCCCGTCGCCGTTGAAGTCACCGGCGTTGAGCGACAGCGGGTCGTCGCCGACCGTGTACGGCGAACCCTCCTTCACGAACGCCGCCCAGGCGCTCGCGGCTCCCACCAGCAGCAGGGCCGCGGCAAGCGCGGCGGCGGTCATCCGTGCCCTCACCGGGCACATCATCCCGGCACCGGCGCGTGCCGGCCCCCGCCGATCGGGCAGGTTGGCGCCGCCGCCGTTCCCGGAGCAGTCAGCCGCGGGCGAGCAGCGCGGCCATCTCGTCGAGCCCGAAGAAGCGCGCGATCTCGGCCGCCGACCGGGTGCCGGCGTCCGGGTCGGCGCCGTGGTCGAGCAGCAGCGTCACCGACTCGGCGGAGCGCCGGAACACCGCCGCCCCCAGCGCGGTCTGGCCGCGGTCGTTGACGCGATCGGGGTCGGCGTCACGCTCGAGCAGCATGCGGACGGTCCCGGGATGATCGTGGTAGGCGGCGAGGATGAGCAGCGTGTCCCCGGCGGCGTTCGTGAGGTTGGCCGGCACGCCCCGCTCGATCACGGCGGCGAGCTCGTCGGCGCGGCCCTCGCGCGCGAGATCGAGCACGCCCTGCAGGAATGCCAGCTCGTCGTCGGACAGTCCGCCGGCCACGGCCCCGAGGGTACGCGCGATTCCTGAGACACGCGTCCGCGAGCGTTTGGTCGCCGCAGGGCTGGGACAGACTCGTCACGAACGGCAGTCGGACAGACAGAGGTGATCGGCGTGGGCGCAGACTCGAACCGAGATCGGGTGACGTACGGTGACGAGACGGTCGAGCGCGGCCCGGGCGGCGAGACGCACCAGGTCGCCGGCGGCGACCGGCCCAGCCTGACCACGCAGCAGGGCGTCCCCGTCGCCGACGACCAGAACACGCTGCGCGTGGGCGAGCGCGGCCCGGCGCTGCTGGAGGACTTCCACTTCCGCGAGAAGCTCTTTCACTTCGATCATGAGCGGATCCCGGAGCGGATCGTCCACGCGCGCGGCTACGGCGCACACGGCTTCTTCGAGAACTACGGGTCGCTGGCCGACATCACGCGGGCCGACCTGTTCCAGCGCCCGGGCGAGCGCACGCAGGTGTTCGTCCGCTTCTCGACGGTCGCCGGGAACAAGGGCTCGGGCGACCTGGCGCGCGACGTGCGCGGCTTCGCGACGAAGTTCTACACGCGCGAGGGCAACTGGGACCTCGTCGGCAACAACATCCCGATCTTCTTCATCCAGGACCCGCTGAAGTTCCCCGACCTCGTGCATGCGGCAAAGCAGGAGCCCGACCGCGGCTTCCCGCAGGCGCAGACCGCCCACGACAACTTCTGGGACTTCGCGTCGCTGTCGCCCGAGATCACCCACATGCTCATGTGGGTGATGTCCGATCGCGCGATCCCGCGGTCGTTCCGCTTCATGGAGGGCTTCGGCATCCACACGTTCCGGTTCGTGAACGCCGACGGCCGGTCGACATTCGTCAAGTTCCACTGGAAGCCCAAGCTCGGCATGCAGTCGGTGGTGTGGAACGAGGCGGTCAAGATCAACGGCGCCGACCCGGACTTCCACCGGCGCGACCTGTGGGACGCCATCACCGAGGGCGACTTCCCGGAGTGGGAGCTCGGCCTGCAGCTGTTCGACGAGGAGTTCGCCGACGCGTTCGACTTCGACGTGCTGGACCCGACGAAGATCATTCCGGAGGAGGTCCTGCCGGTCCGGCGCGTCGGACGGCTCGTGCTCGACCGCGTGGTCGACAACTTCTTCGCCGAGACCGAGCAGGTCGCGTTCTGCACCCAGAACATCGTCCCCGGCATCGACTTCACCAACGACCCGCTGCTGCAGGGCCGCAACTTCTCCTATCTCGACACGCAGCTCAAGCGCCTCGGCGGGCCGAACTTCACGCAGATCCCGGTCAACGCGCCCAAGACCGCGGTGAGCAACTTCCAGCAGGACGGTCACATGGCGATGCGCAACCCGCGCGGGCGCATCAACTACGAACCGAACTCGTGGGGCGGGCCGCGCGAGGATCCCGCCCGCGGGTTCGTCAGCCTCGCCGCCGAGGAAGCCGGCCCCAAGCGCCGGCTGCGGGCGGAGAGCTTCGCCGACCACTACAGCCAGGCCCGGCAGTTCTTCGTCAGCCAGACCGAGATCGAGCGCCGTCACATCGTCAGCGGCTTCGTCTTCGAGCTGAGCAAGTGCGAGGAGGCGTCGATCCGGCGCCGGATGGTGGCCGGGCTGCGCAACGTGCACCCGGAGCTCGCGCAGGCCGTCGCGGACGGGCTCGGCATGTCCGAGCTGCCCGCGCCGCTGCCGGCCGCCCGCGAGACGCGCTCCGACCTGCCCGGCTCGCCGG
Organism: Solirubrobacteraceae bacterium; assembly: GCA_035706585.1. Lineage (GTDB taxonomy): Bacteria > Actinomycetota > Thermoleophilia > Solirubrobacterales > Solirubrobacteraceae > DASSUW01. Next base: position 3,533 of record DASSUW010000440.1, on the reverse strand, counting down.
CCCTGTCGATCGTCGAGAACGGGCCGGAGAGCTTCGCCGGGCGCAAGCTCGGGGTGCTGATGACCGACGGCGTCGACGGCGCCCTGCTCTCCCGACTGCAGCAGGCCGCCGCGGAGCGCCACGTCGACGTCGAGCTGATCGCGCCGACGGTCGGCGGCGTCGCGACGGACGCCGGCGTCGCGGTCGCGGCCGACCAGAAGATCGACGGCGCGCCGTCCGTGCTCTACGACGGCGTGGTCGTGCTGACCGACGCCGACGGCGCGGCGGCCTTGGCGGAGCTGCCGCCGGCACGGGACTTCGTCGGCGATGCGTTCGCGCACTGCAAGTACATCGGCTACTGCGAGGCGGCGACCGCGCTGTTCGACGCGGTCGGCCTCGGGCAGAAGTTGGACGGCGGCTTCGTGGCGCTGACCGACGACGCGTCCGTCACCGCCCTGCTGGACCGGTGCGCGAGCCTGCGCTACTGGGACCGGGAGGCCGCCTTCGTCTGACCCGCGACGGCCCGGTCGGGCGGGTCGATCCGCTCGACCTCGCACAGCGACGCGCGCAGCGGGGCGCTGCCGCTGACCGGGTCGCTCGGCGTCTGGCGCAGGATCAGGTTGAGGTTGGCGCTGTCCGGGCCGTACGGGGCATAGCCCGGCAGCCCGAGCTCGGCGCATTCCTGCCACCAGCCGTGCTGCCCGCACACGACTCCGGGATCGAGGCTCGAGTTCAGGCGCGCCCGCGCGCGTACGGACCCGTTCGGAGTCATGATGCGGACCCAGTCCCCGGCGGCGATCGCGCGCGCGGCGGCAGCGTCCGGGTGCAGCTCGACCCGCGGGTCGGGCGCCGCCCGGCGCAGCATCGCGATCTGCCGGTGCTGGGACTCGGCGAAGCGCACCGACTTGGCGCACGTGAGCACGAGCGGGTAGCGGGCGGCGAGGTCGGGCCGCGAGCGGGGGCTGATCGCCGGCTCGGTGAACGTCGGGAGCGCCGGGTAGCCGTGGTCGGCGAGCGTCTCGGAGAGCAGCTCGACCTTGCCGGACGGGGTGCGGAACCCGACCGGGATGCCGTCCCGCAGCTCGGCGTGCTTGCGGTGGCGGGTCGTCAGCGCAAGCCTGATCCCGGCCGGCTGCGCGCGCAGCTGCTCGACGGTGATCCCGCTCGGTGCGAGCCGGTGCTGCCAGGCGGCGTCGATGTCGCCGTCCCAGAACTGCGCGCCGAGGCCGAGCCGCGTCGCCAGCGCGAACACGATCTGGACGTCGGAGCGCGCCTCGCCGCGCGGTGCCTGGACCGGCCGCCGCAGCTGCACGAGCGATTGGGCGTCCTGGGACACCTCGAACCCGATCCGCAGCGCCTCGACCTCGAACGGCGTGGCGACCGGAAGGACGATGTCGGCCAGATCCGCCGTCGGTGTCAGGAACAGGTCGGCGTGGACCGCGAAGTCGAGCGCCGCGAGCGCGTCCCGGCCGCGGGCGCTGTCGCCCTGCGCCATCACCAGGTTGGCGCCGAAGTTGACGAGCGCCCGGGCGCGGCCGTCGAGGGCCGCCGCGTACAGGTCGTCGCCGGTGACGTACTCGAAGCGCGCCGGCCCGAGCGGGCGCTCGTCGAGCCCGAACGCCTTCGTGCGCTGCCCGGGCGCGAGCAGCTCGAGCCCGTCGACCGGGTTGGCCGGTACCGGGCTGAAGAGGACGTTGCCGCCCGGCGCGTCGAGGCAGCCCAGCAGGGCGTAGAGCACGTTGATCGCGCGGATCGTCTGGGTCGTGCCGCTGTGCTGCTCGAGGCCGCTCCACGTGTAGAAGGCGACGGGCCGCGATCGCCAGAGCGTTTCCGCGACCCGCTCGATCTCGGCCGCCGGCACGCCCGTGACCGCGGCGGCCGCCTGCGGCGTGCACCGGCGGCAGTGGTCGGCGAGCTCGGCCAGGACCGGGCGGCACTCGACGCCCCCGGCCGTGTAGCGGCCCTCGAGCGCGAGCCGCGACTCGTCGCCGTCGTAGCGGCGTGTCGCTGCGTCGTAGGTCACCGGCCCGGCGGCGGCGTCCCAGGCGACGTAGCGCCCCGGCTCGGCGCCCGGCAGCTCGTCGGAGCGCAGCAGCCGCCCGGTGTCGGCGCGGACCAGCAGCGGCGCGTTCGTCCACCGGCGCACGAAGTCCACGTCGTAGAAGCCGCGTTCGAGAAGCACGCCGGTGATCGCGATCGCGAGCGCGGCGTCGGTCCCCGGGCGCACGCGCAGCCAGTGGTCGGCGCTCGAGGCAAGCCCCGCGCGGCGCGGATCGACCGCCACGAGCTTCGCGCCGCGCCGGCGAGCGTCGACCGTCGCGGTCGCGTGCACGAGCCGGGCGACCGAGGGGTTGTACCCCCAGTACAGGATGCAGCCGGCCCGCTCGAGGTCGGGCATGTAGGCCCCGGGCACCGGCGCCCCGAACGTGTACAGCGAGGCGAGATACCGGCCCCACCCGCACAGCTCCATCGAGTTCGTGAAGTGCGGACTGCCGAACGCGCGACGCAGGCGCGTGATCCAGTCCACCGAGTCGCTGATCGCGGACGTCGACGGCGACGCCGACGCGAACACGACCGACTCGGGCCCCGACTCGGCGGCGACCGCGGTCAGCCGCGCGGCGACGGCGTCGAGCGCCTCCTCCCAGCTGATCCGCTCCCACCCCGGATCGGCGGCCCCCTTCGGCGCCGTGCGCCGCAGCGGGTGCAGCACCCGATCGCCGTGGCCGACGATCTCGGGGGCCGCCTTGCCCTTCACGCACAGCGCCCGACCGGTCGGGTGCGCCGGGTCGGGCTCGAGCGCCTCCAAGCGCCCGTCGACGGTCACCGCGGTCGCGCCGCAGCGCGACACGCACAGCGCGCAGAACGTCGGTGTCCGCACTTGTGTCTCGCTCACGTCACGGCTCCGGTGTCCGGAGCGTACCGCCGCTCATCGGCCGGTTCCTGAGGATTCGCGAGCGTCAGGCGTACGAGATCCGCTCGAACGGCCACGCCTCGGCGAGCCAGCGGGTCACGAGCTGCCGAAGCGCCGCGTCGCTGCCGGCGCGGCTGGCGCGGACCCATGACGTGACGACCGCGTCGTTCACGCCGGCCTTGTCGGGATAGATGTAGACGCAGCCGATCACGCCGCGGTCCGACGGGTCGAGCACCGTGTACGTGAAGCCGGCACGCGCCGCAAAGTCGCGGGCGTGGCGCTCGAGGTCCGCGCGGTTCTCCTCCAGGGTCATCGGGTGCGGCCAGCTGCTGTTCCGGAACCCCGGCGTCGCCCGGATGTGCTCGATCGAGGACGACCACGCCTCGTGGTCGTCCTCGTTGTGCTCAGGGCCGAGCGGCTCGAGCAGGAACTGCTCCGCTACGAGTCCTCGGGGCGGGTGGAAGTCGTCGGGGACGAAGGCCACCGTCAGGCCGCGGTTTCCCGGTGCGGCAGCTTCCAGCCCGGGCGCGGGAAGTGGCAGGTGTACCCGTGCGGGTAGCGCTGCAGGTAGTCCTGGTGCTCGGGCTCGGCCTCCCAGAACGGGACGGCCTCGCTGATCTCGGTCACGACCTTGCCGGGCCAC
>DASSUW010000439.1:0-13349 GCA_035706585.1 Solirubrobacteraceae bacterium | reverse complement strand
GCCGGCGATCGAGTTCGAGGACGGCACGATCCTGCGCGAGGAGTCCGACGCGCTCGTCGCGCGCATCCGCGACGGCCGCCTGACCGCGAGAAGTCTCGGGTAGACCGCCGTCGCTGATCGCGCGTTCGCGCGTACTGCTGCGCGGTCTCGACGCTGGTCCGGCGACCGTACCTGGCCGCGGCCGCCGCCTAGCGGCGGGCCGGCCTGGGCGGCGGCCCGTCGCCCGGCGCGCGGTGGAAGTGCACGAGCCCCAGCTCGGTGAGGTGCGTGCGCGTGTCCTCCGCGCCCGCCGACTGCCGGCCGGCGCTCGCGGCGTGGATCTCGAGCGCCTTCTCGAGCGTCTCCGTCAGCAGCGTCACCATGTCCGCGTAGCCCTCGTCGTCGAGGTCGAGCAGCGTCCGGCTGACGTGCACCTCGGTGTCGTCGAAGCCGTTGGCCTCGGCCGCCGACTTCGCGTCGTTCCAGATCAGCTCGAGCGTCTGCCCGACCAGCCGCCGCCGCAGCGCGAGTGGGAGCTTGGAGAAGGACACGTCGTCGAGCAGCGTGCGCGACGTCGGCCGGTAGAAGTGCTCGATCGCGCCGCGCACCTGGCGGCGCGAGACGAGCTCGACGCACTTGGCCTCGCGCAGGATGCGCATGTGGTACGCGACCAGGTTGAGCGGTTCGTTGAGGGCCTGTGAGACCTCGTTCGGGCTGGCGGTGCCGCGTTCGAGCTCCAGCAGGATGCGCTGGCGAAGCGGATGGGCCAGCGCCTTGGCGATCTTCGTATCGACCCGGCGGGAGCGTTGCGCGGCTGGCATCCCGGGCGACTTTACCGCCGGCAACCCGGTTCGGCGTCTGCCGCGTCAAGTGGGCATGGCGGCGCTTCCATCGGACGCCGCGAGCCCGCATACGGCACTCGCGCGCGCGGATCAGCGGTGGAACGTGAAGCGCCGCACGAGCAGCCGCGAGTGGTTGCCGGCGGCGTCGTAGGCACGGACCGAGACGACGTAGCGGCGCCCGGCGACGAGGCGCTTCGAGCGCAGGCGGCGGGCGTGCGCGTACGTGCCCGCGGTCAGCGTCTCGGTGGCGAGCGGCCGGCGGTGGTTGGCGCGGCGGAGCGTGATCGTGACGTCCGCGGCCTCGGTGACGCGGAAGCGGACGCGGATCGCGTGCCGGCGCGAGCGCAGCCGCAGCTCGCGCAGGCGCGGCGCGCGCGTGTCGGCGTGCGGCTCGGGCGCGACCGGCTCCGCCGGCGCCGCCGGGGGCTCGACCGTGATCGTGAACGACGCCGCCGCCGTGTTGCCGTCGGCATCCTCGGCCGTGCAGGTCACGGTGGTCACGCCGATCGGGAACAGCGTGCCCGAGGCGGGCGCGCACGTCACGCTCGGGTCCGCGGTCTCGTCGTCGGCCGCCACGGGATCGCCGTAGCTCACGTGGGCGCCGGCGGCTCCGGGAGCGGTGACGGTCACGTCGCCGGGCATGTCGGCCAGCGTCGGCGGCGTCGTGTCGGCGAACGCGTCCGACGCCAGTGCGGCGGCCGCGCCCCCGACCACCGGCAGCGACAGCTTGCTGAGCTTGGCGTCCATCGTGATCGTCGCGCCGGTCGTGCCCACGACCGAGCTGAACCCGGTGTAGTTGGCGACGACGATGATGCCGATCCGGTGGCCGGCGGCGAACGTGAAGTCGTTCGGCAGCAGCGGGATCGTGAAGTCGGCCTCGTCGCCGATCGGCAGCGGGTCGCTCGTGATGAGCGAGTTGCGGTTCGACGAGTCCAGGATCCCCTTGCTCACGCGCCACTGCGTCACGCTGATCACCGGCTTGCGAACCGTGCGGTAGCACGCGTCGTAGTCGCTCAGGCCGGTCGACGACTCGCCCCAGCAGTCCTCGACCGCGTTGTTCGCGATGCCGTCGCCGCTGCGCGTGATCTGCTCGGCGCTGCCGTAGTCGACGAGCAGGGCGCCGAGGTTGCTCTGCATCGTGCTCAGCGACGCGCGCAGGTGCACGACCGGCGTCCCGGCGATGCGCAGGTCGTGCACGAGCGGGCGCGACAGGAACACCCGCCGGTGCAGCTGCGAGCCCTCCGGGTTGTTGATGATCGTGTTCTCGCTCTGGCTCGCGTCGCTCCAGGTCAGGACGTCCTGGTCGCCGCCTGCGGTCAGGCGCGCGGCACCGGCGCCGTCCGCCGTGCGGCCGCGGAGGTGGACGTCGACCGGCGCGGTCGTCGGGAGCGGCCAGTCCGCGTACGTGTTCCAGGTGTCCGGCGCGTCCTCGATGTCGACGGCCGGCTCGTCCATGATCCCGGTGTCGATCCCGTAGAGCCACTCGTCGAACCAGCGGTGCAGCGCCTCGACCCACGCGCCGCGCCGCGAGTCGAACGGGTCGACATGGCCCTCGCGCAGCAGCCACAGCTTGCGCGGGACGCCGTTGGCCTTCAGGCCGGCCCACCACTCGGCGAGGTGGTCGAGCCGCACGTTGTCGTCCTGGAGGCCGTGCGTGGCGAACACGGCGGCGTGCACGTTCCCGACGTCGGCGAGGTAGTCGCGGTCGTCCCAGAACGCGTTCATGTCGCCGGTGTCATCGCCGTCGGCCGCGCTCATCGCGCTCCGCGAGGCGCTGCACGCGGCGCGCCGGCCGGCGTCGGTGACCGCGTTCGCGAGCGCCGCCGGATAGTGGGTGTTGAAGCGGATCCCGCCCATGCGCGAGTAGCGGTACCACGTGGAGATCGCCGAGATCGGCACGATCGTCTCCAGGCCGGCGACGCCCGTGGCGGCGACGCCGTTGGCGAGCGTGCCGTCGTAGGACTTGCCGATCATCCCCGACTTGCCGTTGTGCCAGTCCGCGACCACGGGGTTGCCCGCGCCGTCGACCCCTGGAGTGCGGCCGTTGAGCCAGTCGACGACCGCCTTCAGGCCCGCGATGTCGCCCGGGCCGCCGTGCAGCGGGCAGCCGGTCGAGTTCGCGGTCCCGTCCATCTCCGCCAGGATCACGGCGTAGCCGCGGGGGACGAAGTAGTTGTCGTAGTAGAGCGGCCACTTGTCGTTGACGCCGTCGCTGTCGACGTCGTCGATGCACTCCCCCTCGTTGCCGCGGCACACGGTCGAGTAGTACGGGCTCGCGTCGATGATCGCCGGCACCTTCAGCGCCGGGCCCGACGCCTGCGGGCGGATGATCTCGATCGCCACGCGGTCGGTCATGCCGTCGGCGTCCTGATCGACGCCGGTGACCGGGATGTAGACCCGCTCGCGCGTCGCGTCCTGGTAGCTGTAGGTCGGCGCGGTCAGGCCGTCGGGGCCGGTGACCTGGGCGGCGGCGTCGGGCGCTGCCGGGAGCGCCCAGCCGAGCACGACCAGCCATGTTGCCGCGCACCCACCGCCGAGCCGTCGGATCCCTGCCATGTGCGTGGGCGATCGTACGGATTGCAGGGAAATGGCGCGAGTCCGCTATTCGTCCAGGCGGGCTTGCGGCGCTCTGGTCGCGAGTGCCGGGGGCGGCGCTCACGCCCCGAGGATGGAGCCCGATCAGCCGTCGAGCAGCTCGATCGCGACCGGCGAGGGCTCCTTGTTGTTGATGGCCACGATGTCCTGGGGGCACGCGGAGACGACCACGTAGCAGTCCATCTCGGCCCGCAGCGTGACGGAGTCGCCCGCGTGGGTCAGCGCCGGCTCCCACCCGATCACGCCCTCCTCGAGCACCGGGATGTTCATGAACAGGTTGATCGGCTGCGGAACCTCGACGCGGTCGAAGCCGAGCTCGCGCATCGCGTGCTGGAGGTTCTCCTGGCAGGACGCGTGCCAGCCCTCGACCCCGAGGCCCGCGTAGCGCTCGGGGTCGCAGGCGGCGCACAGCATGTCGTGGATGCCCGGCGTGTCGTCGGCCTCGAGCAGCAGGATCGGCCGCCGGTGGTTGGTCACGAAGTGCTCGCCCGGCCGCGGGAACAGCCGGTCGACGTGCACGCGGGTGTGCTCGGCCGAGTGGTACTCGGAGACGTCGTCGGCCCGGAAGGCGAACGTGTCGGCGACCTGGCCGCCCTCCACGTCGATCACGCGCACGCGCCCGCCGGCCGCCACGCGCACCCCGCGGCCCTCGCGGGCCGGGACGTCGATCCGCGTCACGACCGCGCGAACCTCTCGGTCGTGGCGGCGTCGCGCGTGCGGTGGCGCGCCAGCGCGTAGTACAGCCCGCCGGCGACGAGCATGCCCGCGGCCCACGAGAAGTCCGTGTCGCCGAGGGCCTTGGCGATCGGCCCCTGGAGCGGGCCGACGAGGCCGAACTCCCAGGCCCAGCCGGCCGCCAGGCCGAGCACCAGTGCGACGATCGCCGGCCAGTTCACGTCGCCGTACTTCGACGTCTCCGGCGGGTCGTACAGCGCGGGCACGTCGATCTGCTGCCGGCGCAGCACGAAGTACTCGACCAGCGTGATCCCGGCCCACGGACTGATCCAGACGATGATCGAGACGATCCAGTTGTCGAACGACGTGGCGAAGCTCTCCGACTGGATGAACGCGATCAGCACGCCGCTGCCGATCACGCCCGCGACGGCGGTGATCTTCCAGCGCGCGGTCCTGAGGCCGACCGACAGCGCGGCCAGCGAGCACGAGTACAGGTTGAGGATGTTGGTGGCAATCGGCCCGTGCAGGATCAGCAGCGCGACCGGGACCGCCATCACGCCGAACGCCGATGCCACCAGCGTCGACGGGTCGTTGCCCGAGCCGGTCGAGACCAGCGACGCGCCGAGCGCGGCGAGCCAGACCGTCGGCAGGAACATGCCGAGCGCCGTCGCCCAGAACACCTGCCGGTCGTTGTACCTGCGCGCCACGAAGCGCGTGTAGTCCGACGAGTAGGTGAACCACGAGATCCCCCAGCCGATCCCGATCGCGGTGAGCAGCTGCGAGATCGACGTGACCTTGTCCGCGCCCGACACGGTCGAGTTGCTCCACTCGACGTCGGACTTCGTCCACGCCAGCACGCTCATGACCAGCATGATCGCGGCGGCGATCGGCACGGTGTACTTCTCGAACGTGCGGATCAGGTAGAAGCCGTAGATCGCGATCAGCACCTGCACGGCCATCAGCGCGAAGCCGATGACGTACTTGAGCCCGGTGCCGCCGGTGATGCCGATCTCGTCGAGCACCCCGAGCGTGAGGTCGAGCACCACCCACGTGTTCACGCCGACCCAGCCCATCGTCAGCAGCAGCTGCGCGACGCCGGGCACGTAGGCGCCGCGACGGCCGAACGCGCTGCGCGAGAGCACCATCTGGTTGACACCGGTGCGGTGGCCCATCACGCAGAACAGGCCGAACAGCGCGCAGCCGGCGAGGTTGCCGATCGTGATGACGACGATCGTCTCGATCAGGCTGAGCCCGAGCGTGATGCCGAGGCCGCCGAGCACCCAGTTGATCGGCGCGATGTTGGCGCCCGCCCAGATCCAGAACTGCTGCACCGGCGTCGAGTCACGATCGGCGTCCGGGATCGGGTCGATCCCATGAGGGTCGATGTGCACCGCCTCGGTGAGTTCCTGCCGCTCATGGTCGACTATCGACATCGATCCTCCTTACCGGTCTGGATAGGTGGCGGCGTCCACGTCGACGGGGCGCAGCTCCCGCGTGGTCGCGTCGGGGTCCTCGCGCACGCGCGCCGCCACCTCGGCGGCGGTGGCGAACTCCACGTCGCCGCACTCGCGCGCGTGCTCGATCAGCTTGCGCAGGGTCTCGACCCGTCCCGGGCGCCCGGAGAGGAACGGGTGGTTGGTGAGCATGAACAGGCAGCCATGGCGCCGCATCGCGTCGAGCTCGCTGGTCCACAGGTCCAGCACCTTGGCCGGCGATTCGATGTTCGTCCCGATCGCGGGCCGCGGCAGGTACGCGTACTGCTCCCAGTCGTCGAGGCTCCAGTGCGGCGGCAGCTCGGCGATCGTGCCCTTCGGCGTCGCGAGCAGGTACGGCTTGTCGTCGTCCATCAGCGTCGAGTCGTACGCGAGCCCGTACTCCGCGACCAGGGCCGGCGTGTCCCAGCTCGCCTCCCACAGCGCCGACCGGTGGCCCTGGGGGCGGACGCCGAGCCGGTCGAGCGCCGCGAGCGCGCGCTCGAAGTCCGCGCGCTCGCCCTCGAGCCCGAGGTCGACCGGGCTGCGGTGGCTGTAGGAGTGATGGCCGATCTCGTGGCCGGCGGCGGCGATGGCCTCGACCGTCCCCGGGTAGCGGTCGGCGGTCAGGCCGGGGACGAAGAACGTGGCCGTGATCTCGACGTCGTGGAGCAGCGCGAGCAAGCGCGGAACGCCGACGTTCGGCCCGTACGCCTGGTGCGTCATGACCATCGCGTGGTCGGCGTAGCGGCGCCCCTGCGCGAGGATGGCCGACTCCGCGTCGACGTCGAACGACAGCACCACCAGCGCCGCGCTCCCTCCGAGCCACCTCATCCCACTTACAAGGAAATCACCTGAGGCGGCGAATCGCGAGCCGCCGGCGTCGCAACGGCGCGAGGCACCAGAGCACGAAGCAGCCGAGCGCCGCGAGCCCCGCGACGACGACCACGAAGGGGCCGTCGAACAGCAGGTCGGTGACGAGCAGGAGCGCCCCGACCATCGACAGCGCGACGCACACCAGTCCGGCGAGCGTGAAGCGGTTGGCGACGAGCACGAGATGCTCCTTGTCGCCGAGCTGGAACAGGATGCGGTGGTAGGCGGTCGGAGCGATCAGCAGCACCGCGGCAGCGCCGGTCACGAGCAGCGTCGCGAAGTACGTGCCGCGCTGGAACGACGTCAGTTCGGGGAACCGCGCCGCCAGCGGCGCCGTGAGCAGGAACGCGAACAGCACCTGCACGCCGGTCTGGACGACCCGCACCTCCTGCAGCAGCTCGACGAGGTTGCGGTCGCAGCGCTCGAGGTCGGTCTCGGTGCGGCCGTCGCGGATCGCCTGGAGCCGTGTCGCGGACACCATGCCGTTCGTTCTCCCCGGCACCGCACCGGTTGACGCCCGAAGTCGTCAGCGGTCTTGCAGCAGATGCTCGACCCAGGTCGCCGACCCGGGGCGCGACGTCGCCCGCCGCAGCTCGCCGAACGACGTCCTGACGCCGTCGGCGAGCACGTCGAGATCCGACGTGCTGTCACGGTCCGCGCCGAGCCCGAACACGAGCGTGTTCGCGTACGAGACGACGGCGATCCCGACCGCGTGCCCGGCGAACAGCGGTACGTACGGCAGCACCGAGCGCAACCGCGCCCCGAACGCGTACTGCGGCTCGGCGGAGGCGCGCACGTTCGTGATCGTGAGGTTGAAGACGCGGTCGCCGCCGAACATCGCGCGGCCGAGGATCTCGCCGAGCAGCGGCGGCGCGAGCCCGGCGAGGTCGACCAGCGCCTTGCCGCCCACCGGCTGTGGGCTCGACTTCAGCGACTGGGCACGGGCCACGAGCTGCCGGTGGCGCAGCAGCGGATCGGGCTCGGCGACCGGCAGCTCGACGAACAGCGACGTCAGGACGTTGCCGGCGCCGCGCTCGTGCTCGCGGGTGCGGATGTTGACGGGGATCTGCGCGCGCAAGCCCGCGGCGGGCGGCAGCTCGCCGCGCGCGAGCAGCAGCCGCCGCAGACCGCCGGCGGAGATCGCGAGGACGAGGTCGTTGATGGTCCCGCCGAGCACGTTCTTGATCGCCTTGAGCTGGTTGAGCGCGAACGGCACGGCGATGTAGCTGCGCGTCGCCCCGAGCGGGCCGTTGAGGCTGGTGTGCGGCGCGGCGATCAGCTCCTCGTGCACGACCAGGTCGGCGATGCCCACCGCCTGTCCGAGCAGGTCGCCCGTGTGCCGCAGGGTGCTCGCGCCGGCCTTCGCGCCGCGCACGAGCGCGCCCGGCAGCCCGCTGCCGGGGAGCCGATGGTCGGCGTCGCTCGGATGCGGAATCGTCCAGTGCGGCGGCTCGCGGTGGCGCTTGGGCGCGCGCTCGGCGTCGAGCAGCATCTCGCCGACGTCGACCGATCCCATGCCGTCGACGAGGCAATGATGGGTCTTGGTCGCCAGCGCCCAGCGGCCGCGCTCGAGCCCGTCGAGCAGCACCGTCTCCCACAGCGGACGCCGGCGGTCGAGCCGGTGTGAGAGGAAGTCGCCGAACCACTCGTGCAGCTCGGCGTCCCCGCCCGGCGCCGGCAGCGTCGCATGCCCGACATGGGCCGCGATGTCGAAGTGAGGCGCCGGCTCCCAGGTCGTCCACGACAGCCGGCTCGCGCGCGGGCGCGAAAGCTGCATGCGGTAGTGCGGCACGGCATGCAGCCGGTGGTCGATGTGCGCGCGCACGTCGGCGATGTCCGGCGTCCCGCCGCCGGGCAGCGGATCGAAGATCAGCACGGCGCCGAAGTGCATCGTGGCACCGTCGTCGGCCTGCTCGAGATCGAGGAACATCGTGTCGAGGGCGCTCAGCTGCTCGCTCATGGTCCCCCGACCCTGCCGCATGCGCGCGCCCGCGGCATCGGGACATTCCCCGTGTCCAGGCTGCCGGTTTCCCGCAGACAACGTCGGCGCCACGGCGCGCTGACGCCGAGCGCGACGTGCGCCTGATGCCTGCGACCCCGCGGTCTGCGGGTAGGCACGGCAGATGGCGCCTCGTTCGATCTGGAACGGAACCATCGCGTTCGGCCTCGTGGCCGTGCCCGTGAAGGTCTACTCGGCCACCGAGTCGCACACGATCCACTTCCACGAGGTGCACGCGAAGGACGGCAGCCGGATCGAGCACCGGCGCATCTGCCCCAAGCACGACGGCAAGGCGATCGAGTACAAGGACATCGTCAAGGGCTTCGAGCTCGGCAAGGGCAAGTGGGTCGAGCTGACCGACGACGAGATCGCCGCCGCCGCGGGCGGACAGTCGCGCCGGATCGACGTCGACCACTTCGTCCCCGCCGACGAGATCGAGCCCGAGTTCTACGAGCGCACCTACTACCTCGGCGCGCAGGACAAGGGCCGCGACGCCTACGCGCTGCTGCACGCGGCGCTCACGCGCTCCGGCCGCGCCGGGGTCGGGCACTGGGTGTTCCACAACCGCGAGCGGACGGTGGTGCTGAGGCCGATCGACGACGTCCTGCTCGTGCACACGATGCGGTTCGCCGCCGACCTCGTCGACCCCGGCTCGCTCGAGCTGGGGCGCGTGCAGCGCAAGCCGAGCGACCGGGAGATCAAGATGGCGTCGTCGCTGGTCGACGGGCTGCACACCAGGTTCGATCCCGGCGCGTACGAGGACACGTACCGCGATGCCGTCCTGGACGTGGTCGAGCAGAAGGCGCAGGGCAAGAACATCGAGCCGCCCGCCGACGAGGAGCCGGAAGCCGCCGACGACCTGCTGGCCGCCCTCGAGGCGAGCCTGGCCAACGCCTGATGGCCCGCTCGCTCTGGACCGGGTCGCTGAGCTTCGGGCTCGTCAACGTGCCCGTGGCGTTGTACAGCGGGGTCAAGGACACCGACCTGCACTTCCGCCAGCTGCACGCGAAGGACCACGTGCCGGTCGAGGTCCGCCGCTTCTGCGCCGAGGAGGACGAGGAGGTTCCGTACGACGAGATCGCCAGCGGCTACGAGACCGACGACGAGCAGCTGGTGATCCTGACGGACGCCGAGCTGGCGACCGCCGCGCCGCGCAAGACCCGCACCATCGACATCGAGGCGTTCGTCGACCTCGCGGACGTCGACCCGACCTACTACGACCACCCGTACGTGCTGATGCCGGCCGGCGAGGCCGAGGGCACGCTGCGCGCGTACCGCCTGCTGCTCGAGGTGATGGAGCGGACCGAGCGCGCCGCTCTGGGCCGGTTCGTGCTGCGGACCAAGGAGTACCTCGCGCTGATCCGCGCCCGCGACGGCCGGCTCGTGCTGACGACGATGCTGTGGCACGACGAGGTTCGTCCGGCCAAGGACGTCCCGTCTCCCGGGAAGAAGGACAAGCCCGCCAAGAAGGAGATCGACCAGGCGGTCGCGCTGATCGACGCCCTGTCGTGCCCGTGGGACCCGTCGCGGTACGAGGACCGCTACCAGAAGCGCCTGCGCAAGATCGTCCGCGACAAGTCCAAGGGCAAGACCATCGAGGTGCCCGAGGAGGAGAAGCAGCCCTCCCCGGTGCCGGACCTGATGGCGGCGCTCGAGGAGACGCTGGCCGAGATCAAGAGCGCCTGAGGGCCGGGCGCTTCGCGTCTTCTCGTCGCCGGCGCCCCCGGCCCCGTTTCGCTGATTCAACGATCGCTGCCGTCACAGCGGACGGCCTCGGCCACGCCGAAACCGCACCGCGAGTCGCCAGCGAGGTTCACGCAAGCGACAGCGCCGGACTGACGGCAGCCGCGCGTCCGCGGTCGTGATCAGCACATTGGGCGCGTCGCAACGCTTGCGTGTGAGCGCGCTCTAACCCGTACCGTGATGGCCATCATCGGCCATCCGGACACGATCTCGGAGGTTGCGGCGCTGTCTGGCTGCGCGATCTCGCCACCGTCACCTGCACGATCACCGATTACGAGCAACTGGAGCACACGCTTGCGCACCGCCACTCCGACACATGACCGCTACGCCCGCGGCCGTGACAAACTCGCCCAAGTCGACGGCTCCGCCGGCGAAGCCGTCGTGGACTCGCTCGGCGATCTCGGCCGCCACGTCGTCGAGTACGCCTTCGGCGACGTCTACACCCGCCCCGGGCTGTCGCTGCGCGACCGCGAGCTCGCCGCCGTGGCCATGCTCGCCGCCAAGGGCGGCTGCGAACCCCAACTCGACGTACACCTGCACGCGGCTCGTAACGTCGGCCTTACCGTCGAGGAGCTGCGCGAGGTCCTGATCCAGGTGGCGCCATACGCCGGCTTCCCCGCGGCCATCAACGCGATGCGCCGACTCCAAGCCCTCGAAGCCGAGGAAGCCGCGGACTGAAGCCGTTGCCACTCCTCCTGAGCGGGCAGTCGTCTCGCCAGCGCGTCGCCCCGCGCTCAGCCTCACCCGACCGCGACGCGGACGAGCGCCTGGAAGATGCCGCCGTCGTTGTCGATCGCGTCGTCGTTCCAGGCGGCGGTGACGCGCTCCTTCGGCGTGTACCAGAGCCCGGCGCGGGTGCCGAGGCCGTTGCCGGTGTGCCCCGCATGTCGTGGTCGTCGACCGACCCCTTGGCGAGACCGAGTCCGGAGCCCGACGACCGGAACGGGCCGCCGTGGACGTCCTGCATCTCCTTCAACGACGACGGCTCCAGCACGCGGCCGCCGAGCAGCTCGCTGCCCCAGCGCGCAAGCGACGGGACAGCGGCGGCGAGCCCGATGGCACCCGAGGCCCACGTGACCCACGAGCCTCGCGGCAACACCCCGCTGCGGTCGTTGAAGTCGACCTGGCGGCCGGCGCCGTGCGGGTACCAGTACGAGTGCGCGTGCGGCGGCGCAGCACGCTCGCCGGGCGGCTGACGCGGTGGCGCGCGCGAGTTCTCAGGCCGCGTTGGCCAGTCGCAATGCCGGAGTCGGGTGACTGTCGAGCACGTTTGAGGCCGGTCCGATGACGGCCGCGACCGCGAGATCGACGCCGTCGGCGCCGGCGCGCGCGAGCGCGGCCCGCGTGGCGCTCGCGACGTCGTCCTCGCGGATGTTCCTGTGCCATGGGACGAGCGTGCGGCGGTCGAGTCCGACGATCAGGTAGATCATGTCATCGCCCCGGGTTGTGCTCGGCGGGTTCGCCCGCTGGGGTGAGGCCGTGGCGGCGCATCACCGCTCCGATCGCGGCGACATCGGGCGGGCCGCCGGCGGCGGCGGCGACGATCGCGGCGACCTCGCGGAAGTAGCCGGCGCCGAGCAGGCCGGGGGTGATGATCGCGAGCGCGGTGGCGTCGACGTCGCCGGTGTTGGCGAAGCTGTGCACGGCGCCGCGCGGGATGAAGAGGGCCTCGCCCGGCCCGATCGGATGCGGCATGCCCTCGACGGTGAACGTGACGGTTCCCGTGATGCCGTAGATCGTCTCCTCGTAGGCATCGTGGCTATGCGGGACCGGGAGGCTCGCGCCGGCGGGGACGTCGAACTCGTGGATCGCCACCGCGCCGTCGCTGTCGCCGGGCTCGATCCGGGGGCGGATCGCCAGACCGCCAACCAGGATCGTTTCGTGGGTGCTCGTGCTCATGGTGTCCTCCAAGGACCCAGGGTGGTAAAGTGGCTTGACGGTATACGATGGCACGGAACAAGTCAAGCGGCTTTACTGACGAGGCGTTCGGCCCGCCGATGATCGGGGCGCTCCTGCGGATGCCGTGGGAGCGCGTCGTCCGGCGGATGCTCGAGCGGCTGCACGAACAGGGATTCGACGACCTCGACACGGCCCACGTGAATCTCTTCCTCTACCCCGGGCCGCAGGGCGTCCGCCCGTCCGAGCTCGCCGCCCAACGAGGCATGAGCAAGCAAGCGGCCAACTACCTGCTCGGCCAACTCGAACGGCTCGGGTACCTCGAGCGGCGGCCCGACGCCGGCGACGGCCGATCGAAGCGCATCGCCCTCACCGACCGCGGCGAGCGAGCTGCGTACACGATCCGCGACGCCGTCCGAGATGTCGAACGCGAGTGGGAGGCGCAGCTCGGGCACGACCGCTTCGCGCAGCTCAAGACGCTCCTCCTCGCACTCAACCAGCCCGCCTAGACGACCGGCACAATTGGCCTGACGCACGCACGACCGGCACGCGTGCGAGCTCCGATCGGACATGCTTGAGCATCGTCTGCGACCACGTGGTGGTCCGGTGGATTGCGTGGCGCTGGGCAGTCGGCCCCGGCAGGACCGGGTGAGTCCGGCCCGGAGGCCCTCGGCGGCGTGACCGATGATTCTCGCGCGCCGTGCTGGTCTGTACGCCGAAGACCGACTCACGGGAGGCTGACGCCATGCGGAAACTGACCTTCGCCATGAACATGAGCCTGGACGGCTACATCGCCGCGCCCGGCGACGACCTCGGCTGGAGCGTGCCCAGCGACGAGCTGTTCCAGTGGTGGTCCGACCGGGTGGCAGCGACAGGCCTGGCGCTGTACGGGCGCAAGCTGTGGGAGACGATGAGCTCCCACTGGCCGACCGCCGACCAGCAGCCCGGCGCCACACCGGCGGAGATCGAGTTCGCCCGCCGCTGGCGGGACATGCCGAAGGTGGTGTTCTCCTCGATGACCAGCACGGTCGACTGGAACACCCGTCTGGTCAGCGGCGACGCGGTCACCGAGATCACCAGGCTCAAGGCCGACGACGGCGGCCCCATGGACATCGGCGGCGCCACACTCGCCGCGGCGGCCATGCGGGCCGGGCTGATCGACGAGTATGCGGTCGTCACCCATCCGGTCCTGGTGGGCGGCGGCACGCCGTTCTTCACAGCCCTGGACGACCGGGTGACCCTGAGCCTCGTGGAGATCCGGACGTTTCCCGACGG
>DASSUW010000438.1:0-8900 GCA_035706585.1 Solirubrobacteraceae bacterium | reverse complement strand
AGCCGCACCGGCTCCGCGTAGCCGTCGCCGTCCTGATCCGGATCCATCGCCCGCACGGCCTCATCGAGCATCTGCATGTACAGCTCGAAGCCGAGGGCGGCGACGTGGCCGGACTGCTCGTCGCCGAGCAGGTTGCCGGCGCCGCGCAGCTCGAGGTCGCGCATCGCGACCTTGAAGCCGGCGCCGAGCTCGGTGTAGTCGCTGAGCGCGGCGAGCCGGTCGGCGGCCTCCTGCGTGAGCGCGGCGGCGCTCGGATACAGCAGGTACGCGTAGGCGCGCTCGCGGCTGCGGCCGACGCGTCCGCGGATCTGGTAGAGCTGGCTGAGGCCGAACAGGTCGGCGCGGTCGACGACCAGCGTGTTCGCCTGCGGGATGTCGATGCCGGACTCGATGATGCTCGTGCTGACGAGCACGTCGGCGTCGCCGCGCAGGAAGCCGAGCATGCGCTGCTCGAGCACCTTCTCGTCCATCTGCCCGTGGGCGACCTCGAACTTCATGCCCGGGCACAGCGCGCGCAGCCGCTCCGCGGTCTCGTCGATGTCCTCGACCCGGTTGTGCAGGAAGAACGCCTGGCCGCCGCGCGCGTGCTCGCGCTCGAGCGCCTGCTTGACGAGCTGCTCCTCGTACTCGCCGACGTACGTCTTGACCGGCCGGCGCCCCTCGGGCGGCGTCTCTATCACGCTGATGTCGCGCAGGCCGGCGAGGCTCATCTGCAGCGTGCGCGGGATCGGCGTCGCGCTCATCGAGATGACGTCGACCTTGAGCTTGAGCTGGCGCAGCAGCTCCTTCTGCTTGACGCCGAAGCGCTGCTCCTCGTCGACGATCAGCAGCCCGAGGTCCTTCGCGCGCACGTCGCGCGAGAGCACGCGGTGCGTGCCGATGAGGATGTCGACCTTGCCGTCGCTGAAGCGCTGGATCGCCTCGCGCTGCTCGGCGGCGGGACGGAAGCGGCTGACGTGCTCGATCACGAACGGCTGGTCGCGCAGCCGCTCGGTGAACGTGCCGTAGTGCTGCTGCGCGAGGATCGTGGTGGGAACGAGCATCAGCACCTGCTTGCCGTCCGACGCCGCCTTCACGGCGGCGCGGAGCGCGACCTCGGTCTTGCCGTAGCCGACGTCGCCGCAGATCAGCCGGTCCATCGGCCGCTCGGTCTCCATGTCGGTCAGCACCGCCTCGATCGCGTCGCGCTGGTCGGGCGTCTCGCGGTACGGGAACGCCTCCTCGAGCTCGCGCAGCTCGTCCGAGTCCTCCGGGAACGCGTGGCCGCGGCGGCGCTTGCGCTCCGCGTACAGGTTCAGCAGCTCGCCGGCCAGCTCCTGGGCGGCGCGACGAGCCCGCGCCGTGAGGTTGTTCCAGCGGTTGCCTCCGAGCTTGCTCAGCGGCGGATGCGAGCCGTCGGCGCCGACGTAGCGCGAGATCTTGGCCAGCTGGTCGACCGGCAGGAAGACCTTGTCGTCGCCCTGGTACTCGAGGTTGAGGTAGTCGCGCGTGACGCCCGCGACGGTCTTGGTGTCAAAGCCGGCGAAGCGGGCGATGCCGTGGTCCTCGTGGACCACGATGTCGCCGGTCCGCAGGTCGGCGAAGCTGCGCAGCAGGCCGCGGCCCTTGCGCGTCGGCCGGGTCGTCGCCTTGCGGCGGTGGATCAGCCGGTGCTCGGGGAACGCCGCGAGCTTGAGCGCCGGCGCGATGAACCCGTCGCGCAGGTTGGCCTCGGTGAAGATCAGGCCGTGGCGACCGCCGTTGAGCTCGGCCTTGAGCCGTGCGAGGTTGTAGGCGGCGCGCTCGGCGGCGCCGCGCTGGGGCCAGGCGACGACCGTCGTGTAGCCCGAGCGCGTGAGCTTCTCCAGCTCGGCCTCGGCCTCCTTGAGGCTGCGCGCCGCGAAGTCCGCGGACTGGGCGCGCAGCTCGGTCGGCTGATCGGCGGAGATCGAGCTCAGCCGGATCGCCGCGCGATCGTGGAGCGTCTGCAGGATCCGCTCGGGCCGGACGTACAGGTGGTGCGCGTCCTCGTCATGGAACGCGGCGCAGACGTCCTGCCAGTGGTCGCGCAGGCTCGGCTCGGTGTCCTCGTCGGCGGCGACGACGATCTGCGCCGCCTCGGGGATCAGGTCGAGCAGCTCGCGGAAGCGGTCGACCGGCAGCAGCTCGGCGACGTCGCGGCGCTCCTCCTCGGTGGCGGCGATCTCGGCCAGCTCGCGGTGCTCGGGCGCGAGCTCGGCGGCGGGCGCGATCTCGACCGTGTCGGCCTCGCCGAGGCTGCGCTGCGTGAACGTGGAGAACCAGCGCAGGCTGTCGATCTCGACGTCGAACATGTCGACGCGGACGGCGCGCTCCTCGGTGGCCGGGTAGATGTCGAGCAGGCCGCCGCGGACGGCGAACTGGCCGCGCTCCTCGACCTGGTCGACGCGCTCGTAGCCGGCGGCGACGAGGTCGCCGGCGGCCTCGTCGAGGTCGAGCAGGTCGCCCTTGCGCAGCGTGAACCCGTGGGGCCGGAGCTCGGGATCCGGGACCTTCTCGCTCAGCGCGACGGCGCTGACGATCACGACCGGCTGCTCAGAGTGAGACGCCCCTTCGTCGGCGACGTTTCCGTTCAGCGCGTCCAGCGCGGCGACTCGCAGGCCCACGAGATGCGGCGGCGGCGTGAGGTGCGACTCGTACGCGACGCCGCGACTCGGGTAGTAGCGGACCGGTCGCGGCTTCAGCCACGCGCGCAGATCCTGCGCGAGGTCGCGCGCCGCGCGGTCGTCGCCCGCGACCACGACGGTCGGCCGCCGCACGTCGCGGTCGGCCAGCGCGGCGATGACGTACGGGCGCAGCGACTGCGAGACGAACGCCGACCCGCCCTCGTCGGCGAGCTTGGCCGCCGCCGGGTCGTTGTCGATGTGGCTGAGGAACGTCCTGAGGGCCAAAGCCCACTGAGTCTAGGAGCGCCGCCGGGCCAGGATGTTGAGGCGCACGTAGTCGACGACCGGCTCGGCCAGCTCGGCGATCACGGCGTCCACGAACGGGTCGCGCAGGCCCGGCTCGAGCCGCTCCAGATGGGAGCCCAGCGCCACGGTCCCGAGGTACTCGCGCGGGTCGTCGGGTTCGACGCGGACGTGCTGCGACCAGGTCCACACGTCCACCCATCCGAGGCGGTGCAGCCGCTCGGCGGTCGCCGCCGGCGAGGCGAAGTTCCACGGCCCTTCCCAGCCCGCGAGCGCGGCCGCGTACGGCTCGCGCGCGCCGACGAGCCTGGCCGCGCGGTCCAGCTCGGCGACGTTGCCTTCTCCCCCGCACTGGGCCGCCAGCCGGCCGCCCGGTCGCAGCACGCTCAGGAGCCGCTCGAACAGGCGCTCGTGGTCGGCGATCCAGTGGAACGTCGCGGTCGACAGGATCGCATCGACCGGCGGCTCGAGTTCGAGCTCGAGCAGGTCGGCGACCCGGACGTCGGCGCCGGCGCCGAGCCGCCGCCGCGCCTCCTCGACCATCGCGGGGGACCCGTCGACCGCCACGACCTCCCCGCGCGGCAGCCGCGCCGCCAGCGCCGCGGTCACGCGACCGGTCCCGCACCCGGCGTCGAGCACCCGCTCGTCGCCGCGCAGCTCCAGCCGGTCGAGCACGTCCCGGCCCATCGCCTCCAGCGGCGCCGACATCCGCTCGTACGAGGCGGCGTTCCAGTCACGGGGCGGCATCACGTCACCAGCCGCTCGACCTCGTCGGCGGCCCGGTCCACGAGCGCGTCGACCTCGTCGGCGCTCTGCCGCCAGCGGCCGAGCACGTAGGCCGCGACGATGTCCGGATCGGTGCTGTCGGGCCGGCCGACGCCCACGCGCACGCGGTGGAAGTCGGGCGCGCCCAGCTCGCGGCGCAGCGACTTGAGGCCGTTGTGGCCGGCCATCCCGCCGCCGAGCCGGACGCGGACCTCGCCGAACGGCAGGTCGATCTCATCGTGCACGACCACGAGCCGGTCGAGGTCGAGCTTGAACGCGCCGCGCGCCGGGCCGACCGAGCGGCCGGACTCGTTCATGTAGGTCTGCGGCCGCAGCACGGCCACGCGCGGCCCACCGGGCCCCGTGCGCCCCTCGGTCAGCTCCCCGGCGAACTTCTTCCTCGCCTTGGGGAGCTGCCAGCGCGCCGCGAGCGCCTCGGCGACGCGGAAGCCGACGTTGTGCGGGCTGCGCGCGTACTCCGGCCCGGGGTTGCCGAGCCCGACGATCAGCCAGTCGACCGGTGTGGAGCTGAAGAGCTTCAGCTCTCGTCCGAGTCGGCCTTCTGCGCGGCCTCCTCGGCGGTGTCGCCCTCGGCCTGTGCCTCGGCCTCCTCGGCGCCCTCGATCGGCTCGCCGTCCTCACCGACCAGTGCGGTCTCGGTCTCGATCTCCTCCTCGACCGGCTCGAGCGTCGGCGGCGTGATGGTGGCGATCACGGTCTCGGGATCGTCGAGCAGCGTCACGCCCTGCGGGGCGCTCAGCACCGCGAGCGTGATCGTCTCGTTCATCACGAGGCCGGAGACGTCGTGCGTGATGGCCTCCGGGATGTCGCCCGGCAGCGCCTCGATGTTCAGCTCGCGCAGCTCCTGGTTGAAGATGCCGCCCTCGGTGACGCCGGGCGCATCGTCGGCGCCTTCGAAGTGGATCGGGACGGTCGCGTGGATCGCGACGTCCATGCGGACGCGCAGCAGGTCGACGTGCACGGCCTCGCCGCGAACAGGATGGCGCTGCACGTCCTTGATCAGGACGTTGCTGCTGGCGCCGTCGAGGCTGACCTCGATCACCTGGCCGGCGCGCGCGAGCGTGTTGCGCAGCGTGCGAGCGTCGACGGCGAAGTGCTGCGGGTCCTCGCCGCCCCCGTAGATGACGCCGGGGACGAGGTTCTCGCGGCGGAGGCGGCGCGCGGAGCGCGAACCCTCCGGCGCGCGGGCCGTCAGCGGCAGCGTGGTGGACTCGGTGGAAGCCATGAAGCGGCAGGCCATGCTAGCGAAACCGGGTCTGGCGGCCGCCATCGCCGGGTACCCTCAGCGCATGAGTCCGGACGAGGAGCTGATGGTCATCTTCGGAGCGCTGCATCTCGTGGCGCTCGTACTGGGTGCCGTGCTCTTCGTCATGTTCCTGCGCTCGGACGCCGGCTCGCGGTTCAAGGGGCCCGACGAGGACGACGGCGGAGGCGGCGGGAACGACCGCATCGGCGGCGGCCCGAAGAGCTCGCCGTCCGGCGGGATCCCGCTCCCCGACGCCGTCCAGTCGTCGATGCGCCTGCGCGGCCCGGGCCGCCTCGCCGACCTGCGCTCGCGGCGAGAACGCCGGCGCGTGGTCGAACCGGCTCGGCCGGGCCGCAGGCGCGTCTACACCTAGGCGGGCGCCATCCGCGCCGCGCGCAGCTTCGTCTCGCCGCCCAGCTCGGCGCGGAAGCGCCGGATCGCGATCAGCAGCGCCGCCGCGCCCCACAGCGCGATCACGGCGAGGTGATCGGGCGCCCAGCCGCCGCCGGTGGTCTGCGGCACGAAGCACGCGTCGAACGCCTCGACGAGGTGGTAGAGCGGGAAGATGTGCGCGATCGTCGTGATCCAGTCGGGCGCGCCGGACAGCGGATACCAGATGCCCGAGATGAACGAGAGCGGCAGGAACGTGAGCTGCGCGACCGGCCCGGCCTGCTCGGCGTTCCTCACCATGCTCGCGACCATCAGGCCGAGCGCGGAGAGCGTGGCCGCGCCGAGCAGCAGCGTCACGATCGCCGCGGGCAGCATGCGCGGGTAGATGTCGACGCCGAACACGGGGATCGCGACCGCGAACATCAAGACGACGCTCGCGATCCCGGTCAGCACCGCCCCGATCAGCCACGTGCTCAGGTAGATCGGCATCGGCAGTGGCGTGCCCTGCACGCGCTTGAGGCGGCCGGTGTCGCGCGCGTAGGCAAGACCGAAGATGACGGTCGTGTAGCAGGCGAGCGTGAGCCCGAAGATGCCGATCGACGGCGTGTAGAACTGGGCGAACGGCACCTCGCCGCCCGCCGGGCTCGTCGCGGCCACGCGGTTGTCGCCGTTGAGCGCGTTGAACAGCACGAGGAACATCAGCGGGAAGATGAACGTGAAGAACGTCGCCCGCGAGTTGCGCAGCGTGAGCCGGATGTGGCCGGCGGTCCAGCGCCGGGTCAGGGACAGGTCGGTGCGGGTCATGCGGACTCCTCGGTGAGCTGGAGGTAGACGTCCTCGAGGCTCGGCCGCGTGACGGTGAGCGCCTCGAGCTCGGCGCCGCGGACCGCGGCCCAGGAGAGCAGCGGCGCGAGGTCGCGCGTCGGGGTCGCGGTCGTGAAGCGCAGCGTTCGGTCATGCCGCTCGACCTCGGCGTCGCCGGGCAGCGGCAGGTCGTCGGCGTCGATGTCGGGAGGCAGCCGGAAGCTGACGACCGTCGCGTCCGCGCTGCCGTGGCCGAGCGCGTCGGGCGTACCCTCGGCGATCACGCGGCCCTGCGAGATCACGACGACGCGATCGGCGAGCTGCTGCGCCTCGTCCATGTAGTGGGTGGTGAGGAGGACCGTCTTGCCGAGCTCGCGGAGCCGCTCGACCAGCTTCCACGCCTGGCGGCGCGCCGCGGGGTCGAAGCCGGTGGTCGGCTCGTCGAGGAAGACCAGCTCGGGGTCGCCGCAGATCCCGAGCGCGACGTCGAGCCGGCGGCGCTGGCCGCCGGACAGCGTGTTGGCGCGGGCGTTCGCGCGGTCGCCGAGGCCGACGAGGTCGAGGACCTCGTCCGCCGGGCGCGGGTGCGGGTAGGCCGCGCCGTAGAGCTCGATCGCCTCGCGGGCGGTGATCTCCGGCTCCAGGCCCTCCTCCTGCAGAACGATGCCGATCCGCTCGCGGAAGGCCCGCTCGCGGCGCCCGGGGTCGAACCCGAGGACGTTCAGATCGCCCGCGTCGGCGCGCCGGTGGCCCTCCAGGATCTCCACGAGCGTCGTCTTCCCGGCGCCGTTCGGACCGAGGATCGCGAGCACCTCGCCGCGGCGGACCGTCAGGTCGACGCCGTCGAGCGCCTGGACGTTGCCGTAGGACTTCCGCAGCGCGCGGACGGCGACGGCCGGCGCGGGCGGGCGGGCCGTCGCCGCCGCAGCGGCCACTTCGAGGGAGTTCGTGAGCATGCCTTCAGGATCGTCCGCGCGCCGCGATTCGTCATCGGCGGACGGGTCGAACTTGCGCGTCAACCCCCGGGTGGAGACGGCTGATGTGTGCCTCCACCCGGGCGACGATGACGAATGCCGCGCGGACGCCTACCGTTGTCGGCGTGAGAACGCCGCCGCACATCGAGCTGCGCGACCGCTTCCACCCGCTGAGCGTCTTCGGCTTCATCGCGCTCTCGTTCATCGTGCTCGCGTCGATCACGACCGAGCCGCATCCTGGGCTGAGCGGCGACGGGCCGCTCGTGGCGCTCGGGCTCGTCGTGCTCGTGATCGGGATCGCGATGACGCTGCCACCGCGGCGGGTGCGCGATCGGACACGAATCGCGTGGCTGCTGATCACCGGGGCCGCGATGGTCGGGCTGACGATCCTGCAGCCCGAGAGCGCGCACGTCGGGATCGCCTACTACATCATCATCGTCGCGGCGATCCGGCTGCACACCGTGCCGGGCATCATCGTCAGCGCGGTGGTGGTCATCGCCGAGTGCATCACGCTCGGCGTCGTGGCGGACGCGCCGGCCGGCGCGATCGTCGGCATCATCGCCTCGATCGTCCCGTGGTTCCTCGTGATGCGCCTGGTCGGCCAGTTGCACCAGGGCCGCGAGCAGGCCGAGGAGCTGATCGAGGAGCTGCGCGAGTCACGCGCGGCGGCAACCGAGTCGGCCGCACTGGCGGAGCGCGGCCGGGTGGCGCGCGACATGCACGACGTGCTCGCACACTCGCTGTCGGCGCTCGCGCTGCAGCTCGAGGGGACGCGGCTGCTGGCGCGCGACCGCGGCGCGGACCCCGAGGTGGTCGACGCGGTCGAGCGCGCGCACCGGCTGGCCGGCGAAGGGCTGGCCGAGGCGCGCGACGCGATCGCCGCCCTGCGCGGCGAGGCGCTGCCGGGTCCGGAGCGGCTCGAGAACCTGGCCGAGGCGTTCGCCGGCGACGCTCGCGTGACGGTATGCGGCGCGCCGCGCGAGCTGGAGTCCGAGGCGCGGCTGGCGATCTACCGCACGGCCCAGGAGGCGCTGACCAACGTGCTGCGCCACAGCGCGGCCGAGCGCGTCGAGGTACGGCTCGAGTACGCGGACGACGGGACGCGACTGGTGGTCCAGGACTTCGGCCCGGGGGCGCCGGTCGTCGTCGGGCCGGGCAGCCCGGGCGGCGGCTACGGCCTGACCGGCATGCGCGAGCGGGCCGAGCTGCTCGGCGGCCGGCTGAACGCCGCGCCGACGGACGACGGCTTCCGCGTCGAGCTGTGGCTGCCGGAACGATGATCCGCGTGCTGCTGGCCGACGACCAGCGGGTCGTCCGCGAGGGGCTGGGCACGCTGCTCGGGCTGCTCGACGGCATCGAGCTGGTCGGCACCGCCGCCGACGGCGAGGAGGCGGTCGCGCTGGCGGAGCGCCTGGACCCCGACGTCGTGCTGATGGACCTGCGGATGCCGCGCGTGGACGGGATCGAGGCGATCCGGCGGCTGGCCGAGCGCGGCGACCGCCCGCGCGCGATCGCACTGACGACCTACGCCGACGACGCGTCCGTGCTCGGCGCCCTGCGCGCGGGGGCGCGGGGCTATCTCACCAAGGACGCGGGGGCCGACCAGATCCGCGCGGCCGTGGAGGCGGTGGCGCGCGGCGAGGCCGCGCTGGACCCGGCGGTGCAGCACCACGTCGTGGCGGCGCTGAGCGAGCCGGCGGCGGCCGCCGAGCCGGCCGCGCCGGAGCTGCCGGACGGGCTCACCCCGCGCGAGGCGGAGGTCCTGGGGCTGAT
>DASSUW010000437.1:0-5023 GCA_035706585.1 Solirubrobacteraceae bacterium | reverse complement strand
CAGGAGCGACGCGCGAGACCACCGTCATTCATGTCGGCGGACTGCACTACAGCGGCGAGAAGGCGCGCGTCGAGCGGGCGCTCGACGCGCGGCCCGGCGTGCTCGCCGTCGACGCGAACCCGGTCGCGCAGACGGCGACCGTCAGGTACGACCCCGCCACGACGTCCGTCGAGGAACTGACCCGCTGGGTCCGGGAGTGCGGATATCACTGCGCCGGCCAGTCGGTGCCCGGGCACGTGTGCGACCCGATGGCCGAGCACGGCGCGATCGGCCACGACCACGCGGCGGTCGACCGCGCCGAGCACGCGCACGGCCATGGCCACGGCGGGCACGCCGGCATGTCGATGGACGCGATGGTCCGCGACATGCGCAACCGCTTCGTGGTCGCGCTCGTGTTCACGGTCCCGATCGTGCTGTGGTCGATGGTCGGCACCGAGCTGCTCGGCACCGAGCTCGCGACGCCGGCCGGCATCGACCGCGACGTCTGGCAGTTCCTGCTCAGCCTGCCGGTCGTCCTCTACGCGTCGTCGATCTTCTTCACCGGCGCGGTCGCCGCGTTGCGCAACCGGACGCTGGACATGATGGTGCTGGTCGCCGTGGCGATCGGCGTCGGCTGGCTGTACTCGGTCGCGGCGACGTTCTTCATCGAGGGCGAGGTCTTCTACGAGGCCGCCGGCATGCTGGCGACGTTCGTGCTGCTCGGCCACTGGTTCGAGATGCGTGCCCGCGGCGGCGCCAACGACGCCGTCCGAGCGCTGCTCGACCTGGCTCCGCCGAAGGCGGTCGTCGTGCGCGACGGCGAGCCGGTGGAGATCCCGACGGCCGAGGTCCAGGTCGGCGACCGGCTGCTCATCCGCCCCGGATCGAAGGTGCCGGTGGACGCGGTTGTCGAGGAGGGCGAGAGCCAGGTCGACGAGTCGACGGTCACGGGCGAGAGCCTGCCGGTCTCCAAGCGAGCCGGCGACCAGCTCATCGGCGCCACGATCAACAAGAACGGGACGCTGCGCGCCCGCGCAACCGCCGTCGGCTCCGACACCGCGCTCGCACACGTCGTCAAGCTCGTCCAGGAGGCCCAGAACTCCAAGGCGCCCGGACAACGGCTGGCCGACCAGGCGGCGTTCTGGCTCGTCCTCGTGGCACTCCTCGGCGGCGGCCTGACGTTCGCGGTCTGGTACCTGATCGTCGGCAGCGACGTCCAGGAGGCGCTGCTGTTCGCGATCACGGTCGTCGTGATCACGTGCCCGGACGCGCTCGGGCTGGCCACGCCGACGGCGATCATGGTCGGGACGGGCATGGGCGCGCAGCGCGGCATCCTCTTCAAGCACGCGATCGCGCTCGAGCAGGCCGCCACGCTCGACACGGTCGTGCTCGACAAGACGGGGACGCTGACGCGTGGCGAGCCCGAGGTCGTCGCCATCGCCGTCGCCGACGGCGTCGACGAGAACGAGGTCGTGCGTCTCGTCGCCGCCGCCGAGGGCGAGAGCGAACACCCGCTCGCGCAGGCGATCGTCCAGGCCGCTCGGGCGCGCGGCGAGCAGCTTCCGGCCACCGACGCGTTCGAAGCGGTGCCGGGCCATGGCCTGCTGGCCACCGTCGACGGGCGCCGGCTCGCGGTCGGCAACGCCCGCCTGCTCGAACGCGAGGGCATCACGAGCGACGGCCTCGCCGCCCGCGCCGACGAGCTCGCCGGCCAGGGCCGCACCACCGTTCATGTGGCCGTCGACGGCAGGCCGGCCGCCGTCATCGCGGTCGCCGACGCCCCGCGGCCGACCGCAGCCGAGGCGATCGCCGCGCTCAGGGAACTCGGCGTCCGGCCGGTGATGCTCTCAGGCGATCGCCGCACGACCGCCGAGCGCGTCGCTGCCGAGCTCGGCATCGACGAGGTCATCGCAGAGGTGCTCCCCGCCGACAAGGCCGCCAAGATCAAGGAGCTCCAGCAGCATGGCCGCAAGGTGGCGATGGTCGGCGACGGCGTCAACGACGCCCCGGCGCTCGCCCAGGCGGACGTCGGCATCGCCATCGGCGCGGGCACCGACGTCGCCGTCGAGACCGCCGACGTCGTGCTGATGCGCTCCGATCCGCTCGATATCGCCACCGCCATCGCGATCAGCCGCGGCACCAAACGCAAGATGCACCAGAACCTCGCCTGGGCCGTCGGCTACAACAGCCTCGCCCTTCCCGTCGCGGCCGGCGTGTTCGCGCCCCTCGGCTTCGTCCTCCGGCCCGAGGTCGGTGCGGTCTCGATGGCCGGCTCGAGCATCATCGTCGCCGTCAACGCCGTGTCGCTCAAGCGCCTCGAGCTGCCGGAGCGAACCGGTACCGATCGCCTGACCCAACGATCCGAGGATGCTTCATGAGCACGTTCTTCAGCACGTGGGCGGCCGCGATCGGCCCGAGATCCCCTGGCGGCGTAGCCGACCGCGGCACAAACGAACGAGCTCGACGCGCGCTGCCGTTCGGCTACTCCGTGACGTCCCCGGATGCGTCCGTCTCGACGTGGCTGCTGCCGCCGGCACGCTCCAGCGCCTGGGTGATCTGCGTGCGTGTCGGCCTGTCCAGGCGGCAGTAGTCGCCGCGGGCGGGCGGCCGGCCCGTGACGACGTCGAGCCCGTCGACCACCAGCGTCGGCGAGGGGTAGGAGCCCACGCGCTCGACGATCGCCGACGCGCGCTGCAAGTGCCGCAGCGCGGCGTGCGCGTCGCGCCGGGTGGCGTCCGCGTGCGGGCAGTCCGGCGCGCGCAGCAGCTCGATCCGCACGGGCACGCTCATCGCCACACCGGACGAGGCGCGCCCGGCCGCTCCGCGCCGGCGCGGCGACGCCGCTCCCAGCGATCGACGGGCGTGAACGGCAGGCACATCAGATAGTCGCGGCGCCCCAGCACCCAGTTCGGGAACGCGAGCAGCTCACAGCCGTCGTCGCCGCGCGCCACCAGCAGCAGCAGCGAAGCGCCGATGAACGTGAAGATCGCCACCGGGAGGATCTGCCACAGGACCACGGCCAGCGCGGTCACGGCACACGCGGCGCCGTGGCCGGCCCGCAGCGGCGCCGCCGAGCGCCCCCGCAGCCACATCGCGAGCGTGACCAGGAGCGGCAGGACCACGAGACCGCCGAGCAGCCCCCACACCCGCGAACCGGCACCGGGCAGCCCCAGCCACGAATGATCGTGGTCGACCACCAGCGCCAACGCCAGCAGCGCCAGCCCGGCGCCGGCGCGGACCGCCGTTCCCCAGCGGCCGATCCGCCGCCCACCCGCGGTGTCGGTCTCTCCCGGCGACTCGCAGCATCCCGCGCCTGCGTCGATCACGTGTGCATCGCGTTCGATCATCGCTCGTCTCCCTGCTCGCGGTCGGTGGCGAGCGTCCGCAGCAGCGGACACTCGCGATCGGCACGCGGCTGCTCGCAGGTCGCCACCAGCCGCCCCAGCGCCGTCCGCATCGCCCGCAGCTCGCCGATCCGACGGTCCAGATCCTCGATCCGCTCGCCCGCCACCTCGCGCACGGCCTCACAGCTGTCGGGCCCACCGTCGGCGAGCTCCAACAGCGCCTCGACGTCGCTGAGCGTGAACCCCAGGCGCTGGGCGCGCTTGACGAACCGCACCACCTCGAGGGCGTCCTGCCCGTACATGCGGTAGCCGGCCGCGCTGCGCTCGGGCGCCGGCAACAGCCCGCGCCGCTCGTAATAGCGCAGCGTCTGCGCATTGACATCGGCCGCGTCGGCAAGCTCGCTCGTTCGCATGCCCCCACCGTAGACCCGGTACCGAGGTACAGGGTCAAGGCGGCCGCCGAACCCAATCCCGGCTAGCTGTCAGACACCTGACAGATCCGACGTCGCCGCGACCCGCCGCAGGGCGACCGGTTGAATCGGGCGGCCAACGTGGGGAGCCTGTGGAGCCCGTGCCGCCCCAGCCCCCCTCGTCGCCCGTGAATCCCGAGCTGCGCGTCGAGATCGAGGCGGGCGACCGGTCCGCCACGATCAGGCTCGTCGGCGAGCTGGACATGGCGACTGCCGATATGTTCTCGGAGACGTCCCACGGGCTGCTCGCCGAGGGCTACGAGCAGATCGTGCTCGACCTTCGGGAGCTCACGTTCATGGATTCCAGTGGCTTGCGGGCGATCCTCAAGCTCCACCGCGCCGCCGGCACGTCGGCTCAGCTCGAGATCATCGACGGACCTGACCACGTGAAACGGCTCTTCACCCTCACCGGCCTCAGGCGGTTCCTGCAGTTCACGAAGCGGTGAGGACCGCGTGCGATGACGACCGTCGATCGACCGGTGGGCGCCGCGACGGACGATGTCGTGGAGTTCCTGCGCGGGCATGAGCTCTTCGCCGCCCTGGATGCGCAGGAGATCGAGGCGATCGCGGGACGCGTCGAGGTCGAGCGGTTCGCGCCGCGGACCGTGATCCTGTCGCCGGACGAGCGGACCGCGGTCGCGATCAGACTCGTGCGGCACGGTGCGGTGGACCTCGTCGACCAGGGCCGCGCGCTCGATCGGCTCGGCGAGGGCGAGCTGTTCGGCCACCCGTCGATGCTCTCGGGACTGCCGCCGGGGTTCGAGGTCCGGGCCGCCGAGGACACCACCACGTTCCGCCTGGATCGCGCCGATGCGCTGCGGGTGCTCGGGCGGCCGTCCGGACTGCGCTACGTCGCGCGCTCGCTGCTCGGCCGTCCGCCGCGAACCGCCACGCCGCTCGCGGCGACGGCCGATCCCACGCGCCGGCGCGTCGATCAGCTCACGCACGAGCCGGCGATCGTCTGCGCGCCGGACGTCTCGATCCGCGCGGCGGCCCGGCTGATGGTGGAGCACGCCGCGAGCTGCGTGCTCGTCAAGGGAGAGCACACGGACGTGCTCGGGATCGTGACCGACCGGGACCTGCGCTCGCGCGTGCTCGCCGCCGGCCGCGCGGCCGACGCGCCGGTCGCGGAGATCATGTCGAGCCCCGTCGTGACCGCTCCACCCGAGCTGCGGGCCGCAGATGCCACGCTCACGATGCTCGATCGCGGGATCCGGCACCTGCCGATCG
>DASSUW010000436.1:0-20960 GCA_035706585.1 Solirubrobacteraceae bacterium | reverse complement strand
GCCCACCGGCTCGTGTCCGAGTGCCCGTGCGAGAGCGGCTGCCCGTCGTGCGTGCAGTCGCCCAAGTGCGGCAACCTGAACGAGCCGCTGTCCAAGCTCGGCTGCGTTCAGCTGATGGGCCGCATGCTCGCTTCGTAGCGGTCGTGGATCGCCTGCCAGCGCTCGCGCGGCCAGCGCGGCCAGTCGACGCGCGTTCCGTCGTCGAGCCAGTCCTCGAAGAAGTCGAGATGGACGTGCCAGCCGCTGCGGTTGTCGCGCGCCTGCTCGTCGCTCAGCTCGACCAGGACCGTGAACGTCAGGTCGGTCGCGTCACCAGCCTCGCGCAGTTCCCAGGTGAGCCGGCCGTGGCCGGGACCCTCGTACTCGAGCAGCCGCGGCGGGTCGAGCCGCGTGATCGTCGCGGTCAGCTCCGCGCCCTCGTAGCGCTGTCCGTGCTCGTCGGTGTTGAGCCACTCGAGGTGGACGCGCCCGCCGGGCCGCAGGTCGACCTGCGCGCGCGCGAGCCATGCCTCGATCTCGCCTGGGTCGCTGATCGCGCGCCAGACGCGGTCGATCGGATGCCTGAGATGACGCTTGAACCGCAGGCGGCGGGTGATGCCGTCTTCGAGGGTCTCGAGGGTGCCGTCGGGGGTCATCGGTCCTCCGTCTCGTCGAGGTGTCGCTCGAGGTCGTCGAGCCTGCTCGCCCACAGCCGGCGGTACGGCGCGAGCCACGCGTCGATCTCCGCGAGCGGCTCGGGCCGCACGCGGTAGAGCCGCCGCTGGGCGTCGGTACGGACCTCGACCAGCCCCGCCTCGCGCAGCACGCGCAGGTGCTTGGACACGCCCGGCTGGCTGATGTCCAGCCGGGCCACGAGCTCGTTGACGGGCCGCTCGTCGTCCCGGATGAGATCGAGGATGCGCCGGCGCGTCGGCTCGGCGAGGACGTCGAAGGTCGAGATCACGGCGGCGGGCATATTACCATCACCGTATATAACTCGCAACGTAGATAAAGGGGTCAGACCCTTTTATGTGCGCACGAACGCGTGCAGCGGTTGAGGGGGCCGGTGGCAGCACCGACCCTCTTCTGGTGCGTCGTGCCTCGATCCTCGCTGCCGTGCTGGTGTTCGGGCTCGCCGAGGGCGCGCAGGCGCAGTCGACCGGCGGCGCCGCGTACGAGCCGCTGCGGGCGGCGGTGTTCCGGTTGAGCCCGTCGACGATCGCGCCCGGCGCGCGGCTGACCGTCCGCTACCGGATCCTCGCGCGGGTCAAGCGCGTGCGCGTCCGGCTCGATCTCCTGCCCGAGGGCCAGACGACCCCGGCGGCGACGCGCCACCTCGGCCGCAGGCGCACGGGTCGGCGGTTCACGGCACGCTGGCGGCCGCAGCTCGCGCCGGGGCGCTACACCGCGCGGCTGCGCGCCTCGACGCTCAAGCGCGACGGCCGCGGCCACGCGTCCAGCACGTCGCTGATCGAGATCGAGGCGCCGGCCGTGACGTCGACCGCCGGCGTGTTCCCGGTCCGCGGGCCGTACACGTTCGGCGGCGACGACTCGCGCTTCGGCGCCAAGCGCAGCGGCCACGTCCACCAGGGCCAGGACATCTCGGCCGCGGCCGGCACGCCGGTGGTCGCCCCGCGCACCGGCTTCATCAGCTGGCGCGCCTACCAGGCCGACGGCGCCGGGTTCTACCTCGTGCTGCACGCCGACGACGAGCGCGACTACGTCTTCATGCACCTCAAGGACGGCACGCTGCTCGTCGACAAGGGCGACGGCGTCACCGCCGGCCAGCCGATCGCCGCGGTCGGCACCTCCGGCGCCTCGACCGGCCCGCACCTGCACTTCGAGATCTGGCCCGACGGCTGGTACTCGAGCAAGCAGTCCGCGCCGATCGACCCGCTGCCGGACCTGCTCGCCTGGGCCGGCCTGAGCTGAGCACGCGTCGCCGGCGACGCAGCTCGTCGGGAGCGCTAGGAGGCGTAGCCCTGCACGACGCGGAACGGATACGGCTCCGGCTGCGGCTCGGGCTGCGGCTGCTCGGCGGCGGCGGCCGCCGCGCGGCGCTCGGCCAGCAGGCGCGTCATCGCCTCCGCGGGGATCGGGCGCGACACGTGGAAGCCCTGTGCGAGATCGCAGCCGAGGTCCTCCAGGCGGCGCCACGCCTCGTGTGACTCGACGCCCTCGGCCACCACGCGCAAGCCGAGGTTGTGCGCGAGGTCGATCGTCGAGCGGACGATCGCGGCGTCCGACGGGTCGTGCGGCATGTCGATCACGAACGACTTGTCGATCTTGATGCCGTCGACCGGGAGGCGCTTGAGGTTGGCCAGCGACGAGTAGCCGGTGCCGAAGTCGTCGACCGACAGCGACAGGCCGATCGCGCTCAGGCGCTCCAGCGTCGCCTTCGCGCGCGCCGGGTCGAGCATCAGCATGCTCTCGGTGATCTCGAGCTCCAGGAGGCGAGCGTCGACACCGCTCGCCTCCAGGAGCTTCGGGATCTCGACCGCCAGCTGCGCGTCCAGAAACGAGCGGGCGGACAAGTTGACGGCGACCGACAGCTCCTCGCCGGTGTCGGCCCAGATGCGCACCTGCCGCAGCGCCTGCTCGAGGACGTGCGTGGTGAGCGGGCCGATCAGGCCGGTCTGCTCGGCGATCGGCACGAACTCCGACGGGCCGATCAGGCCGAGCCGCGGGTGCTGCCAGCGCGCCAGGGCCTCGACGCCGACGATCTTCCCGGTCGTCAGCTCGGCCTTGGGCTGGAAGAAGAGGACGATCTCGCCGTCGGCGATCGCGGAACGCAGCGAGCCCGCGAGCGACAGGCGGCGCGGGCTGTAGCGATCGAGCTGCGGCTCGAACAGGACATGGCCGCGACCGCCCTCCTTGGCCGCGTACATGGCGATGTCGGCGCGCTGGTTGAGCTGCTCGACGTCCGAGCCGTGCTCGGGCGCGCAGGCGATGCCGATCGAGGCGTCGACCTCGAGCGTGAGGCCGTCGATCGAGAACGGCTCGCGCAGCTGCTCGATCAGGTGCTGGGCGACCTCGCTGGCACGCTCCGGGCCGGGCAGGTCGGGGAGCAGGACGCCGAACTCGTCGCCGCCGAGACGGGCGACCGTGTCCTGCTCGTCGAGCGATGCGCGCAGCCGCACGGCGACCTCCTGCAGCAGCCGGTCGCCGGCGTGGTGGCCGAGCGTGTCGTTGATCTCCTTGAAGTGGTCGAGGTCGATCAGCATCACCGCCGAGGCGCCCTCGGACCGCCGGCCGGCGTTGACGACCTGCTCGATGCGGTGGCTGAACAGCAGCCGGTTCGGCAGGCCGGTCAGCGCGTCGTGGACGGCCTGGTGCTCCTTGGCGATCGCCTGGCGGCCGCCGCGGTGCACGGCGAGCAGCGGCAGGAAGAGCAGGGCCACCGACGGGAGCGAGAAGTCGGCGGCGAGCGCGACCATCGGCGCCAGGCCGAGCATGAGGCCGCCGGTGGAGACCTGGAAGAACCAGTCCTGGACGAGGTACTTGCCGACGCGGATGCCCTGGACGAGCGCGATCACGACCGCGACCAGCGACGAGTTGACCAGGAAGAAGACGGCGGCGGCGACGAGGATGCCCGGCAGGTCGGCGGGCGCGAAGTGGAACTCGGCGTCGCCGCGGGGGACGCCGGTGAGCGCGTGGAGCACGAGCGCGCTCGCGCTCAGCGTGATCACGTACTGCGACGCGTTGAAGAGCAGGCGCGTCGGGCCTTTGCGCTGGATCGTGTCGGCCGCGAAGCTCGCGGAGATCAGCGCGACGAGTGCGCAGGCAGGGCCGGCGACGAGCAGCGCGGCGAACGCGAACGTCGTCGACGTCGTGACCTCTCCCTCGGAGCCACGGGTGACGACCTTCAGCGAGATGAGCTCGCCCGCGAACGCGCAGGCGGCGAAGAGGAGCACTTCCGGCGAGAGCAGGTGCGAGAGCCCGTCGCTGTCCAGCGCGAACACCCCCACGCAGCACAAAACGCCGAGGCAGATGACCCCGGCGACGTATGCCTGAAGCGGTGGAAGTCTGGACGTTATGGAGCGCATCGGACGTGAAAGAAGAAGAGGGTGCCCTGCCCTGGAGGCCCGCCGTCCGGCGGGCCACGGCACCCTCTCCGCTACCACTTGCGGCCGTTGAGAACCTTCATGATGTCCATTCCCTCCATGTGAATGAGTCGGTGCGAACGTGGCAGCTGGGACGAGTCCCGAGCTACCACTTCCAGCCCGCGCCGAGCCCCTCGAGGAGGATGGCGACGATGCTCACGGTCAGGGCGGTGCGATACAGGCGTGCCTTCACCTGGAGACCTCCTTGTCATGGCTCCCAGTCCTGTTCCGGAAGCCCAGATCACTCCCCTCATCGGCCTCCACAAGCGCGACGCTTAGCGTTTGGACATTTGTTGGAGTGAGCCCCGGCCGCGAGGCGCCGATGCCGGTTGTGATGATCCTCGGACTCGTCTTCCTCGCCTGCCTCGTCACCGTCCCGCTCGCGCGCGGGCGTCTAACCGCGCTCGCGGACCTCAAGCTGCGCCGGCCGTGGCTGGCGCTCGCCGGCATCGGCGTCCAGATCCTCATCATCGAGGTCGTCCCGCACGGCGAGTCGGGCATCCACGAGGCCGTGCATCTGGCCAGCTACGGCCTGCTCGGCGCGTTCGCCTGGTCCAACCGCCGGATCCCCGGCGTGCCGCTGATCATGCTCGGCGGGCTGCTGAACTTCATCGCGATCTCGGCGAACGGCGGCGTCATGCCAGCCGACCCCGATCTCGCCCGCCACATGGCCGACGGCGCCGAGGGCTTCGTGAACGCCGGCGCGCTCGAGCACCCGCGCCTGCTGTTCCTCGGCGACGTCTTCGCGACACCGTCGTCGTGGCCGCTCTACAACGTCTACAGCGTCGGCGACATGGCGATCGTCCTCGGCGTGTTCGTGCTCCTGCATGGCGTCTGCCGCTCGCGGCTCGTGCCGCGGCGCTGGCGCAACCCGGTTCCGGCGGCTGCCTGAGATGCTGCGCGCGGCACTTGCTGACGCGCAGAGCCGGCGGTTCTTCGCCGCGCACGCACAGTCCTGCCTGGGCTCCGGCCTCGCGCACGTGGCGCTGCCGCTGCTCGCCTACGATCAGACGAAGTCGCCGTGGGCGGTGACCGCCGTCCTGATCCCGGACCTGCTGCCGGTGATCCTGCTCAGCCCGCTGTTCGGGGCGCTCGTGGATCGCGTCGGCTGGCGCGTCTGCGCGATCGCGTCCGACCTGCTGCGGATGGCCGCGTTCATGCTCGTGGCGTTCGCGCACACGCTGCCAATGATGGTGATCGGCGCCGCGCTGGCCGGCACCGGCGCAGCGATGTTCGCGCCCGCCGGCCTGACCGGCGTGACCCACCTGGCGCCCGGTGATCGGCGCCCGGCCGCGCTCGGGCTGTTCGGCGCGCTCGACGACATCGGCCTCACTGCCGGCCCGGCGCTCGCCGCCGTCCTGCTGGCCCTCGTCGCCGCGCCCGCGCTGCTGGCGGCCAACGCCGCGTCGTTCGCCGTGTCGGCGCTGCTGCTGACGAGCGTCGGCCCCCGCGAACGCGCCGCCGAGCGGCGCGAGTACCGCCACCTGTGGACCGACCTGCGGGTCGGCCTGCGGGCGATCGGCGGCCGTCCCGAGGTCCGCGTGCTGCTGGCGAGCTCCACCGCGGCGGTGCTGTTCGCCGGCGTGACCAACATCGGCGAGGTGCTGCTGGCCCGCGACGTGCTCGGCACGAGTGCGTCCGGCCTCGCGGCGCTCGTGGCCGCGCACGGGACCGGCACGGTCCTCGGCTCGCTCGCCGCCCGCTTCCGCAGCTCGTGGGAGTGGCGGCGCGCGTACATCGCCGGGCTCTCGTGCATGGCCGTGGATCTGCTGCTGTGCGCGTTGAGCCAGAACCTGTGGCTGCTGCTGCCGGTGTTCGTGATCGGCGGCTTCGGGAACGGCTTCGCGCTCGTGCACGACCGGCTGCTGCTCGGGGCCGCCATGCCGGACTCGCTGCACGGCCGCGTGTTCGCGCTGCAGAAGGCGCTGACGTCGCTCGCGTTCGCCGCGTCGTTCATCGGAGCGAGCGTCCTGATCACGGCAGGCGGCGTGCAGATGACGTTCGCGCTGGCCGGGGCTGGCATGCTGGGGGTCATCGCGATGTCCACCCCGCGGATGCGGACCGCCTGGCCCGCCCCCGCCGCCCCCGTGCCTGCCTAGTGTGGCTCGACCCTGACCTCTACGAGATCGAGAACGCCGACGATCCCGGGTTCGACCTGGGGTTCTGGGAGCCGTTCGTCCAGGAGACCGCGCCGCGGCGGATCCTCGAGCTCGCCTGTGGCACCGGCCGCGTGACGCTGCCGCTGGCGCGCCTCGGCGTGGCGGACGAGATCGTGGCGCTCGACCTCAGCGTCCCGTTCCTGCAGCGGCTGCGCGAGCGGCTCGCGATCGAGGACGAGGCGGTGCGGAACGCGGTGCGCGTCGTCGAGGGCGACATGCGCCGGCCGCCGCAGGACGGCGCCTTCGACCTGATCATCGTCCCGTTCAACTCGCTCGCCTACCTGAACACGCGCGAGGACCGGATCGCCTGCCTGGAGTCCGCGCGCGCGCTGCTCGCGCCCGACGGCACGTTCGCGTTCGACGTCATGCAGCCGCGCTTCGACTTCCTCGCCGAGTCGGTGAAGCCGTGCCCGCCGCTGCGCGTCGACGTCGACCACAGCGCCCCGGAGCACGGCGTCACCCGCTTCCTGCGCAGCTACAGCGACGTCTACGACGCGCGCACCCAGACGCTGCGCTCTACCAACCGCTACGAGATCCACTACGCGAGCGGCCGGATCGAGCACCGGATCGGCGATCTCGACTGGCACATGTACTTCCCGGAGGAGCTCGAGCTGCTCCTCGCCGGCGCCGGCCTGACGGTCATCGAGCGCTACGGGGACTACGACCGCAGCCCTTGGACGAGCCGGTCGCGGCTGTACCTCTGGGTCGCAAAGCCGCGCTAGGCTCTTAGCCCGCTGGCGAGATAGCTCAGTTGGTAGAGCACACGACTGAAAATCGTGGTGTCCCCGGTTCGAGTCCGGGTCTCGCCATTCTCAATCCCGCCATAGCGCCGGGATTTCTTCTTTCGGAGACTGGTAGCTCCAGCGCTGTTTGGGCACTGGATTGGGCACCGGGCCGATTTCGCGTCTTCGATCGGCATGGGCGCGAAGCCTGTCCTGACGCGGGGTTCGGGGCCGGGTTAGAAAGGAACGCAACACGATTCCAGCGCTGGTGCGCGCAGTTCAAGCGTTGCCTGCGAGCCGCTACCGGCTCACTGCGAGGCGGTGCGCACGACCGTCAGCGCCGTGTCGGTCGCGTGCCGCCGGGCGGCTGCCGCCGCTTCGCAGCATCACGACTCCTGTCCAGGCGAACCAGGCGATCAGGCCGAGGCCGAAAACGGCTCCGACCGCTTCGAGCGCCGGGACGACCGTGACGATCCCGGCGGCGCCGGCGACGATGCCGAGGCGGCTTAGCGCCCGCGGCAGGGCTTGTTCCGTCATCGCCGCGCGGCTGACGAGCAGCACCCACAAACCGCCGACGAGCTCGTTGCCGCCGCCGACGCCGTTCTGCACGGCGTCGAGTGCGGACCAGACCGACTCCGCCTGTGCGGGGTTCGTGTCATAAAGCTCGGTGACCGTAGCGAGGCCGATGTTGGCGATCATGCCCGCCGCGATCACGAGGCCGGCCCAGATGAGCCCGAATGCCAGCGCCGTCCGGGCGAGGAAGGGCGCGCCCGAGTGGACCCGTTCGTGCAGCGCGAGCACAAGAGGCACCAGTACGACGCCGAAGACGACGAGGATCACGAGGTTCCAGACGTACAGCGCCGCCTCGTGGTCGGCGACGAAGGCCACGGACTCGCGGGGTGTGGGATCGCCGGTCGTGTAGTCGGAGAGCAGCGTCGCGAACAGCGCGAAGCCGAACACGAACGTGGCCGCGGCGCTCAGCGCGGCCGTGCCTCCGATCTGCTGTCGTCGGAGATGACCCATCGGCGTGCTCCTTCTCTTAGACGGTGATGACGGTCTTGCCGCGAGGACGCCCGGCTCGCAGGTAGCGGATCGCGTCCGGTACGGCGCTGAGCGGAAAGGCGCGGTCGATGACGGGTGCGAGGTCGCCGGCCTCGATGAGCCGGCGCAGCTCCTCGAGGTCCTCGGGCCGCTCGCTCGAGAAACAGGTCTGGAGGCTCTGGCCGACG
Source organism: Solirubrobacteraceae bacterium (assembly GCA_035706585.1). Taxonomy (GTDB): domain Bacteria; phylum Actinomycetota; class Thermoleophilia; order Solirubrobacterales; family Solirubrobacteraceae; genus DASSUW01. The sequence continues at coordinate 12,768 of DASSUW010000436.1, read as the reverse complement.
AACGGCGAGAGCAGGCGCGCGCGGAGCTGGCGGTCGACGCCGCCGAGCCATCTGCCGCCGCCCTCGCCACCGACGATCACGAGCGTCCCGTTCGGCGTGAGCGCGCGCCGCAGGCGGGAGAGCGGGCGGTTGCCGGCGAGGTCGAGGATGGCGTCGTAGCGGTCGGGCCGGTCGACGAAGTCCTCGACCGTGTAGTCGATGACCTCGTCAGCCCCGATCGAGCGCACCAGATCGATCTTCGCCGTGCTCGCGACGCCGGTCACCTGGGCGCCGTAGGCCCTGGCGATCTGGACGGCGAACGTGCCCACGCCACCCCCGGCGCCGATGACCAGAACGCGCTGCCCGGCCTGGACCCGGGCGCGATCACGCACCGCCTGAAGCGCGGCGTAGCCGGAGGTCGCCACGACCGCCGCCTCCTCGAACCCGAGGGTCGCAGGCATGCGGGCGAGCCGGTCCTCGCGGGCGCTCGCATATTCGGCGAACGAACCGGCGCAGGTGCCGAAGACCTCGTCGCCGGGCCGGAACCGGGTCACCTGTGCCCCGACCTGCTCGACCTCGCCCGCCACGTCCAGCCCGCGAACCGGGTTCTTCGGTGTGCGCATGCCGTAGCCGAGCCGCACGACGTACGGCAGGCCCGCCATCAGATGCCAGACGCCTTGGTCGATGCCGGCGGCGTGCACGCGGACGAGCACCTCGCCGGGGCCGATGGCCGGCCTGTCGACGTCGCGCAGCTCGAGGACGTCGGGAGCGCCGTAGTGGTCCTGGACGATTGCGCGCATCACCGCTCCTCTCTCAGCGCCTGGAGGCGGCGGCCCCTGAGCAGCAGCCAGACAGCGAACCAGAGCTCCCCGACGACGGCGGGGGCGAGCAGGATCGGCGAGATCGAGCCGTCGTAGCCGGGCACGAGGAAGAACGCGAAGCTGTCCGCGAGATATCCGACGCCGGCGAGCATGAGCAGGCCGCCGAGCGCCTTCGGCACGACGCCCGACCGGATTGCGAGGTAGCCGATGATCAGGGTGCTGACGGCGAAGAACGTCAGGCCCAGCGTGTAGCCGTACGCGTGGATATCGAGCGACAGGGCGGCGAGCGCCTCGGTCTCGCCCGCGCCGAAGGCGCCGAGGTAGTCGGCGTCCTCGAGCACGACGAGCGCGCCGAACATGGCCAGCAGGTTGAGTCCGATGATCGCCGTCTGCGTGAGGCGGAACGCAGCGGCGAGCAGCGACAGCGTCCTGCTCACGGGGCGGAAGAGCAGGAACAGGACGACCGCGAGCGCGACATCGCAGAGGAAGACGATCAGGTCGGCCCCGAAGCCCGCCCGGAACAGCCACTCCGAGTCGCGGATGTTCGCTGCCGTCGCGGCCGCGTCGCCGTCGACGATCAGGCTGGAGCGGACCGCGACCTCGGCGAAGATGCCGAGCGCGACGATGATCAGATAGAGCGCGCCGGCGAGCCGTGCGGACGCCAGCGCCTCGCCCGCGCGGCCGGGGGCGGACGCCGTCGCGGGCCGGGCGCCGAGCTGCGAAGGGGCCATCTCGTGCGTGGTCATGACGACAGGCTTCCGCCGCTCGGGGCGGCTCGCCATGGTGGCCGGGCTGTAGATTCGCCCGGCCGGTCAGGGCTCGATCAGACCCTCGCGGATCGCGTAGCGCGTCAGGTCGACGCGGTCGTGCATGCCCAGCTTCTCGAGGATGTTCGCCCGGTGCCGCTCGACCGTCTTCGGGCTGATCACGAGCACGTCGGCGATCTCCTGCGAGCCGCGACCTTCCGCGATGAGCTTGACGATCTCCGCCTCGCGCGGGGTCAGCGGGCCGCGTCCGGGCGTCTCGCCGCGCTCCACCGCTTCGAGGTAGCGGCGCATCAGCGTCCGCAGCGCGGTCGGGTAGATGAACGGCTCGCCGCGGAGCGCTGTGCGGCATGCCTCGACGATGTCGCGGTCGGCGGCCCGTTTGAGCACGTAGCCCGACGCTCCGACAGTGAGCGCCTCGAGGAAGTACTGCTCTTTGTCGTACATCGAAAGGATCAGGATCCGCAGGTCGGAACGGCGGCGCGAGAACTCGCGCGCCGCCTGGAGCCCCGTCATGCGCGGCATCGCGATGTCGAGGATCGCGAGGTGCACGTCGCTGGAAAGCCCCGCTTGAACCGCCGCCGCGCCGTCGCCTGCCTCGGCGACCACCGTGAGGTCGGGCTCGCGCTCGAGCACCGCCCTGAGACCCTCCCGCACGATCGCGTGGTCGTCGGCGATCAGCACGTGGGCCGGGAACGGGATCGTCATGGCTATCCGACCTCCGGTCGCGCACCGAGGCGGAGCGCGACGCGAGTCCCGCCGCCGGGTGCCGTCCCGATCGCCAGGGTGGCGCCGATCGCCAGCGCGCGCTCGCGCATCCCGCGGATGCCGGTGTCCTCGGCCTGGGGCCGCGGGATGCCGACGCCGTCGTCGGTCACCGAGACGCGGACGCGCTCGCCTTCGACGGCGATCGCGAGCGCGACCTCGCCGGCGCCCGCATGGCGGATCGCGTTCGTCAACGCCTCCTGCACGATCCGGTAGATCGCCAGCTCCTCGTCCGTGTCCAGCGCAGGCAGCGACGCGGGCAGCGAGCTGCGCAGGCGCACCCGCGGCGCCTGCTCCTCGAGCGACTCGACGAGCGCCTCGAGCGCGCGCAGGAGCCCGAGGTCGTCCAGGATGCCCGGCCGCAGCTGCCACGCAAGGACACTCACCTCGTCGAGCGTCGCCCTCGCGCTCTCCTGGATCGCGCTCACACGCTCGCGCAGCTCGGGCGACACGTCCGGAGCAAGGTTGCCGAGCTGGAGCAGCAGCGCCGTGAGCCGCTGCCCGATCTCGTCGTGGAGCTCCTGCGTGATCCGCCAGCGCTCTCCCTCGAGCGCGGCGAGCGTCCGCCGGCTGCTCTCGCGGCGCTCGGTCTCCAGCCGCGCGAGCATCTGGTTGAGCCCCGCGACGACAGCGCGGGCCTCCGGCCCGCCGACGACGGGAAGGCGCTGCTGCGGCTGAAGCAGATCCACCGTCTCCATGCGCGCGACCGCCCGCGCGAGGCTCCCGAAGCTGATCCTCAGTGCGAAGGCGTTCGCGATGACGACCAGCACGACTCCGCCGACGAGGACGATTGCCTCGGTCGCAGTGACCGGATACCGCACGGTCGCCGGCGACAACATCAGCACCAGGGTCGCGCCCGTCACGATCGCCGCGTTGATCGCGACCACCCGCGCGTACAGCGGCGTCCCGCGGGAACGGCTCGAGAGACGCCGCGCGCCCGGGGCGACGCGGTCGCCGCGAGCGGCCCGGGCGTCGAGCCGCTCAGCCATGCCGGCTCCGGCTCCGACTGACGCCGCGCGTGCCTCCATCTACCAAGCGCACTCACCCGAGTCCCAGTTCGCAATGCATGGCGCACCCCATCTTCGCGGGCCTGTGACGCTCACGATCCATGTTCGAGCGGACGTGCGCCTAGGTCCCGGAGCCGCTGAGCGTGCCCTGCTCCGGCCAGCGCACCCACAGCAGGGCGATGAGGATCCCGACGTTTACGGCCACACCCAGCACCATCTGGACATCCCAATACAGCGCGATCGTCGCGAGCGAGGCGCACGCGGCAACAACCGCGAGCGGCCGCCACACGTCGAGGCCGACGAACAGCGCCAGCCCGGCCAGCGAGAAACCGGCCAACGCCAGCAGTGGCAGCGCTGTGCCCACGGCCCCGGCTTCGCCCAGCACCCACGACGAAGCGGTGCTCCTGGCCCCCCACACGCGCGTGATGTCAACGTGCGCGACACCGTGCACGACGAGCAACGCGCCGATCACGATGCGAAGGAGGACGGGCTCCACGATGCGCCGCCTACGAGCTGTGGGCTCGGTGCCCGCCATGCGGCCAGCCGGCACGATCGTCGCCCAGGAATACGGCAACGGCGTGCGCAACGACGCCGAAGCCCCAGAAGAGGATCAGCCAGTACGCCCAGTCAAGCCCCAGTACGGCGTGGTCACCGACGCCGCCGCGCACGTCGAGGATGACAAAGAGCGCGTTGACGAACACGTACGTCGCCAGGTGGTACGCGAAGTCGCGCACCTGCTTGATGCGCCTGCGGGACTGCTCATCTGCGCGACCGTCGGACGCCACGAGTCGATCACCTCACGATCCAAGACTGGCGGCGCCGCTCGCCCGGCACATCCGCAGACCCTGCGGAACCGATCAGCGAAGCAACTACGGACGATCGCAGCGGCCGCACGCTCCGCGGAGATGCGCGGGGCGACGACGCGCACGCCGTCGCAGCCCGCAACCCGGCTCGTCATCCGACTGACGACACGTAGGCGCGGGCGGGCCGACCGAGGCAAGATCGGGGGCGGTGGCGCGTCGCACCGACCGCGCCCCCGCGACGGATCCAACGACCGGGTCGATGAGCTTCCGCGAGTACATGCGTTGGGAGGGCTACGTCGCCGTCCTCGTGGGCGGTGCGCTCTGCGTGTTCGGGCTCGCCAACGGACACCAAGGCGCCGCGGACGCCGCCGTCAGCGGCACCATGATGCTCGCCGGCACAGGCGTCTTCATGATGGTCCGCCACCGAGCACCGTTCCGGCGCCCCGGCACCTGGTTCACCGCCAAGCCGATGGCCGCCGCGATCCATGACCGCGCACCGTGCTCGCGGCGCAGCCTGCTCGCCTGGCTGCTCGCTGAGGTGACGGCGTTCACGATCCTCACCGTCGGCCTGAGCTACCTGACGAGCTTCTGGCTCACCTACGTCGACTTCGGCATCTGGGCCGTGGCGATCGGCGTCATCAAGATCGGGCCCGCGACCGCCGCCATTGGGCAATATGAGGCACGCGCCGGCACCACCTACCGTGTCGCGCGACGCCCGCTCCGGGGCCTGGTCGAACTGGCCGGAGGCTGATGAGGTGGCCAAGCGGCAATGTGAAGCATGCGCGATGTCCCGGTACACCTAACGCAGGGCCGCCGCGAGGCCTGCGCCGGCCTCGCGCAGGAGCGGCCCCGGCAGCTCAAGACGCCAGCCAAGCAGCTCACCGTGCTACGGTCCGCCGGGCACCGGCCGCGGTTCGAGCAGCTCGAGCACTTCCACCAGTTCACGCCCGCGACCGTCCCCGCCGAGGCGCAGGGCGGTCGTCCATGATGCGCGCGCTCCGCCGACCGCAGCACGTCGCTCGTGCGCGACCAGCAGCGGTGCTGGCGGTAGCAGCGGCCGCGATCCTGCTCGTCTACCGGTTGCTCCTTCGCCCGTGGCATCTGCGCTGGGGCGCGAGCGACGCGGAGGCGCACGGCGCGATGCCCGCAGATGAGCTGATCGCCGACCCGACGCTGGTGTCGACGCGAGCGGTGACGATCGAGGCTCCGCCCGAGCGAGTGTGGCCGTGGCTGGTCCAGCTCGGCCAAAGCCGCGGTGGCTTCTACAGCTACGACTGGATCGAGAACATGATCGGCCTGCAGATCCACAGCGCGGACCGGATCCTCTCCGAGCACCAGCGGCTCGAGCGCGGCGACCGCATCGCCCTCGCACCCGACGGCTCGGGACTCGACGTCGAGCGCGTCGAGCCGGGACGGCTGCTGGTGCTGCGCGAGCCGACCGGCGGCTGGACCTGGACCTTCCTACTCGAGCCGAGCGACGGGCGAACGCGGCTCGTCGCCCGCAACCGCTGGACCACGGCCGGCGGCCCGCTCTCGTTCCGGCTCTACATGGCGCTGATCGACCCTGCCGCCTTCGTCATGGAACGCAAGATGCTGCTCGGGATCAAACAGCGGGCCGAGCGTGGCACCGGTCCGGCGGCCGGCACGCGCCCAGGGGCGATCAGGACGCAGATCGAGCACCAGCTCGACCGCCGCACGGTGCGTCTTGCGAGCTGGCTGCTGCGCAGGACCGGCGGCCGCATCGCCCGGCCGTTCGGCCGACGGGCCCTGGTGTTGACCACACGCGGGCGCCGCAGCGGACGTGCCCGGTCGGTGCCCGTTCAGTACTTCCCCGACGGCGACGCCATGGTCGTGGTGGCCGCCAACAGCGGCCTGCCGCAACCGCCCGCGTGGTACCTCAACCTGCGCGCCGACCCGACGGCCACCGTCGAGCTCGAGGGCCGCCGGCTCCAGGTCCGCGCCGAGGAACTGCCGGAGGCCGAGGCAACCGCGTTCTGGCCGCGGGTGCTGGCGACCGCCCCCGACTACGCCCGCTATCCCGAGCGCACCGGCCGCCGGATCGCCCTGATCCGGCTCGTCCCGATCGGCGAACGCCCCACGTCGCGCGCATGAGCGTCCTCGCCGGGCTATTCGCGATCATCGCCGTCCCGCTGTCGTGACCGTTCCCCGCCTGACCTTCGCCTGTGAGCTCGGGGCGGGCCAGCTTCGCGCGCTGCTGGCCGAGGAGGACGTGCTCGATTCGCTGAGCCGCCTCGGCGCCCGGGTGGCGCTTGCCCTCGAGGATCTCAGCGACGAGCGCGCCGCGGCGGTGCGACGCCTGGCTGCTGGTGCCGCGCGAGGAGGGCTACTACTTCACGCTCGACAACGCGCCGGCGGCCCATCGCCGCTACGGCGAGCTGCGCGAGTGGAGCCGCCGGCACGGGCTCGCCTGGGACGGCCTGGCGGTCGAGGCGTTCGTCTTCCCGTTCCTGGTCGACGACCGCCGGGCCGGCTCGAGCCTCGTCCATCGCGTCATGAGCGCACCGCAGGTGCGCCCGGATCGCGAGTTCCTGATGCTCTACACCAGCTTCATCGGTGCCGCCGGGCCCGCCGTCCTGGCCGGCTATGGCCCTGACGCGCAGGCGATCGCCGTCGGCAGCACCCGGCGGCGGCATCGACGCCGGCGGCCAGGGCGCCTCGAAGGCTGCGTCGACCAGGGAATGCTCGACAACCTCCAGTCACTCGACTGGAACGCACCGGCTCCCAGCCTGGGCCTGGCGCTCGCCGCCGTCACGACCGACCGCCACCCTGATCCGCGGCTGCTTGCGACTCGTGAGCCGCCCCCGACTGGCGATCGGCGCCGCCCTCCTCGCCCTGGCGATCCGCCGCGGGACGCGACGATGAGCGGCTGGGGCATCGCGCTGCTCGTGCTCGACGCCTTCGTCGCCCTGACGGCGATCGGCGGCGGGATCGCGCTCGCCACCGGGCTCGAGCGCGACAGGTTCCCGCTCGACTGGCTTCGCCGGACCCCGTTCAACACGTATCTGGGGCCGGGCGTGATCCTCGCCGTGGCGGTGGGCGGAAGCGCCGCGGCCGCCGCCGCCGTGATCGTGGTCGACGAGACGGCAGGGGCGCTGGCTTCGATCGCGGCCGCGGCGATTCTGGCCGGCTATGTCGCGGTCGAGATTCGCATCCTCGACCAACCTCAGCGGTGGACTGCGACCGAGGCCTTCTACCTCGCCGTCGCCGCGACGATCGTCGCGCTGGCGCTGCTCACGCTCGCTTGAGGTGATCGTGTACCGCTGCTGGAGGGCTCCGTTCGATTTGGCTGGTGCGATCCGTCGTTTCCACGGACCGTCGTCGCGTGTCCAGACGGATGCGCACTGCCCGCGATGCGGTCGACTATGGGCCCTGCGATGACGACTAGTGTCGAGATCCAGGGCCGGACCGTCCACCTTCCCGTCCGGTCGCGTGATGCCGATTCCTGGTCGGCGCAGTTCCTCGTGCCTGCGGGCGCCGCGCAGACGCTCGTGGCGCCGACCGGCCTCGACGTGATGCGCGTCTTGCCTCGTCGCGCCCTGGCGAGCCTCGCGTTCGCCCGGTATCGCGACAGCGACTTGGGCGCCTACGACGAGCTGGCGCTCGCATTCCTGGTCGCTCTGGGGCGGCGCCGCGACGCCGGGCTCTACGTCCATCGTCTGCCGACGTCGCAGCCGTTCGTCGTCGATGCCGGCCGCACGATCTGGAGCTATCCGAGGGCGCTGGCGGCGATCGACATCGCCGTCGCGGGCGGCCACGCCGTGTGCGCGATCGAGCAGGATGGCGCGCACGTGCTCACACTCGAGGTCCGCGAGGGCGGACCGCTGCGCCTGCGCGACCCGAACCTGCCGAACTACACGCTCGCCGACGGCGTGCTGCGCCGCGCGGCGTGGGACCAGCAGGGCACGGTGCGGGCGCGGCTTGGCGGCGGCCGGCTCATCCTCGGGTCACACCCGATGGCAGACGAGCTGCGCGCCCTCGGCTTGCCGCGCCGGCCGCTCATGTGCGGCACCATGCGCGGCATGCGCGCGACCTTCGGAGCGCCCGCCGAGGTGTCGCCGTGACCGACGTGCGCATCGCCGCCGCCGGCGGCGAGCTTGCCGCGTACGTGGCGCAGCCGGACGCGGCGAGCCCCTGGCCCGCGATCGTGGTCATCCACGACGCCGTGGGCATGAGCCAGGACCTGCGCAACCAGGCCGACTGGCTGGCGGGCGCGGGCTTCCTCGCCGCCGCGCCCGACCTCTTCGACGGCCACAGCCTGCTGCGCTGCGTGCGCTCGATCATGCGCGACGTGCGCGCCGGCCGCGGGCCGTCCTTTGACCGCATCGACGCCGTCCGCGAATGGCTGGCGCAGCGCGAGGACTGCACCGGCCGCATCGGCGTGATCGGCTTCTGCCTCGGCGGTGGCTACGCGCTCATGCTCGCCCCAGGCCACGGCTTCGGGGCCGCGAGCGTCAACTACGGCGGTCTGCCCAAGGACGCTGAGCGGTTCCTGGCCGGCTCCTGCCCTGTCGTCGGCAGCTACGGCGCCCGCGACCGCAGCCTGCGCGGCACGGCCGAGAAGCTCGACCACATCCTCACCGCCAACCGCGTCGCCCACGACGTCAAGGAGTACGCCGACGCTGGTCATGGCTTCCTCAACGACCACGCTGCCGGCGAGGTCCCCAAGCTGTTCGTCGCCATGGGCCGCTACGCCCGCACCGCCTACCACGAGCCCTCCGCCCAGGACGCCCGCCGGCGCATCGTCGCGTTCTTCGACGCGCATCTGCGGTCCTGACCGCGACGTGAGTTCAGCCGATCGCGTGCGGCGGAACCACGACCACCGGGCAGGGCGCGATCGCCAGGCAACCTTTCGAGGATTCGCTCGGCGTCGGCCAGCGCCTCGCGCCGGAACGCCTCGCTGTCGAACGGGACGGCATGGAGGACCGCCGGCGCCACCGGCGTGCCATGCACGAGCACGAGCCGCGCGCCCAGCCGCTGCGCGAGCTCGTCCGCCACGCGCACCGCCTTGCGCGCTCCTTCGGAGTCGTCGATGCCGCACACGACGCAACCCCTCGTCCGCGCACACGCTCCAAGCCGTTGAACAGCTCAGTCGTCGCACGGAGACGCGTCTAGAACGCGCCGTACGGTCGCCAACTCAGCGACGCGGGATGCCGCGTCGCGGCGCGAGCCCCAGCCGACCCGCCCGCGCGTTCATCACCGACGAGCGCGACCTCGGGCTGCGCGACGGCGCTCTACCGCGACGCAGCCGGCGAACCGCCGCGGCGGCGGCCCGGCAGGCCGAGCCGCGCGGTACGACCGTCACTTCGGGATGTGCTGACGGCCATTTGGGCACCGAGAACCGATGCGGTGCCCAGATCGACGCCAAACATCCGCAATTTGCGAACCTCGCACCCCGTGGACGACTCGCACAAAGCCGGTTCTTTACAGGACATTCGTGGCAGTTGGAGTGATCATGACCCACGACTGGAGATCGTGGTGTCCCCGGTTTGGAGCGGGCTTCTCTGCACTGGGTGGTCGTCGCGAGTGCAGAAGAGACGCGCCGCTGGCGTAGGCCTCGCCGTCGCCGTGGTAGTGGCCCTGGCATCCTCGGTGTCGAAGCGCACCCCGACCCACGCGATCCCGCAGGCGGCGCGCTGATGCCCGACGCGTCGGCCGGCGCCGGCGCCCTCCACGTGACCGTCACCGTGATACGCACCACGGATCGGCTCAGCGCGACGCCTTGTTGCAGCGTTCCCGCTGCCACTTAGCGTGCACTTCCATGAAGCGCATTCGGAACGGCACCTCTCGCTCGACGGGCCGCCAGCTCATGGAGGCGCACGCACAATGGCGTGAGGCAGCGCAACTCGTCGCGCTGCGATGGGACGTATTCCTGCAGGCCGGGGGCGACGCTCGAGGGCCTGGACGCGACGGCTTGCAGTGGCCCCAGCGCGACGGCCTGAAGTGGCCCCAGCTCGCGTTGGTTGATCTGCTGGTGTGATGTTGCCTGATGCTTGTGTGGTGGTGCCGCGCGGCCGTCGTCGCGGAGCCGAGCCCGTAGGGCGAGGTGGAGCGGCGATGGGCGCGCGGGCGCGTCATCGCGACGGGGTGGCCTTCTTGCGGGTGAGGCCGTGGCGGAAGCGCCAGGACTCGGTGCCGGTGTCGATGATGTGGGCGCGGTGGGTGAGGCGGTCGACGACGGCCTTGGCCAGCCTGGCGTCGGGGAAGACCTTGGTCCACTCGCCGAAGGGCAGGTTGGTGGTGACGATCAGGCTGCCGCGTTCGTGGCGTTCGGAGAGCACCTGGAAGACGAGCTCGGCGGCGCCGTCGGGCAGGGCGAGATAGCCGAGTTCATCAAGGACGACGAGCTCGGTGCGGGCGTAGCGGCCGACGACTCTGGCGAGCTCGCGGCGGCTTTCGGCTTCCTGGAGTTCGTTGGCGAGGCCGGCGAGCGTGGTGAAGCGGACGCGGCGGCCCTGCTGGCAGGCGCAGACCGCCAGGCCGGTCGCGAGCATTGTCTTGCCGGTGCCGGAGTCGCCGACGAAGATCACGCTCTCGCGGTCGTCGATCCAGGCGCCCTCGGCGAGCGCGGCGATCGTGGCCTGCGGGACGTTGGGGTTGTCGGCGAAGACGAAGTCCTGCAGGTGCTTGATCGCCGGGAAGCGCGCGTCGATCAGCCGGCGCTTCTCGCGGCGCTCGGCGCGTTCCTGGTGCTCGGCTTCCAGCAGCGCGGCCAGGTAGGCGACCGGGGTCTGTTGTTCGCGCGTGGCCTCCTGGGCGAGGGCGCGGAAGCGGCGGCGGACGGTCGGCAGCTTGAGTTCGATCGCGTGCGCCTCGATCAGCGCCTCCAGCGCGACGGTCTTGGCGTTGGCCGGGGTCATCGGGCGCCTCCCAGCAGCCGGTCATAGTCGGCGAGCGCGGGCGCCGGTCGGGCGTGCGTGGCCAGCCGCGGCTCGAGGTCGGTCAGCGGCGCCGGCGCCCGGCTGGCGGTGTGGGCGCGGCGCGCGAGCACCGCGACGGCGCGACCGTCGTGCGCGCCGGCCGCCAGCGCGCCGCGGACGGCCAGGACGACCTGGTCGGGCCCGTGCTCGCGGCAGAGCATGAGCACGTCGACCATCTGCCGCGCGGCCTCCGAGCGTCCATAGCGGGCCGTCAGCGCCATCCACAGCTCGTCGAACGCGGCCGGCCAGGCGCCGCGCTCGCGCTCTTGTGCCAAGGCCAGCGAGTGCTCGAGGCCGCCGGGCTTGCGAGCGAGCAGCTCGAGGTAGTGATCGAGCTGCGCCGCAGTGCCGAAGCGCCCGTGCAACCGCTCGTGCCGAGCGACGACCTGGCCGGCGTGGCTGATCGTGATCTCGCGCGCGCCGATCCGTGCGCTCACGCGCAATCCGGCGAGCGCGACCGGAACCGAGTAACGGTTCTGGCGGACCGTGACCAGCGACTTGGCGTCAACCCTAGGCGTGGCGGTCTCGGTCGCGTCGAACGGCTCGACCGGCAACGGCCGCAACAGCGGCCGCTCGGCAGCCCACGCCTCGCCGACCGGGATGTCGCGGCCGACGATCCGCCGACTGAGATCGGCTTCGCAGCCGGCGAGCAGCAGCCGGTTGAGCTCGGCCAGGTCGGCGACCTGCGGGACGGGGACGAGGTGGTTGCGCCGGAAGCGGCCGACCTCGCCCTCGATGCCGCCCTTCTCATGGGCGCCCGCGATGCCCGGCGTCGTGAACTGCGACTCGAACAGGTAGTGCGAGCGCAGCGCAATGAAGCGGTCGGTCTCGACGCGCCGGCGGCCCTTGAGGACCTGCCTGACCGCCGAGGTCAGGTTGTCGAAGCGGATCTGGCCGAACACGCCGTCGAACCACTCGAACGCGTCGACGTGCAGCTCCAGGAACGCCTGCTGGGTCTCGACCAGCGACGCCTGGCAGAACGCCGCGCCCGAGAAGCTCGCGCGCATGAAGAACAGATGCACCTCGGTCGGGATCCCGCCCAGCACGACCTGCGCCTGGCCCCAGTCGACCTCCGCGCCGACGCCCGGCGCATGCGTCTGCGGCACGAACACATCGGCGACCGGCCAGCCCATCTGCCGCTTGCGCGCGCGCACGTAGTCGCGCACCGTCGTCTCGGCGACCTCGGCACCGTGCTCGTCCACTAGCCGCCGCCAGATCCGCTTTGCCGTGTGACGCTGCTTGCGCGGCGCCTCGCGATCGGCCTCAAGCCACGCGTCGATGATGGCGCGATACGCGCCCAGCTTCGGCGCCGGCCGACTCGACGGCGACCGCTTCGCCGGCGGCAACGACGACGCCAGCGCCTGCCGCACCGCCCGCCGATGCACCCCATGCCGCACGGCCAGCGCCCGAATCGACAGCCCCTCCCGGTCGCGGTCGCGCCGGATCTGCTCGAACAGTTCCACCCTGGAACCCATCCCTTCCGCGACCTCCCGTCCGGACTCCGAAGAGCCCGAACCGTGCGGTCGCCATCGGACGGAGGTGGGGCCAGTTCAAGCCGTCGCAGTGGGGCCAGATGAGGCCGTCGTTCCTAAGGGCCTGCGTTCGCGTCCTACCTGGCGGCGCTCGACGCCGAGGAGGCCGCCGCGGGGGCGATGGCGGGACTCACTCAACGCGTCGCCGCGTAGACCCGG